>JAJFBJ010000237.1 GCA_020697375.1 Nitrospira sp. | reverse complement strand
CCCATCCACACTGGGTGACCCCCGATGACCTGTGGCACGACCGGCTGGCCGTCCTCGCCGACCAGGGCGCTTGGCTGGTAAGCTGGGGTCCGCGACCGGGAGAGCCAAATTGCCGAGTACCCCCTGCCCTGCTGCCGGAAACCCAGGCCCGGCGCGAGAACGCCTATGTCCTGTGGCACTCGGCGGTCCGCACCAGCGATGAGGTGGCCAGCGAAAGCAAAACCCCACGCATGCGGGCATCGCGATCCCGGCGTCCGACGGATGCTGGGGGGAGCAGCCCGGAACGACCGAAGACACGGCGAGGCAAAACGCCCGCTCGGGAACCTGGTGGCGGATAGAGATGAGGTCCGGCACCAGAGGGCCTTGTCGCACAAGTCGCGTTCGGAGACTGGCGTCCAAGGCGCTGAGCGGTCAAAGAGCTAAGGCCTCAATCGCTGTTTCTCCCAACGCGGACCGATGCCCGGTCAGCCAAAGCCTGTCCCAGGCCATCCCATGCGCCAACACGCTGGTCGTGGATCGGTTCAGCATGGGCAGAGGGTCACGGCGCGGCGGCAAATTCAGTGCCCATGTATCCCTGCTCCCGGGCACGGTCGAGCAGGTTCTTGATTGAGGATCGGCTCCACCAGCTGCCGCCACGCGGCGTGCGTTGGTGCATATCCTCCAGCGCCTTGCCGATGGCGGCGAGCGGCGGCACCTCCGTGCGCCGCCGGGTAGTGCCTCGATTAATTCCGACCGGCTGTCGCTCCGCCGCCGTCATTCCCATATGCTTAGCGGTAGGCATGCAATGGAGGAACGTGTGACGCATCATATGAGAGAGTTGTATCACAGCGCCAATGGTGATCGTTGGCATCTCGTCCGTGATGACGAGTCCGACGAAGTGTTTGTCACGCACCGTCCCAACGCCGCATCTGGCGGACAGAGCACGGATATCGAACTCGCAATGTTCCTCAGCCAAAATGGGCACGGACCACAACACCAAGCACTCTTGCGACTGATCGGGTCGCTGGTGAAAGGCCCCTCTCATGCCTGAGGGACCGAAGGGCGGGAAGCGACCGGGCGATGTGATCGGCGCGACGATCATGGGGGCGAAGATCGCTACGGGCGAGATCGACCGGTCGGACGCCCCGGAGGATGACGGGAAAGATCCTGCCGCCAAGGCGCTGGGGGCCAAGGGCGGCAGGGCGCGCGGAGAAGATGACGCCGGAGCGGCGGGCGGAGATTGCGCGGAAGGCGGCGACTAAGCGTTGGGGCGGCTAGGCATTACCGATTCCAGTTCCTGCTGCCCACCAAGACGCTGAGCTATCCTTTTTTCATACGCATGACGGCATGTCTGCCCGCGAGCGAGAGGTGCTGGATGGGTTGCTTGGCGGCGGCACAAACAAGACGATCGCGAGGGAACTCGGGCCAGAAGCTGCGTACCCTCCGCTTGCGTCAGATCCGCAAGCTCGCCGAGGTCACTGCGGCGGTCGATCTTCATCACATCGACACCGCATGGCCGACCTTCCATTCCGGTCTCCACCAGGCGTAAAACCACCCCATCCTTGATCCCTAGCCGGCCAAACACCAAGCCGGTCATTGGCGTCAGCTTAAAGCTGAAACAAATGAGCTAATGAGCCAACAGCCACTAACACGGCTACCGCTCCAGCCCGGATCAGGAGCCCAATCTTAAGAGCGTATTTGTCTGCCGCTCGCTGTTCACAATGATCAGAGATAGAACTGCGATGTGATTGATCATTCTGTTCGGAGATAGTTGCTTCGATCTGGTAAAGTGTCTCGGTTGAACCAGTCATTATTCCGCTCCATTGATTACAGGGCGGCGTTTCACTCCCAAGTCCCGCTGGCCTGAACTTTCGACGCTCACAGCGGGGTATTGTCGGCTGTTGCGGAGATTCTCTCCGGCACTCTGTGGGCTTTAAAGGCCTGCCTTGTTGCCAGCCAGGTTTGTATCGCCGCGCTGCGCGGTGTGAGCGAGTGTCGACCACGCGAGGTTGCCGCATGCGACATCAAGGTCGAAACGTTCACGCGGCGTCATCAATGCGAGTTCAGCCTGTGCGCGCCGCTCCTCGAGCCGGTTGGCGAGGCTGTCGACCAGGCGGTGCCAGAGCGCCTTGACAGGGATGATCAGGCTTGGGCTGTTGGAAATCGTGTTAAGCATCGTGCCGTTCCATTCGCTGAGGACGGCGCTTCGCTCCCTTGCTGCCACGTTGGCCACAGCCGCCATGGTTATTGTGCAGTGCAACATATGGCGATGAATTTGGTTGCCGCATCAACAAAAAAAGCGAGGGTGCGCATGGCAGTCATGCCGGAGCCGTCGGCATCACGGCCGATACCATTCATCAGGTTCCGGGTCATTCGTTCTCACGATTGTCGTCGATGGCATTATTCCGCAGGGCTGGTAGCGGACATCCTCTTGATGACCTGTCTCACACCAGCGTCCGCCGCAATCAGTTCGAGCGCTCTATCTAAAGCGCCTGCTTTTCATATTCAGCGACTGATAAGCTCGGAGCCCATGGCTCCCATCGGGCGATGCGCTATGCCGCCTGAGCTTCTCGGGGATGTTACCCGCCATTCCAGGAGTGACCCTTTGTGCTTGACGCGGTGGCACACGGCCCCCATGTTGCAGTGCAGCATAGTGGAGTA
>JAJFBJ010000120.1 GCA_020697375.1 Nitrospira sp. | reverse complement strand
ATGATTTCGGTAAACGTCCGGCGCCGCAGCCGACCTCCAGACCGAGGCACGAACCCTCTGATCGGCACGATGCAACAGCCGGCCGCGCAGGCCAATTCTCCCTCTTTGATCTCTCCCTGCTCCTCAATGGCGGCCTTTTTCAGCGCCAGCTTGTGTTGTCCGCTTCCGCAGATTAATTCAGAGATGTGCTTCCGATGCATCGTCCGTTCACCGCCTCCTCCCCGTGCAATCAAAAGGCCTTCACGAGAAACCTCTTTCACTACATGAATATGACTACAACGGCAGGACTTAACACAACTCCCGCCAGGAGAAACTCGGACAATCCGTGAGGGCCTGTTCGATGTACAGGCTGTGCCAGATTTGAAACATGAGAACGGTCCAGATCTGGGGATGGTAGTCCGCCCGCCCATCCAGATGGGGGCGGACGAACTGCGCATGGAACTCGGGCCGGAAGAGTCCCTGTCCGGCCAACCTGGCCGGCGAGAGTAACCGTTCGGCCAACGGGCGCAATGGACCACGCAGCCATTGCGCGGTCGGAATCACGAACCCGCGCTTGGGGGCTTGCAACAGCTCATTCGGCAGCAGATCGCGCACAGCCTGACGCAACAAATACTTAGGATCGTCCGGTTTCGTCCGAATGTGAGGAGGAATGCGCATCATCAATTCCACGAAGGAATGGTCCAGGAACGGCACTCGCGCTTCCAGCGAATGCGCCATGGAAAACCGATCCGTCATGAAGAGAAATTCTTCCGGCAGCTGCGTGCGCATCGCCAGGTGCATCAAGGCATCCCGCGGCTGCGCGCTATCCGATTGCCGATAATAGCTCCGCAGCAACTCGGCCGTGTCGTGCACCGGGGCTGCAGCGGGATCAGCGAAGATGTCCCGACGTTTCATGTCATCGGAGAAATAATAGAAGGCCTGCACATAGTCCCATCTGAACGGATCTCGCCGGACCAGGGGCCAGTGGCTCCACCGCTCGCGCGACCGCAACCCGCCGATTCCATGCGGAAGACGGTCGACCAGCGAAGAGACCAGCGGCCAGCAGACTTCGGTCCATGCCGCGACATGGCCTCTGCCTGTTTCCGCCTTGTGACCGGCAATCCGCCGCTCCAAGGCAATGTAACGTCCATAATCCCCGAATAATTCGTCGCCACCGGTTCCGGTCATGCCAACTTTGACATCCCGGCGCATGAACTGGAACACATACCAGGAAGGCAATCCCCCGCCATAGGGTTCGTCCAAGGACCACACCATTTTCAACAGATCATGCAGCAGATCCTCCGGCTGCAACCGCAGCTCATGGTGGTCGGTCCCCCAGCGCTCGGCCACCTTTGCGGCCAACGGCAATTCATCGAGGGACTCTGTACCCGCGCCGACGAACCCCAGCGAATAGGTCTTCAGTTGCGCATGGCCGGCTTCGGCGAGCAGCCCGACAATGCTGGAGGAATCCAGCCCTCCGGACAACGAACAGCCGACCGGCACGTCGCTGAGGGTCCAGCGCTGCACGGCGTTCCGCAACTCCGTTCGCACGATCTCGCTCCATTCGTCCGCCGATCTGTCTTCCTGCGGCGAGAAGGAGGGCCGCCAATAACAATGTGTCTCAAACCGGCCTCCGTCCAACTCGTAGCGAAACCAATGTCCCGGCGCGAGACGGGAAACGCCCTCGATGATGGACGACGTTCCGGGCACGAAACGCAAGGTCAGATAATGGTAAAGACTCGCACGATCGAGATCGCGCAGGATTCCGGGCATTCTGAGCAGGCTCTTGAGTTCGGACGCAAAAGCGAAAGGCAACCCATTCCTGGTGTAATACAGAGGTTTGATCCCGAGCCGATCGCGCGCGCCGAATAAGATATTGCGATTCTTGTCGTGCAACACGAAGGCAAACATGCCGTTCAGGTCCGCCAGCATGTCCTCCTGTTTCTCCTCATAGAGCTGGAGCAGCGTTTCCGTATCGGAATTCGCCGTCTCAAAACGGTGGTTGCGCTGCTCCAATTGGCGCCGCAAATCCGGTGAATTGAAAATCTCGCCGTTGTAGACGATCCAGACGGATCGGTCCCGGTTAGCCATCGGCTGCCGGCCATGTTCAAGATCCAGAATGCTGAGCCGCCGCATACCAAGGCTGACCTTCGACGGTAGGTCGTCGTAATAGCCGCCGTCATCCGGCCCGCGATGAACGAGGGCTTGCGTCATGGCGCGGACGCACAAGGAAGCTTCTGTCCCTACCATACCGGCTATTCCACACATGACGAAGACCTCGCGGGGTGATGCTGAGCGCGGCACTGCCGAAGCGGGCTAATGAAGCGGCGTGATGAAGTCTTCTTCTCCACTTTGGATCCAATCGGCCAAGGCACGGAGATCGGCGGTCGCCCGCAGGTCCTGCCCCCTCGGAAGACTGACCTTTGTCTGCAAGCTCGCCTTGGCATCGCGCTGATATTCCAAGGTCACCGTGCGCAGGCTGAAAGTCCGCGCAATGAACAGCCCGTAAGCGAATCGTTCTGCGAGTTCGCGCTGCTCGCTTGAAAGAGGAGGAGTCTCATGAATATGAGCCAGCCGATCCAGGTACTGTGCCCGCGATTCCGAATCGATGGTGAACCCCAACCTGTCATAGCGACCGGTGCCGGCCGTGAACACGGGAATCCCGAAGGTGGCCGCCTCGATCCCGACGGTTCCACGCACCGTTACACAGTAATCCATCACGGAGTATAGGGAAAGGGTGCTCATCCGGCTATCCGGTTGCACGACCCGCACATGAGGCGGCAGGGTCCTGCCGAGCGACCGGATTGCCGTCAGTTCAGAGGGCTCGGACCCGACTCCATCCCGGACGTTCTTGACGATATTCGCGGGATGAATTTTGACGATCCAATCGACGCGGGGATTCGCGCAGGCAATTTTCACGGTCTCGACAAACCATTCTTCGTAACTTCCAAAGAGGTCCGTCCCGTAAAAGAAGGTGCCGTCCCAGAAGATATGCGAAAAGATGACGGCGGTCTTTTTCCTTGCGTCAAGTCCCAACGTGCGCCGGATCTCCTCTGCGCCCTGCTGCGCCGCATGGAACTGGGTACCGACCTCACCGTACCACTCACCGCTCTGGTAACTGCCGACTAATTCAAGGCGCAGCCGTTCCCTGTCCGATTCGGTCCAGGGCCTCGCCTTCAGGTGGTTCCAGGTCTTCCTCGACAAGGAAGCGGGGTGCACGTCATGGTTGGAGGAGCTGTAGCGCTTGAGCATGAGTTGATTGTTTTTGTGGGCCGCATTCCAGGTGATGGTCTCGATCCCGGCCGCCAGGCACACATCGAAGAGTTCTCCCCGCGGGCTGTAGCCCGGATCGACCGACAGCACCAGGTGCGGATCCAGCCGCTTGACGATCTCTTGCGCCGTCCTGGCGGAGGACATGGCGTGGTTCAGGAACGGCAACAGGGCTTGTCGGACTGCCCCGTCGGTAAGATCGAGACGTCCGACCCGGAGATGGCGCAATGCGGTGGAGGCTGCGTACTTGCCGACGCGGGCGCCGCAATAGTCCGATTTGATGAGATGTTCGAAAGAGCCTGCGGTCTCCAACATCCGGGCCGCCTCCGCATGGGGCAAGGGACAGAAGAACTCATCCCAGTACAACAGGTCTTGAATTCCTACCTCCCGATAATAGGCTTCCATCCAACGGTTATAATCAGCCAAGACCAGGGGACGATAACCGGCCAATTGGAAGGCCTTGACCAAGGCAATCTCGACGAGCAGGCCCAGTGATCCCGAGCTGACGATGAGGACGCGCTTGCCGTCTCCGAGCTCCGCGGATGAGGGATAACGGAACGCCGCACCATGCTCACGGGCGAACTGCCGAAATTCCTGATCGAGCAGTAATTCCCGCTCGCGAAAATTGCGATTCGCGAAAATTGCGATCGGCCGCCCATCGAAGGCGGTAGCGAATGGCGCGGGCGGCGGGAAGCAAGCGGGATCGGGAGAGCAATCGCTTGAAGGATGTTTTCCAATTACCGTGGGTCATGAAGTCATGCAGATGTCTTGGAGCTCTCTCTCCCGGCTAGGTCATCTCATCGATGAGGTAGGGCAACTCGGTGCTCTCCCATTTTTCAAAAATGCTGTTCATTTCGACGATACGCCGGATGCCCTCTTCCAGCGACACCAGCGATTCGAAGCCCAGCATCCGTTTCGCCTTCTCCCCGGAACAGTAGCGGCGGTGGATTTCGCGGCTCGCATGGCGGTCCGTGCCTTGAAAATCACCGGCATACTTGATTTCAACCGACGGTCGTCCGCTCGCCTTGATGACGAGATCCGCCAGGTCCTTGAGCGAAATCGGTCGGTCGCTGTTGCCGAGGTTGATGACCTGTCCGCCCGCTTCAGGTCGGATGAGCGCCTCGACCACTCCTCGCGCGGTATCTTCGCTATAGCAGTAGGAACGGATTTGGTCGCCGCTGCCGTTGATCACGATCGGCTTGCCGGCCATGACGTTCTGGATGAATTTCGGCAGCACGAATTGCGCCGCCTGATAGGGTCCATAGGCGTTGAAAAATCGCAGAATGACATGCTCGAGTTCAGGATAACGCTGCGCATAGCCGATGCACAGTTCCTCACCCGCCAGCTTGCTGACCGCATAGACCGTCTTTCCCTGCGTCATGGTCTCTTCGGTGATAGGATTTTCGAGCGGTTCACCATAGACCTCCGACGAGGAGGCAAACACCAGCCGCTTGATGCGGTGTTGAACGGCGCAGTCCAGGACGTGTTTCGTCCCATCCACGTTGATCTCAAGACAGCGCAAACGATTGACCTCGGTGCGCCGTACGCCGAGCAAGGCTGCCAGGTGAACAACAGCCCCACATCCATCCATCGCCTCCCTGATCGAAGAGACATCCAGGATCGACCCGTAGAATACCTTCACAGCAGGAGGCAGCACTTGTCTCACGCGCGCAATCTGCTCGCCCAAATCCAACAGGTGCACTTCGATCCCTCGCCGATCCAGCTCTCGGCAGACCTGAATGCCGATACAACCTGCGCCGCCGGTAACCAACACTGGAGCCTTCATAAAAGATCGTCCCTCTGGCCAGTTGCCGAAAAACACTGTCGGAACATTAAGAATTTAATGGCCTGCACATGGAACACAATATAAAACATCCCGCAGGATGCTCAAAAAAGGTCCGTCCAGCAAGGCCGCAGCGAGGTGCGCGACGCGATGAATAAACAGCGTCGAGCTTGCGCAGGCCGGTGAGGCGGTGAACCGGCCGTGTCTTGGAGGCGAAGCCACATCATTCTTACCCGCCCACCCCGAGCCTGCCGAGACAGGCTCTTTTCCCGTGGCCGTACGGTGAACCTCTGAGCAAAGCGAGAACGCCGCTGGCGGACTTGTTCAGCATCTTGTTAGTAGGTCATCTGTTTGTTGAGGAGCCTGCCAAGATCAATTTCTTCCAGCACCCGGCAGATCCGTTCGGAGCTGTTGCCATCGCCGTAGGGATTCTCACAAGCCTGCAGCGCCGTGCGAAACGGTTCGTCATGCAAAGCCCGCTCGATCGCCTGTCCGATAAGCCGACGGTCGAATCGCGGAATCGTGATCACGTTGCAGGCACGCATGCGGCCTGTCTGCCGGCTGCCGATGTCCAATGCCGGCAATTTGAACGACGGCGCTTCGAGAATGCCGACGCTGGAGTTTCCGATCAGGACGGAGACGGCGGTCAACAGACTCAGAAACACCTCGCGCTCCAGATTCTTGAACGTCTTGATCGCCGGGACCTGTTCATATTGCCGAATGACGCTGATAATGTCCTGCCCTGCCGCATCGACATTAGGATAAATCACCAGCGCGGGATGCCCGCTGTCCTTCACGGCAGCCAGCGTCTCTTCCATTTGTTTCTGGGCCAGATGGGCTTCAGCCAATACCGGATGCTGGATCACGAGCAAGACCGGCTTGCCGAAGTCCACCCCGAACAGCTTTGCCAGTTCCTCTCGCTCCATCTTCTTGCCATGCACGACGTCGTCGAGTTGCGGAGCGCCGACGTTGAAGATCCGCCATGATTCCTCGCCCATTTTCCGCACCCGCTCGGCGGAATCCTCGCAGGACGGCAAATGAATGTGAGCCAGTTTCGTGATGGCGTGGCGAGCCGAACCATCGATATGTCCGGAGAGATCACCCGATTGAATGTGGGCGATGGGGATGTTCATATAGGCGGCCGTTACCGTCGCAGCCAGTATCTCCGCCCGGTCGCCTGCCACCAGAAGAAGATCCGGCTTCAACATGTCGAAGACCTGCGCGATTCCCTGCATTTCCACGCCGAGTGATTTCGACCAGGCAGTCGGCGTATCCCCTCCCACATACATGTCCACGCGCGCCGCCGGTTTGAATCCGTCCCTCAGAATCTCATTGATCGACATGCCGTACTCTTTCAGCAGGTGCATGCCGGTGACGATGAGCTGAAGTTCCAGACGCTCGGACCGATCGATGAGCTGCATCACCCGCTTGATGTAGCCATAGGTGGCCCTGGCTTCGGACAGGACGGCAATCTTGCGGGGCTTCATGCGTTCAACTGTTCCCAGCGTATCTGGCTGTCCTTGGGAATATCCACTTGCGCCGTTTTTCCGATGACTTTCCCCAAATCCTTGGCCGCTACGGCGCCTGGGCCGGGACTCGGACGTTTGACCCAGACCATCTCTTTCGTGATCACGCTGCCGCGCGCGATGGGCACCTCCGACACGACGCTTTCACGCGCCCATGCCACGATCTCTCGCTCCTCCGGAAAAATCTTCCTCTCCGCCCCCCTCGCCCGAAACACGGCATCCACCCCCCTGACCATTTCACTCAGCTCGTCCGGTTCGATCGACACCGGATGGTCCGGCCCAGGTTGCTGCCGGTCCAGCGTAAAGTGTTTCTCGAGGACGCAGGCGCCGAGCGCCACGGCCCCGATCGCCGTATAGATCCCGCGCGAATGGTCGGACAGGCCGACGGGGACTGAAAAGAGTTCCCGATATCTCTGAATCATGCCCAAATTCACGCGATCATAGGGCGTCGGGTAAGCGGACACGCAATGGGTCAAGGCGAACGGCGTGTTCATGGCTTTCAACAGCGCCACCGTCTCTCCGACCTCCTCGATCGTGCACATGCCGGTCGAGACGATCATGGGCTTTCCCTTCCGTCCGATATGTTCGATCAGCGGCAGGTTGGTCAACTCACCGGAGCCGGTCTTATACGCGGCCACTCCAAGTTCTTCGAGAATATCGGCGCCGACCCGGCTGAACGGCGTGCAGAGATAGAGGATGCCCAACGACTCGCAGAGCCGCTTGAGCTCGCGATGCTGATCGATGGAGAGGTTCGTCTTATCCAGCGTGACATAGAGCGGTTCGGCGAAATTGGCCGATTGCGGCGTGTCGCGGAGCATTTCATTGTCCAGGACATGAATTTGAAATTTGATGATGTGCGCTCCCATGGCATGGGCGATGTAGACCATGCGCCTGGCCGTTTCGAAGTCACCCTGATGGTTCACCGCTGCCTCGGCAATCACCAGCGGAGAATGGTCGGGTCCGATGCGATAGGGGCCGATTGGAATGGACGCGATCTCAGCCATGCTGTTCCTCCACAAGGCGCTGCGCCAGCACCGCTTCCGCCACGATGAAATCCAAGGGTTCATTGATATCGACGGCCTCGCGCGCATCCTCCACGACCAGACCATACCTCGTCCTGCCCAGGACCGACCGATCGCGCTCCAATGCGCTCGTCCGCGTCACGTAGACCGTGCTGCTTTCCTCGTACAAGGGGCGCCGCTCCTGTCGCCTGCGGGGCTGATCGGGGAACAGATACTCGAACCGGCCCTCTTCCAGCCGTCCGTAACATTTGCGGGTTTCCGTCACCGTCATCACACAGTCCACGTCCTGATGTTGTATCGCCGCTTCGATACAGCGGTCGATCAAGGCCGTCGTCCTGAACGGAGAGGTCGGCTCCAGCGTCACGACATAGTCGGGCAGGTACCCTTCCCTGCTCAAAATCTCCAACACATGCAGCAACGCTCCTTCCGTCGGCGCCTGGTCGGTGGCCAGGTCTGCGGGACGCTCGATGACCTCGGCTCCATGGTCCCGCGCCACCTTGGCGATGTCAGGATGGTCGGTCGAGACCACGCAGCGATCGAGATACTTCGAGCGCTTCGCCGCCTCGATCGTAAAGGCCAGCAGGGGCCTCCCGTTCAAGGGCCGGATGTTCTTCAGCGGGATCGACTTCGACCCTCCCCGGGCCGGAATCACGGCCAATGCCTGCATCATGGATGCACAGTCCCCTCGCCGTCCGGGTGATTCGCCACTTCCGCATGCACGACGTTCAAGCCCCGAATGTGCCGCACCAGGTCCGTCCCGAACGGCGCCGGTTTCTGCCTGGGTGACGCATGGTACAAGGCAAAGTCATAATTCTTCAACGCATTTCCCTCCAGGTAGCGTGAAGACTCCAGATTGACCGACAGCAACGTCCCGGCCGGTTTGAGCTTTCGCGACATGAAGCGGATGTAATGATTCACGGTCTCGATCGTCATTTCTTGAAAGGAGGACATATTGAAACACAAATCCATGCTGCGGTCCGGCACGAGGTCCACCTGCGTCGGCAGGAGAAACAGCACATCCGCCCGATTGCCTTCTTGATCATGACCAGCCTCATGAGGCAGGAGGATTCGGATATCAGGGAAGAGGCTCTTCAAGAAGCAATAGCCGAATACGATCGTCTCCGGAAGGTCGATGACGGTTGTGCGCAGGGAAGGGTTGAGACTGCGGTAGAACGCGACGTTGACACAGGCGCCCGCGCCCACTTCCAGCATGCTTTCGGGAAGCGGTTTTTTTTCTCGAAGCACGTAGGCTTCCAGACAACGGAAGTAGGGATTGGGATGCAGGGCGTACCACCCTTCGTGCTCCGGACAGACGGCCACCTCCGGATAAAACCGCCTGAACCGTTTCTGCAACTGAACCGGATCCCGCCCTCGACGGACGCGGTCGGCCTCGCTCCCGCCGAACAACGCCCCAAGACAGCGCCGCAAGCGCGAGCCTTTTTCCCCTTCTCCGCCCGTTCCGACCTCGATTGAAGAGGGAAATGCATGGCCGCCTTGCAAAAGAATCTTCTCCAATGAAAAGCCCGTGAACGTCTGACCGGCCCATTGCTTCCATAGGGCCGACGGCCGATACAGCGGATGCCCGGCAATCCGGTCCCCGATCTGCTCGTCCCACAGATACCGCATAAAGTCGAGCAATGTACGGGCCTCGTCGGCGGAGGGCGAGAAGACCGTCTGAAACATCGTCTTGTCTCGGTTCGAAAACTTCATGTGGTTGCGCTACAGCATGAGCGGAACGCCGGCCGCTACGGGAGCGGCGAGAGCAGAACCCGGCAGAGATAGAGCCGGCGCTGTATCAGCGCACGGGCCAAGCGAACCCGTGAGGACGCGTTCATGTATTCCCATTGATCCGGAGCGAGCCATTGGAGCAACAGCGGCAATTTGGCCGGTACCGCTGCCTCGTCCTCCGCCGAAAAGTATCCGAGCCGGCGGCCAAGTTTATAGGTTCGCAGCAGGATCAGGTTTCTCTCGCGCTGGGTAAGGATATCGTCATAACCATAGGCCTTCGCCATGTCGGACACCACCTGCGCCGGGGTATCCACTCCCTTCAAGCTCGAATTGACCGGAAGTGACTTGGTATGCCTGCCGCCCAGCACCGTCTGAATCGTCGGCTCCTCCGGCGGAGCGACTCCCAGCCAGGAACAGATATCCGTCACCGTGCGCTCCGGCGAGTCGCAGATGTCTTCATACCGAACGAGATAATGCCGGGCCGGAGCCGTCGCCAGACCATGCAGCGTGAACTCCGCATGCGGAATCCAACGCGACTCCAGTTGGAGCCTGAGAATATCGCCCCCCTGAAACCAGAAGGGCTTTTGTTTCAAGACCATGTCCGTTCGTTTGAGCGAGCTGTAATTCGAATAGGGATGCCGCATGATGTGAATGTACTTCATGTCCGGGAACAGCCGCCCATAACGGGAAAGGTCCGAGACCTCGATCGACTTGAACATCAGCAGCGGAGTCTCCGGCAGTCGTCGTTCGTCATAACAGGAGCGGATCGCGTCCAGATAGGATTCGAGATCACCGATCGCATCGCCGGTGACGCGCGCCATGATGGCCTGCAACGGATCGCCGGTCGTTTGGATCGGCTCCGTGAGCTTGTCCAGATAGATGTCCTTGAGTTCGCGCAGCTGCTCTGCCACCCAGCCGCGGAAGAGTTCTCGCTGCCTGGATTGGACCATGTCTCCGGTATGGCCGGGAAGCGAGGACATGCAGGAGGACAGCGCACGTTTCACGGTTCCTTTCAGGGAACGCGGCGCAAACGCCCGCAGGTAATTCAGTTCGATGGGATAGATCCATAGCCCTGGGCTACCGTCCAGCAGCCGCATGAGCAGCGACGACCCATTGCGACCCGCTCCGAAAATACCAACCAGCACGGATTCCCTCTTATAGGCTGCGTTGAACTCAGTTAGCAGCTAGAAATTCAATCGCCCGTACATAATGTACAAAAGAACAATATCGCCGCAGGATGCTCAACAAGCCGACCTTCTTACCCGCCCAACCCCGGCGAGGCGGTGAGCCGGCCCTGTCCCGGACCGCGGCGTAACATTCTTACCCTCCCGCCCTGAGCCTGCCGAGACAGGCTCTGCTCCCTTGCGGTACTTGGAAGACCTGAACGATGCGAGAACGCCGCCGGCGGCCGTTTTCAGCATCCTACTATCGGACCCGCTCGATGTGGGCCAGACGATTCACCGACTTGACCAGGCGAAACGATTGTTGCGCCAGGATTTCCTGCAGTAACCTCCCCACGGATTCCGAATGGGTGTGGAACATGGTCTCATCGCAAGCATCGTCGAACAGGACGGCCCCGCCGATTCTCACGCGCCGGCCGAACCGTTCGAAATCATTCCGTACCCCTTCATAACTATGGTCGCCGTCGATGAAGACCAGGTCCACCTCGCCGGTTTCGACCTCGATGGTCCGCGAATCACCGACGAGCAAGGTGACATGCAGGTTGAACCGCGCGCACATGTCGCGGATTTCATCGTCGAAGGTGCGCATCGTGCCTCGCTGGTGGAGGCGTGCTTCCTTCTCGCCGATATCGATGGACCAGAATTCTCCCTCTTGGCCCATGGCCGCCGCAATGGTCAGCGTGGAGCCTCCCTTGTACCGGCCGATTTCAATGACCTTGCTCGGCTTCATCCGGCGCACCAACCCGAACAGGTAGGCGGTCTGCCGGACGGTCATGGCAATGACGCCGTGATCGAGTGACGTGCTGGCGAATAGCCCGGCCAGATCTTCGAATTGCAGCAACCCGGACGGGGAAAGGTCGAACGGCATCGTATCGAGGGACGGACTCCGGTTCAGTTTGGGCCCAAGCGCCTCCAGCAAGAGTTGCGGATTGTGCTCCGCCACTCGCTCGGCAAAAGCGGTACAGACGATGTCCGGCAACAGGGTGGCAAGACCTTCTCCGATGCGGGCTGCAATGGCTTTCTTCACGATCTCCTCTTTCCGACGCTGATCGTAAACCGCGGCGTCCCCTTACCCTTACAATCGCGGCAATGGTTAGCGGGCAGACCGGGTCGTTCCGCCACGATCGATCATGTCCTGAATCAGTTGAAACATTCTTGGAACCACCACGTCCGATCGATAATAACGGTCGAATGTCCGCTCTCCGCCCTGGCCGATACGTCGACGGAGGGCCTCGTCATCTGTTGCGGCCACGATTTTCTCCACCAGTTCCTCAGGGGTCCGGCCGAGCAATGCGTTGAGGCCCTGCTCTATTTCAGGCATCGCCAAGCGGCTGTTCTCGTGCATGATGACGCAGGTTCCGAGCGCCCAGGCGAGAAGAATCCGCGTGTTCCCGACGAGAAAGTCCGCGTCCACGTTCGTCAACACCAGGAAGGCCGTCGCCGACCGGAACTCCTCATGGATGTCGTCCACCCACCCTCGAATCTTAATGCGCGCATCCTTCAGGGAAGCGGCAACGGAGGCGGCCGGCGTCCCCTTCCCCAACAGATGAATTTCGAACGGTCGATCTTTGAATCGCGCCGCCAGACGCGGCAGGATTTCTCGCCCCAGGTATGCGAGGGCGAATGTATTGCCGGTGGCCCCGAGATTGCCCACGCTGCCGATGATTTTGATCGGGCGCGCCTGCGACTCGTCCGTTGAGATGCTCTGCGACGCGGACTTGACGGGAGGCCACATGTTTTGCAGATAGATCGAATATGGATGGCCATGAGCCCGATAAAACTCGGCGTCCAAAGCGGAATTGTTGGCCGTGACCTCACAGGCGTTCATCATCCTGATATTGAGCCGTTTTCGTCTCTCATTGCGCAGTTTTTCAAACCACAAGCATAGATAGTCCGCCGGCGTGGCGGTCGGGATGCCGAACAGGTCCGGATGGCGCAGTCGCGCCTGCAGCGGCAAATGGTCCGGATTCCCGTAATACACGAACTTCGGAATGCCCCGGATGTGATAACTGGCGGCCAAGGATTCCCAACTCCAGATACTGACGATGGCATCCGCCGCTGCCTCATGCACCCTACGTTCGACTACCGCTCCGAGACCTGTGGCAGGAAACATGCGACGCAACGTGAATGTGGTCAGCAGACGCCCGAATCTCGCCGCCCCCCCCCTTTTCGGCGATGGATCCGTCACATCCTCGACGTAAAGCATCGGGTGGACGACCACATCAGGAAGCGCCATCCGACGGAGCGCCGCCTCTGCCTGTCCTGCTGCGCGACTTCCGCGGGGATCGCGGAAGATAACCTGAAGAAAGACCGAATGTCCAAGCCGCTGCGCTTTCTCAACGACTTCATGACCGACCACCTCGATCGCCTCGCCGGCCGGATCGGGCGCATTGGATAGCAGGACGAAAATCTTCATCCAACGCGTCCGATGTGACTCCAGGACTCATCATGGTCGGCCGGAAACCGCACCGGCATCCAGCAGTGGCGCTCATGCGCCAGACGTATGGCATCCATGACGACCTGTGCGCGCCAGCCATCCTCAAACGATGGGGAGACTG
>JAJFBJ010000119.1 GCA_020697375.1 Nitrospira sp. | reverse complement strand
ACTTCGTCATGGATCTGTTCAAGAAAATTGAGCAGCGCGACCCCGCGGAAGTGGTCCCCCGGACCCTCCCTGAGCCGTTCGCCTATAAGAGCCAACGCGAATTTGTCCGAAAAGTGCTTCGCGAAGAGGTCCACTTCCGAGCCAACGGGAAGGAAATCGTGAGTCAAAAAAACAAGGAGCCCGAACGGTCACTTCAGTATCGCCAGCAGATGAACTCGGAAGGGTCTCCCACCGAGACCGTGGCAGCGGGCTATCAATGGGCACCAGGCACTGAACTCAGCCGAAAGATGGGGGTGGCAGTATGAAGCGACCAACGGACAGTGGACTGAACCGCACAGGGATCGATATGTCTCCGGAAGATGCGAAAGAAATGATGCAAGGCATGGAGGAGGTTTCAAACACTACCCAAGGGGACGAACGGACGCTTGCGGCGTATCGGGTACGAGACCTGAGAGAGGCCGATCCCATCGGCTCCGTCCCGATCCCGGGAACGGTGAAGGGCTTTGCCAAGACCGGCCTGCAGAAGCTGATCGGCAATCAGCCAGAAGTGTTGATCGATAAGCTGGCGGGACGCCTCGCTTTCGAGCGCACCGGGACACGGTTGTACGACGCGCTACTGGGAAAGTGTTCGATCCGACCGGACGAGGCAGAGGGATTGTCACTGGAGCAACTGCTCAAATTCCGTGATGACGAAGCCCGCCATTTTGAGCTCTTGTGGGAAGCGATGCAGGAGCTCGGCGCGGATCCGACCGCACAGACTCCCGAAGCGGACATCAATGGCACCGCCGCCATGGGATTGGTCCAAATCCTCACTGATCCTCGTACCTCCGTCGCGCAATGTCTTCACGCTCTTCAGATGGCGGAATTAGCCGATCACGATGGGTGGGAGCTCTTGATCCACGTCGCACGAGAGATGGGACAGTCTGACATGGCGGAGAAGTTTCAGATGGCGCTGGTGGAAGAAACCCATCATCTAGACACCATTCGGCAGGTCCTCCAGCAAGCGACACTGGCCGAAGCCAGTCGCTAATCTACTATGAGTGAACATGTGGTGGGTCCACTACCTAAGGCCAATGAGGATGTCGCCAATGGGTCAGGTTGCCTCTTGGGTAGCAAGAAGAAGTCTTAATCTAAAAAGGAGAATTATGAAAACCTTACACGTGCTCTCGGTTGTTGGTATGACGGCAGGTCTCATCATCCATGTTGGACCCCCAGCGGACGCCCAACATTCCAGCGGCGGCACCGCGCCGACCGTTACGGAAGGAAAAGGTCAGGGGGGATCCTCTGGGACGCAAGGAGTCCCAGGGAGCGGCTGGAACCCCAATGACAAGTCCAGTGGCTCAAAGTCCGGAGCAGGATCGGGCGCCGGCACAGGATCCGGAACCGGCTCGGGGGAAGCGAACAGTCCGGAATCAAGCAAAGGAACAGGCTACGGCCTGGAATCTGGGTCTCATTCAGAGAAGGATGTGCGGTCGGGTGGGCAGATGGGATCGAGTGGAAAATCCGGATCGGTAGGTTCCGGTGGAAGTGGGAGTTCGAATTCGGGAGGAAGCAGTGGCGGCGGGAGATAAACAGGATCGCTCACTCTGCACAAGAGAAAAAGTGGGACGCATGTTCCTCATATATCTTACAAAGGACAGGCCATGAGACATCGAGAACACACTGTAGCTAGAACGGTGCTCGGCATCGCCACAATCGGCACGCTCGCCTACGCGGGCCTCTCGCCGGCCTTCGGGTATGACCCGACGCAATCGACAGGCACCGGCACGGTGCAGGGCAAGGATGGATCGATGACTACGCAACAAGGCGGATCCACAGGTCCCACCACGGGTCGCAATGGCATAGCGGTTATGCGACAGGAGCCGTGAGAGATCCGAAGCACTCAGAGCCGGACAAAGACAAGGATCGAGGTTTACATCAACTGGGTTCCGATTCCAGCCGTGAGGCGAACAAGAACTAAAGCGGGGGAAAGGGGCAGCCGGGGGCACCCACGCGGAAGTGATCGATTGACGATACATCCGGTCTTTAGATGGTTGGGGAATCTCGCCAGGCGACGTCGGGGAGAGGGTCTGGACGAGCACACACAGGATCGATCTGGTATGAGGTTTCCGTTCCCTCGCAGTCTCGGCGGGAGGTTTGTTTAGAGTCACCATAACACACACGAGGAGGTTGCGATGGCAGGCAAAGCAGCATTTGCATTCGGCGTCATAGATATGTTGAAAGAGGACCATGAGAAAGTAAAAGGACTGTTCGAGGAGTTCGAATCTGCCGAGGACCGAGAACAGGCGGAAATTGCCGCTACGGCGATTATGGAGCTCGAGATCCATGCCGAGTTGGAGGAAGAGCTCATTTACCCAGCGATTCGGCAAGAAATCGACGAAGACGATATGATGAACGAGGCGATCGAAGAGCACCACCTTGTCCATGTCTTGATCAAGGAACTCAAAAAGCTCAAACCCAAGGATGGGATCTTTCGGGCCAAGTTCAAGGTACTGGGCGAGCTCGTGAAGCACCATATTCAAGAGGAAGAAGGTGAGATGTTGCCGAAAGCCGAAAAGAGCGACATCGACTGGGAGACGCTTGAGGCGACTGTGGTGAAGCGCAAGGAAATCTTGATGACAAAGGGAACCGCCGGGGGAAAAAAGTCCTCCAAGAATCGAGGCTAAATGTCCCGCTTCTTTCTCCTAGAGCAGCAGGGGAAAGAAGCGGTCGCATCTCTCCATGCCACCACTACACTCACTGTGCCTCGTACCTAGCCTGTACATGAGCTCGAGCTCGGGGTAGCAATCCTCGCGTCAATCCCGCCGGCAGTAGCCAGCAACAAAAGAAAGGCATTTATGAAACTCTATTTGGATACAGCGAATATTAAAGAGATTGAAGAGGGAGCCCGCCTCGGTCTGATCGACGGAGTCACGACGAACCCGTCCCTCGTTGCAAAAGAGGGACGCAGCTTCAAAGAGATGCTGTTGGAGATTTGTCATCTTGTGGATGGCCCCATCAGTGCCGAGGTCGTAGAAACCGAGTCCGACGCCATGATCAAAGAAGGCCGAGAACTGGCGAAAATTCACGCCAATATCGTCGTGAAGGTCCCGCTCATCCTGGACGGCCTCCGTGCGACCAAGGTGCTTGCCGCAGAAGGCATTCGAGTCAATGTCACCTTGTGTTTTTCGCCCACGCAAGCCTTGCTTGCCGCGAAGGCTGGGGCCTGGTGCGTCTCGCCGTTTATCGGACGCTTGGACGATGTCAGTTCGGACGGCATGGAACTCATCCGGCAGATTCTGGGCATCTATGACAACTATCAGTTCAATACACAGGTGCTCGTCGCGAGCGTGCGGACCCCGCAACAAGTGGTGGAGGCGGCACTGGCAGGAGGCCATATCTGCACGATGCCGTATTCCATTTTCCAGCAACTCGTGAAGCATCCGCTGACAGATATGGGCTTGAAGAAGTTTTTGTCGGACTGGGAGAAGATGGGCCGAAAGTAATCCTTGGCTGCCCGTTCAGGCGCAGAACAATTTCGAAACGTGCGTATCTCCTTGACCGAACTGCGAGCCACTGTCGGCGAGGAGGTGCGCTGTTTAATACAATACCCATACGGCCTTCACGCCGGTCCCCCTGGGGCCGCCCGCGACAATTCCATTGGTTTCCCTCGATACCACAGTGGAGATAGGCATGCCGGATGACACCCTAAAGACAACTCCAAACATTCAGCACTGTCCTGATTGTGGTGCCCCGCTCGTGGAGGAGATCGGGGGGGAGAGCTGTCAGAGTCTTGTGGCATATCGATGTTCGAACCCACAATGCGGATTCTCTTATAACCTCGGCGATTAACAGGCACCACCTGCGGTGCTTTTGAGGTTTCTCGGAAACTCACGACGGATCTTTGTGAATCTGCTCGCTCAAATATCTCTCCAGCCCCACCTGCTTGATTGATGCGAGTTGCGTCTCAATCCAATCAACATGCCCATCGGTATCCTTTTTCATCCCCTCCAACATGAACAGCATGATATTCACATACGCTGCTTATCGAGCCGCTACACAAACGGTGGCCAGTCCAAACGCTCAACCAGCTGTAAGCGCAGAGCAGAATACGAGGGGGAACGGCTCAGGTGAGCTGCTCCCGAATGGCAGTAACGCTGAGGAAACCTTGATCCTTTAGATTGGCGAACCATGTCCGGGCGAAGGATCTAAGATCCTGTTTCAGCTTTGGATTGACGTGGGTTTTCTTGCCGTCATCGTGATACCGATAAACCTCCTGCATCAGCCCCATGTAATCGTTACGGAAGGAAATGGGCTCTGCGAAAAGTGCGTCCGGCCACTGGTGAAATTCAAAGACCATTTCTGGATCGCGCATCAGGTCGCCGTTCCGCTCTCCATAGTGGCAGATAGAAACAACGCGGTTTCCTTCTGCTGGTTTGCCGATTTCCTCGATCGACAAGGGCATATAGCCATAAACGGTAAGGCGGACAGCGGTATCGCTGCGGAGGAACTGCGCGAGGACTGTGGCGAAGTGTTGATATGTTTCCATGATGTTCTCCTTATTTGTTTTTCATGATGAAAAGACGTGCTTGAAAAGCGACGTTGGCGAGAGATTCAAGATCACTGGCATTGAATGAAGTGGTGTTTCGCCAGCTGTCTTCAATGTCTTTGTATGAGCGTGAGAATGTGACGCTGTAGAAAGTGCCGTCCCGGCCAGTGTTCTCCCAGACGGCGGCCTGGATCGCTCCATTGCGGAAGGTTTGAGCGGGTTTCTTGATTTCTGGTTTTGCAGCCATGTAAGTACCTCCTTTCAAAAATGTTGGTTGGCTCTCTCACAAGGACTTGAGAGCCAAGCGGCATTTTTAAGGAGGACTAGCCCGGAAGCCGGAGGGCGTACCTGAACGGGACGAGCAGCGCACATGACGGCGGGTCTTTGCTGGCGTGGGTGCTGCAGCGTGAAGGAAAAAAGCCTGCAGGCAGTGAGGGCGGTATGGCTACAGAAAGCAGGGGAGGGGTTGAGCGGAAATCTGCCGCATGTCGGAGGCGTCCTCGTAACAGCGTGGGCATATCCAGTGCGGAGGCTCGGTTCCCTTGCTTGATTCTTTTAAGGCATACACGTGGCATCCATCCCAAGGAGTGATTAAGTGATAGCGTTGCTTCGTTTCAACCCACGCCTTGACGTGATCCGCCTCTGCTAGGAGATGGGCGCTACTTGCGTCCGCAACGGCGATTTGATCCCAATAAGACGCGGGTTCAAATCCCCAACGGGACCCGTCAAACCACGGAGCAATCACTCAGCTTTGCCATTGAGCTGCTGGTCGAGGCAGCATGAATGCCCAAGCACCCGCGGTGGGTGAGCGTACGGGCCCAGCCATCAGGCTTTCTCCAAAGAAAGACGACAAGAGCGTACATGGTTACTGATTTCCGTCCCCTTAGGATGCCGATTGGGAAGTATGACGAAACGTGCACGATAACCTACGGTCTCGGCTTACTACCGCCCCTAAGAAATGGTCCATTTTGCGCGGGGCAATTCCATGCTTCCAATTAAAGCGGGCTGGACCTGATAAAACGAATAGACTCGTTGGCTCAAGCAGATGAGAAATCTTCTTTTTCTCTTCACTGATGAAGTCCATTACGACAGGGGAACCGAGACTGAGTGACGCAACCGTATCGCCATAATTGGACACGTAATCGACATGCGGCGCAATGCCCTGTCCCGGCAGATATTCATTGATAATTACTTGGTTTGGGGTCTCTTTAAAAATGCGCTCATCACGTAAGCGGATGCATAGCCAAGATAACCAGTCTGGCATGTCTCCAAGCGATTTGCGGCGGCTGGCGCCATAGCTGAAACCATATTGTTGAATGCGTCTTTTCCACGTCGTATCCCACGGATGTGAATCGGCATACTTGATGAGAAGACCTTCGTCATCTGAGCAAATAAATTCTTTGTGATAGAAAAACCCTTCGATGGAATGTAAATGTGACCCTTCCCTTTCCATTACGAACAGAGGCATTTGCAATGTAGATGTCATCGCCACACCCTAGGGGCTACGTAATTGCTTTAATCTCTTCAGCAACGCATGAGCATTCTTAATGGCATAGCCCTCGTTGTCATTATTGAAATACGCCCATACCTGGGACGCACCCGAGTCGCGGATACGCTGTGCCCATTCCGCTATTTCTTCTTTACTGTAATCATGTCGATACCATCGTTTAGGACCATGGAACCGGATGTAAATCTCATCAGTGGTTTTGACCAAGATATCGGGCAGTTTCGGCCCACTGCAGCAGCAAAAGATGATGCCGTGTTCTTGAAAGGCTGCATACACCGTGTCGTTCCACCAACTGCTGTGCCTAAATTCCACGACGTTGCGCCTTCCAGATTCTAACTGATTAACAATGGTTCTTAACCGAGCCGGCGTATACTGGTAACTTGGAGGTAGCTGGAACAAAAAACATCCCATGTACGGACCAAGCAGATCGGCGATATACCCAAAATCCTTGACCAGCTCCTTCGTTCCCCGAAACCGCTTGGTATGCGTGATCCGTTCACAGACTTTCACGGTATAAATAAACCGGCGTCGTCCGGCTTGTCGACGCCATGACTTGACGGTCGCTACAGTGGGCCAGCAATAAAAAGGGGCGTTGAGTTCGACGGTGTTGAATTGGCTGGCATAATACTCGAACCATTCATTACGGGGTAAATCATTTGGATAGAAGACCCCACCCCAATGCCAGTAAAACCATCCGGAACAGCCTATCTGATAGGCTGGGTGCTCACCCTTGACTGCCACATGATCGTCAAACTCTAGTGCGGATTGATGGGCTAATCGAGCCTTATGCATTGTCTCCGCACGCGTAATGCTCGTCTCTCTTTGTTTCGCTCTTTTTTCCTCGCGTCTGATCTTCCGTTCCTGCCTGTCTACCGTGGCTGGCATACATTCCCGCTTCTACATAGCGTCAATCTTCAGCGCCTTTAAATAATTCGCCGCGATCTGCTGCTTGGTGCGGCTGAAATCTTGCCAGGGGTCTCGTTTCTGTTTCTTGAGGCGTTGTGGCACGGTATCGATGGTGAAGCTCGCTAGATTTAGCTTGGCGGTCAGTTCTTCCCACGCGAGAGGGGTCGACACGGTCGCCCCTTCACGCGCCCTGGCTGAATAGGGCGCAACAGCCGTCGAGGTGACATCGTTCCTAAGATAATCTAGGAATATTTTTCCAGCTCGCTTCGCCTTGCTCATCGTGGCGATATATTTGGTCGGGCTGTCCGCGGCCATCGATTCGGCCATGGCTCTGGCAAATGCTTTAATGGCCGGAAAACTATAGCGAGGCGTCAGAGGAACGACCACATGCAGTCCTTTTCCCCCTGTCGTTTTCAAGAACGTCCACAATCCTAACTCCTCCATGCGCTGGCGCACTTCGTGAGCACCATCGATTAGCTGCTTCATCGAGACGGACGGGTCAGGGTCAAGGTCAAAAATCATGCGATCTGGCTTATCCAAATTCTTTGCCGTGCATTGCCAGGGGTGTAGCTCGATCACACCCCATTGCACCAGTGAAATGAGCCCTTCTACATCCTGTATCATGAGGTAATCGCGAGCTTCACCCTTCACGCCAACGCGTACCTCATGGAGATACGGTGATTTGCCTAACCCGACATGTCGCTGGAAAAAGCAGGGCTCACCTGCGCCGTCCGGACAGCGCACCATACTCAGCGGCCGATCTCCAATATGTGGCATGATGGTGTCGGATACGGATAAATAGTATTCCGCCAATTCCCGCTTCGTGATAGACGTACCGGGATAGAGGACACGCTGCGGATGACTGATGCTGATGCCGCCGACGACTGCCGTATTTTTATCAGACACCTTTATCGGTGGTGCTTTTAGCCTTGGCACTGACGCCTTTTTTGTTTTGACAGGTTTTACCTTTACCGTCTTGGACATAGCCGGTTCTTCCTCTAATTCCTTTTCGATTTCAGGCGCCGCGGCTTTGGGAGAAATGGCGATTTCCTTCACAATGCTGTGTGCAGGCTTATCTTCCCGGAGCCCTTTAAATGACGGATGGCGCAAACTGCCATCTGGTGTCCACTCAGTAAATTCGACTTCACAGACCAGTTGCGGCTTGACCCACATCGCGCCACGCTTCCCTTCTGTCGAAATGGACACATAGGGATTTTCCTTCTGGCGCAGCTTCTCGAGCAGTTTTCGGATTTGACTGGATGAGGCATGAGTAAAGCCAGTCCCGACTCGTCCGGCATATTTCAGTCTCCCAGCGTCGTAATAACCAAGCAATAACGCGCCCACGCTCAATGAGCCGTTCGAGGGCAAGACGAAGCCGCCTATCACAAATTCTTGCCGCTTCTGGCATTTGGTTTTCAGCCAGAGTTTGCTGCGGCCCACGTGATAGGGCGCATCGGCGCGCTTGGATACGACACCCTCGAGCTGCAGGCTGCAGACATTTTGTAAAAAGCTATTGTCGGTAACGCTGAAATGCTCGCTATATACGATACGCTGCGCCTGAGCCTTCGGAGCGTTTTGAGCGATCACGTCCGCTAAAAGCTCTTTGCGCTGGAGCAATGGGAGGGTAGTCGTATCCGCGCCATTTAAATACAATAAGTCGAACACATAGTACTGAAATCTATTAACTTCCCCATTGCCGAGCGCATTCTTCAACTCCATAAAGTTGCTTTTTCCCTGCTCATCAGTGACCACTACTTCGCCATCTAAGATAGCGGTTTCAATTCTGAATTTCCTAAGCAAGTCTGCGATGGATTGGAATGCCGCTGTCCAATCTTTGCCGTTACGGCTAAATATTTCCACATGGCTATTCTTGATGTGCGAAATCATCCGGTAGCCATCGAATTTGAGTTCATGCACCCATTCCTGCCCTTTGGGCATGCTGGTACTGAGCGTGGCCAGTTGCGGAGGGGTGAAGCCTGGCATTGTGGAAATTGTCCCGGCTTTTGCGGGCAATGCGTTGGCGGCAGGTGGCTTTTTAGCAGGTAATTTCTTGACCGTGTGTTCTTGGTTGTTTTTCCACACGTTGTCCCCGTCACGGGCTATTTCATCCATCGTGCGGCCACTGACTACGCTGGTCGCGTTGTCCTCTAGGAATCGTGCATTATCACCTTGGCTACTCCCGCGCTTATCATTGCTGAAGGTTTTGACCAGCGTCCATTCGCCGTGCAGCTTTTCACCGTGGAGCTTGAACACCAGCTTGCCCTTGGCTAATCCCTGGCGTGGGTCGCCGACCGGTTTCCACGTGCCTCGGTCCCACACCATGACCGTGCCGCCGCCATATTCGCCGTGAGGAATAATCCCCTCAAATGAGCCGTACTCGACGGGATGATCCTCCACCTGCATCGCGAGCCGTTTGTCACGAGGATCCAGGCTCGGCCCTTTCGGCACGGCCCAGCTTTTCAGGACGCCATCCAGCTCTAACCGGAAATCATAGTGCAGATGCGAGGCAGCGTGTTTTTGGATGAGATAGCCGTTCCCTTCGCCCTGTTTGACGATAGGTTTGGGTTCGGGCGTTTTAGCAAAATTGCGTTTGGCTTTGTACTTTTCTAAATTATTCATGGCTCTTTGCAATTAATCGCCTTAGTGCACGTTTTTATCGTGGCTCGATTCAGCGAAGCTTGACCTTCTT
>JAJFBJ010000236.1 GCA_020697375.1 Nitrospira sp. | reverse complement strand
TGTCGCGAGGACTCTAGCGGGAACCAAACGGTTCGACGCCGTGATCTGTCTCGGTGCCGTCATTCGAGGCGATACGCCTCATTTCGACTATATCAGTGCAGAGGCCAGCCGCGGCATCGGTCAGGCAGCCTTGGATGCGGACGTGCCGATTATTTTTGGTGTGCTGACGACCGACACGGTGGCCCAGGCCATCGTGCGAGCGGAGCCAACCAAGTTCAATCGGGGCGGCGAAGCGGCGAAGTCGGCGATTGAGATGGCGACCGTGATGCGGATGATACGGGGCGGCGAGGCAACAGCCCCGCCAAAGGAGACCGGGGGAACAAACGGCGCAGCCAGACGTCCGGTACGAAAGCGCAAGACCTGATTATGGGATCTCGCCACCAGTCGCGCGAGCGCGCGCTGCAAATCTTGTTTCAATACGACATCCACGGCAAACCCGGCGTCTGGCTGGACGAGTTCTGGAATCAGTGTCACGCCACGGAAGACGTCAGATCGTTCGCCGAACAGCTCGTCAGCGGCGTGCTTGGACACAAAAACGATCTTGATGCGCTCATCGGCAAGTACGCGACGAATTGGAAAATCAGCCGCATGCAGATCGTCGATCGCAATATTCTCCGCCTCGGCGCCTATGAACTGTTGTGGCTGGACGAAGTGCCGGCAAAAGTCACCGTCAATGAAGCGATCGAGCTGGCGAAGGATTTCGGCGACGAGGAAGCCGCCAAATTTGTGAACGGCATTTTGGACAAGGTGCTGACAACGGAGGCGAAGTTGACACTCAAGAGACAAGAGGCCGTTCGTCGGCCTCAGGGGAGGCCTGAGGAATGATCGCCCGCCCGGAATCCCATGATTGACCGCTACACGCGTCCAGAGATGAAAGCTATCTGGGATCTCAAGCACAAGTATGAGATCTGGCTGGAGGTCGAACTGCAAGCCTGCGCAGCATTCGAAAAGGCCGGGCAGGCGCCCCGTGGCACGTCGGCCAAAATCAGGAAAAAGGCCAAGATCAATGTGCCCCGGATAGCCGAAATCGAGAAAGTGACGAAGCACGACGTGATCGCATTCCTGGAATCACTGACGGACACGGTAGGACCGGAGCACCGGTTTTTGCACATGGGGTTGACCTCATCCGATGTCGTCGATACGTCGCTGGCCATTCAGATGGCCGAAGCCCTTGACCTGATTTTGAAGGGTGTGGCCAGTTTGCTGGAGGTGTTGAAGCGGCAGGCTTTTCGGTACAAGGGACAGGTGATGGTAGGGCGTTCACATGGTATCCATGGGGAGCCCATCTCGTTCGGGTTCAAGCTGGCCATTTGGCACGAAGAAGTCGGCCGGCATTTGGCACGGCTGCGTCAGGTGCGCCGTGAGATCGCGGTCGGCAAGCTGTCCGGCGCGATGGGCACCTTTGCGCATCAGGGACCGGATATCGAGGCCTACGTGTGCGCCAAGCTCGGCCTCACCGTGGATCCGGTCTCCAACCAAGTCGTGCAACGGGATCGCCATGCTGCCTATGTGACAGCGCTGGCACTGCTTGCGGCCACAATCGAAAAGATCGCGACTGAGATCCGCCATCTTCAACGGACGGAGGTGCTCGAGGCCGAAGAATACTTCTCGGCAGGACAAAAAGGCTCGTCAGCCATGCCGCACAAGCGCAACCCCATCGTGTCGGAGAATCTCTGCGGATTGGCCCGCCTTGTCCGGGCCAATGGTCTGGCGGCTATGGAGAACGTGGCCCTGTGGCACGAACGGGACATCAGCCATTCCTCGGTCGAGCGCGTCATCATGCCGGACAGTACCATCCTCATCGACTATATGCTGGCGAAGGTCACCGATCTCATCAAGCATCTGGTCGTCTATCCGGCCAACATGAAGCGCAATCTCGAGCTGACCGGGGGATTGGTCTACTCGCAGCGGCTGCTGCTGGCGCTCATCGAGAAAGGGGCGCAGCGGAAGGAATCGTATGAAGCCGTGCAGCGCAACGCCATGGCCTCATGGAACGGATCGGGACACCTGCAGGAACTGGTCAGCAAGGACCCGTTCATCGCACAACATCTCAAGAAACACGAAATCGCCGCCTGCTTCGATCCGAAGTACTATCTGCGGCATGTCGATGAGATCTTTAAGAGAGTATTCCGCAGCGGGAGGCATAGCCCTCAGAAAGGAAGGACATGAAAGCGCACCGCGCCGGCTTCGTGGGTCTGGTCACGATGACTGCGTCACTATGGGCCGTACTCTGTTTTGCGGCAGCCGATCTGGATAAGTTGTTGACCGAGCCGGGCGTATACGGCACCTTTGCGGCGTACAGTTTTGACGAAGAATGGGCGAAGGAAGACGAAGCGACGCGCATTGCGCACTTGACCGTGTTCAAGGGTGTTGTCGAGCAGCATCGGGAAAAGATTGCCATTGATGTTTATCTCATGGAGGGGCTGTCCGATCATGCCGATATCCTCTTTAGGACCCACGCAACCGAGCTCCGCGACACACAGAAATTCTTCGTTGATTTGCAGAGCAGCGTGTTCGGGAAACACTTGAAGGCAGCCGGCGTGATGCATGGCCTGACCAAAAAGGCCAATTACGTGCCGGGCTTTCCCGACCAATTGAAAACAGACCTCAAGGCCGTAAGCGATCCGGGACCCAAGCCCTATGTCGTCGTCATTCCAATTCGAAAGAGCGCCGACTGGTGGGCGCT
>JAJFBJ010000118.1 GCA_020697375.1 Nitrospira sp. | reverse complement strand
CCTTTGATAGCCGAAAGAGGCGAGCGCAACTCATGCGACGCCACCGAAATAGAGAGGGATTTGAGCTGATTCAGCTCTTCCAGTTCTTTGTTCGTGTGTTTGAGATGATCCTCCAGTTGTTTGCGTTCCGTCGTATCTTTTGTGATCTTGGCATAACCCTTAATTTCGCCTTTGTCGTTGTACAGCGCCGTAATGACGACAGAGGCCCAGAAGCGGGAGCCGTCTTTTCGAACGCGCCAGCCCTCATCGGCAACGCGGCCGCTTTGTGCCGCTTGGGACAGCAGCATGCGGGGTTTCCCAGTTTGAATGTCGGATGGCAAATAGAAGCGCGAGAAGGACTGTCCTACGATTTCCTCAGCGCGATAGCCCTTCATCATCTCGGCGCCGGGGTTCCACGTTTGAACGATGCCGTCCGGATCCATGATGAAAATGGCATAGTCCTTGATGCTTTCGAACAGCAAACGAAACGTCTCTTCACTTTGGGTTTCCAGGTGAAATGGGACGTCCTTGTCATCTGCCATGCGACAAGCCCCCGTGCATTGGATGATGCTACGAAGCGGCCGGCTGGTATGCCGGACCGAAACAGGTTTGTAACGCCTGCTTGAATTGAGCAATCCCGAACGGCTTGACGATACAACCGCAGGCCTGATTCGATTCCTTCGCGGTGCGAAGGCGGGATTGGGATGCAGACATGACGAGCACAGGCACATCGGGCGCGGTTTGACGTGCAGTCGCAAGCACGTGCATACCGGAAACATCGGGCAGATTCAAATCCAGCAGGACGCCGTCGAATGAGTCCGCCCGCAACATCTCTATCGCGCTCTGACCGCCTTCCGCGCAAGAGACCACGTATCCGTACAGTTCGAGACGATCACACACAGCCCTGGACTGATCGGGATCGTCTTCTACCAGCAACAGGCGCTTCAGTGGGGCTTGGAGTGCCATACCGCACCTCGTACAAGATTAGCGAATGGGTGTATGGTTGTACCGCACGTATATTGTTTGGAAGTACTGGAACTGAAGCCGATCTGTTCACCGGACCTATGTATCACTTCGGATACCACCTGTATTCATTCGGATACTACCAAGTCCGCCGGCATGACCCTATTTCAGTCTCGCCACACGCGCTTTATAAAGAGAAGAGCCCCGGATACTGTTGCAACGGCTGAAATTCCGATGGCGTAATACATTCCTCTTCCCCCTTCGTTTTATAATACGACGTTGATGTCCTGTTAGAGGCAAGTTCCATTCCGATGGGCAGGATGCGGCCAGGAATATTGGTTGTATTTCGCGTCATGCCTTTATCGATGTTGTGGATGGGCTCAGCAGAGCTGGCCGCGAGCACATATGGTTCCTAAATTTTTGAGAAGAAAAAGAGACCGTGGCGCCTCAAAATCTTATGTCCACAAAACCTACACGAACCACCTACCGAAAAGCCTGGGAAAATGACCAGCATCGATTTCTTTCCGCTGTCCTTAATCGGATATTCGGCGGACATACGCAAAGAACTATCCTAATCCGTTCCTCGGCCAATTGATGTTTTATGGGAATCTTTACCGGCATTTCTCGCTCTCCCCATCTGTACGGCCCTACCGGCGTAGGAACACGAGCACGAGAAGTCCTCCCAAATGGGATCGATGCAGCACGGAGATGGCCTGCTGGGCGTCCTCCAGGCTCGCCATTTCGACGGTTCCGATGCCGGAACCGGTGAGCGAATCACATGGGTACATATGGACGGAGAGCACCCGTCCGAAAGGCGCGAACATGCCTGTGAGTTCCTGTTCGCCGACGGAGGCGACCAGGCCATCAATATGAAGGGTGGTGCTCATAGGAACTCCTTTTTGCGTGGAGGGCACGAATGATGTCGGAAGACAGTGCGTGTGACGGATACTTCATAAAGGAAACGCCGTCTGATCAAAATGAGATCGTCACGTTCAAGAACCTAGGACTTCTTCCCTCGCACGCCAGTGAATCCACACCGGATGATCGGTCATCCTCAGTTCACCAGTGAGCAATCTCACAAACTTCTCTCTCATCGGGGGGGCTACCCTGACGCATTCGACATGCGTCACACGCCCTCAACTTCGCCCACTTTTTGCTTGGAGACCTTGGGGAAGGGCACCGCCGAGTCTTGCAGTGCCCATACTCTGAAGGCATGATTGAGTTGCAGTCTGCTTTCGCCAGTCAATGGAGGAATTGGCTTCAATCTTTCCAGCGGCAGGCACCGTTGTCCTGTGGACTGTGCCGCGGGGAACGCTCATTCGGATGGGATGTGAATGTCGTTTATTCGCTCGGATCACTGGGTCGTCAATACACCCACAGTTGACACATCTCGTGCCCTGGAGCTTCCGTTGCTTGACAGAGCCGATTCCCCCCCACCAGTTCTCAATCATCAAGCCACCACACCTCATGCATGTCATAGCATCTCCTCCTATTCTTTCCTATGCAGTGGACGCGGATTTTCGTGTATCAGTCGTCAGCGTCTCGCACAGTGATCAGGGATGAAATCGCCAAGTCGCATAGCGCAGGTCCTCCGATAGATGGAATCATCCTAGGCCCTTCGCCAAATCGTGGCTGGTCAAGATTGCTCAGTTGTGAGGAGTTCAGACGTTGGTAGCGTGATCTGGCGTACTCGACCTACTGAACAGGAACGTAGAGGAAACTAGTCGTGGAGGATGATATTGAGGAGGGAACTGTGCACGTGCATGCCGCCGTTGTACTCGATGAAGCCGAGCTTCCGGAATTTATTCATGAAGAAACTGATGCGAGACCGCGTGGTACCGACCATTTCCGCCAGCGTTTCCTGACTGATCTTCGCGATGACCGGTTCCGGCTTGCCTTCTTTCCCGAAGTGGGCCAGCAACAGGAGCACCCGAGCCAATCGCTTTTCGCTGGAATTGAAGAGTTGATCCACCAAGTCCGCTTCGATACGCGCATTGCGAGAGAGGAGATAAGACATAAACACTTCCGAGAAGGCGGGCTCGTCGTGGAGCACGCGGATCATGGCGGTCTTGTCGATGCGCACAATCGTAGAGGCGTCCAGTGCTGTGGCAGCGGCCATGCGTAGCGGCTGCCCGGCCAGACAGCCTTCACCGAAAAAGTGGGTACGTTCCAGAATGGCGACGACGGCCTCTTTGCCTTTTGCTGAAACCACGGTCAGCTTGACCTTGCCCTCCTGAATATAGAAAACGGCATCTGCAGCATCCCCTTGTGAAAACAGCACGTCTTTCTTACTAGATTTCAGGATGGTTTTTCCGCTACCGACTTTGGCAAGAAAGGTTGTGGGATTGAATGAGGGGGATCGTTTGGGTGCCATCGGGAACCTGTCAGCGGAAGACCATTGCTATGGGGCAGTACTCCAATGAAAGCTGAACATCATTCCGGCACGGAACACTGCGCGTGCATGTCCGGCATGTCGCGGTAAGAGATCATCGCGTGATTACACTTGAATCGCCACCCACAGAATATCGAAGGCTTTGGGCAAAGATCAAGATTTGTCCGGCAGGAGACCCGTGAAGGCCGATTAGTTTGAGTGCTGAAACAACCGGTCGGACGGGAGTGAGCCCTTGACAGTGCCGCCGGTCTGGCGAAGCCCTTTGCTTGGGATGTTTCTTCTGGCGTGTCTTCATCACTGAGCCACGGCGTAGTACGCCACTCTCCCTTCTTGGCCACAGCGGGCGCACAGACCCGTTGTGTAAATGCGCTGGTTACACGGATCCCAGGAGCCCATCAGTCGCTCTAGGCGCATTTCATCCTCTAATGAAGCTGGCGAACCTAGGCACACGAAACAGGGCTGGCAATAGCTGTGAGAGTCCATCGTTCCCTCCTGTCCTCGAGGCGGGTAATCCGCCGGTGGAGGACTGTGATCGACAGGCTCATTTTACAAACCAATCCGGTGGAGGCTACTGGGAATTACCCGGGGAGAGGCGGACCATACATGCAGGACCGACGAGTAGGCATGAGCATGGCGCCGCCAATCCACTGAGCAATTTTGACCAGCCGTCGTCTACCCATCGCAGTAGTATGCAGCCATAGTCTAAAACCCGCCACGCTGGGGTACTTCTGGGGTCAGATGGCCAAACATCGTAGTGCTGAGAACCAATGGACTTCTTCTGGTCGGAAGAGAAGAGGAGAAACATGAAAGCATGCACACGTTGCGGTGGGTTCCTAATGATCGAGAACTGGTTGAATTCGGTCGGCGATCTCAAACAGAAGGACATCCTGGGAACCAGATGCGTCAACTGTGGGTCGATCGATGACCCTGTGATCCTCGTGAACCGCCGACAGCCCCATCATACTCCGGTCAAAGATAAAGCGAGACATCGAGAACGGGGGGAATCCAGTGTCTTTGCAAGGCAAAAGGAAAGGTATGGGGCGGTAAAGTAGATTAGCGACAGCCTTCAGCCACCTTGACGCATCTAAATTCTTTCAAGTCGAGCAATATTGATCAGACCACCTTCCTCCAACGGTCTATAAGAGCATACATCCTGTTGTCACGGTTCACCTTCGCGCTGTGCGGGGACGCATATGACTCAACCGTTCTCTCAAACAGATCAAATCATCGACACAGTGAACAAAGTACCTGACTGTCGAATTGAGGAATTGGTGTCCTTGATTCCAGATCTGACCTGGTTTCAGCTCTTTCGTGAGGTGAATCGTCTCAGCCGAACGGGCCATGTTCGTCTTGTACTGGATGGACGCGGCATCTTCACTGTCCGATCCGTCAACGAGAGCCTGGGACAACTCGCCTTGCCCTATTAATGTGGAGGTGCTTGCGTTGCAGGAAGAGCTTCATGAATTGGAATGTACAACAGTGGACTAGGGCGGGATGCCCTGAACAGGGCTTAGGTGAGATCTATGTGCCGTATGGCTTAATTGATCTGGCCCACATGATCACGAACCGTGTCATCCCTCGGCGAACCGCCTATGAATTGTTCGAGTGGAATCCCAAATGACGGGGTACAGGGGCAGCCCTGAGATAGATCTCACTTGCCACCTATAAGAGTTTGATTCACCACGCCGCAACAGCCATAGGAACCTACGCGCCTCGTTTCCCCCGAAGGACAATCTCTCCCACATCGTTGGTGTGATAGCGACGCCGTTGAAGAGCAATATGATTGTCATTTATACCGGGAACGGTAAGGACACTCGTATGCGGTACGGTCGTTGATTCAGCAGAGACTGGGAACTTTGATAATGGGCGACGCTGCGACTCTTCTCGTGGATGATGAGAACAAAGTGACGGTGTGGGCGACGAGCCTCGCCTGGCGAGGAACCCGTGCCCTCATATCTTAGTATGCTGGTCGGTTTGCGAGTGCGCTTAGATATGCGGATGTTCTAGCGTCTTTTTCGGGCGACCCCACCCCTTTTGTGTTCGATTCCTTAGGTTTCTGCACGAGCTTCCGTTCACACTCGCGAATTGCTTCGCTCACCTGTATCTTTTTATCCAAAGAAAGTTTTTTAAAGTTGGCGGGAGTGAATACGTCGCAAGGGCTGCCTGCAGCAAATGCTGAAGGCGCATCCAAGGCTATTATCACGCTAAAGAGGAAGCAAAATGTTAGGGAGAGTGAAGGATGGTATCGTTGAGAGCTAGTCATAAGGACCTCCGAAAAACGTCTATATGAAGTCTATTCAGTGGCGGACCAGTACGCAGCAGGCGACATCAATGCCAGGTTTTGCAGGGCCTTGCTGCCGAAGCTGACACCAGAACATTGGCTTCATAAAATTGACGGCCGATTTCTGATATGTGGCAACACTCAGCGGACCGTTAGCAGCGAGCCTGTCGGTGCGTTCGGTTGCGATTCGAGACTGAAGATGGAGTGAGTTCATCGGATGTCTCAAAACAAATAAGCATCGGCGCGGCCGATGAGCGGTGACTTGAGCGCGGCTGTGGGGAAGAAGGGATACGAAGGGGGAGATTCCGCCCTGACGCCCATCCGTCCGCAGTGGCGGATTACTCTAATCGGTCAACAGTATCATGGGGCGTATAGGCGTCAAGAATCCTTCGTATTCGTATCGCCGTGAACGAGAGCGGCGATTTGGCCCAATGCTGACCCCCGATTGTCCCATCCCCATTGCGTTATGTTACGACACCACCATCGCGGTACGTGCAAATAAGCGACCCGTTGTACGCCCTCAGGGTTCATATAGTAGAAAAGCGTAAAATCGTTGAGGAACTTTGTCCGTTGAGGATCTTGCCCCCTGTATGGCCAAAGCGGCACTGGGCTCGCATGAATCTAAAAAGATACTTCTCGTATCTCATCAGATACAAATCTCGATGAGGACGCCGGTCACCTGGCGGCATGGAAGGCCCGACATCAGCCCGTCCTGACCGTAGATCAGCGTAGAAGCAGGTTGAAGTCCATGAACGTGCCGCATGGTACAGGGTTTGCTTAGTATTGGCTGCATCAGACAATGAAAGGAAAGACCGCAATGAATTACATGATGACCATTTCAATTGTGGCGTTCGCAGTCAGTGGGCTCGCCGTCCTGAGCGTATGGAAATCCTGAGACAGGGCAATGCGGGTTCAGGCCAGCCGGTTCTCAGTCGATTCGTCACCCGAATCCTGAAGGAGGAGCGGTCCCAAGCCCCACGGAGGCGTCTGCCGCTCAACGCATATTGCCGCGGCTCTTAGTCGTCGAAGATGATCCGGATCAATCCCGGATGCTCTGTGACCGTTTGAAGCTGTACGGCTATGCCGTGGCTTGTGCCAACGACGGCCCCGCGGCCTTGGAGATGCTTGAGACTGGTGCCTATCACGGTCTCCTGCTCGATCTGAACCTCCCCACCATGCCGGGACATCATGTGCTGGAGCAGGCCCGGCACGCTTGGCCCGATCTTCCCATCCTCGTCGTATCGGCTTCACAATCGGGGATTCAGGCGGTCAAGGCCACACAGCCCAAGGCATGCGTCTACATGCTCAAGCCCTATAACAGCAGTGAACTGAAACAAGCCTTGGTGAAGTCTTTCGGCCCGCGACCGGCGCCTGTCTAGCCGGGAGATGAACGCTGGGAGGAAATGGCCGTATGAATGATGGTGACGATAGCCTGCCTATCCCGGACCCGCAAAGAAAACTGAAAGAAGGGGAGGAGTACTTCCTCCGCATGCTGGGGGGCGTGCGAGATTATGCCATCCTCATGCTCGGTGCGGATGGACGGATCCTGACCTGGAACGCAGGCGCCCGGACCATGAGAGGATACGGAGCTCAGGAAATCATCGGCCAGCCGTTCTCGCGCTTTTTTACCGAGGCCGATCTGCAAGCCCAAAAGCCCTGTAAGCTGCTGGAGATCGCGGCACGAGACGGCCGCGTGTCCGATGAAGGCTGGCGGGTGCGAAAAGACGGATCTCGCTTCTGGGCCTATGTAGTGATTACTGCGTTCCATGACGAGACCGGCACGTTGCAGGGCTATGCGACGATCACTCGCGATATGACCGAACATCAGGAGACCCTGCAACGCCTGGAAACGGCAAATCAGCGGCTTCGCGAACTGGACGAGGCCAAATCGTTCACCATCTCTGTCGCCTCGCACGAGTTGCGTTCCCCATTAACTTCAATTAAAGGGTATGTGGAGAACCTCGTCGAAGGGGTGGCCGGACCTCTGCCCGAGCAGGTCCTGTACTATTTGACTCGCATCGATCACAATGTCGATCGCGTCATCCGCATGACGAACATGTTATTGGATCTCTCGCGGATTGAGTCGGGTCAAATGGCCTTGCAACTCGGCACAGTCTGTACGAAAGAAGTCATCACCCACGTGCTGAGAGACTTAAAACCGTTGGCGGAAAAGAAGGGCATTACCGTGCAAGCGGAGGATCTGGTTGACGTGCCCGTGAGAGCCGACCGGCATAAATTAGAGCAGGTCTTCTTGAACTTGGTTCATAACGCGCTCAAATTCACCCCAGAGCAAGGACACCTGATCGTGCGATCGAATGTGACGACGGACCACCGTCTCACGATTACCGTTGCCGATACCGGCTGTGGAATTCCACGAGAACATCACGACAAAGTCTTTGAGAAGTTTCATCGCGCCCCCTCGCCGGTTCACGAAGGCTCCGGCCTCGGGCTCGCGATCACTCGAAAGCTGGTCGAACTCCAGGGCGGCACCATCTCGCTCGAAAGCGAGCCCGGCCACGGGAGCCGATTCTTTGTGTCACTCCCTCAGGCCGGCGCGCAGCCCTCCGTGCCCTACTAAACTTCACTCCCCCGTCCTTACAAGGCACCTTTAGCGCAATGCGCGCTCGGCCGACGGCGATTTGCTGGCGCAGATGGCTGTTGATGCGTCCAGGCGAAAACCTCTTCATCGGCCTTCCCAGACAACCCAACATCGCGGCTTCAACAGGATCAGCCTTGAAGCGATCGCTTGGGGAACATGTGGGTCAAGAAGAATGGTCAGCCGGTCACGCACGCGGAATGACTTTCTCTTCGTCAATCACCTGGCTGGCATACTCAAGCGCGGCAGTGACAGCATACGGAAAATCACCGCTAAATAATAAACCGTCACGCATTGTTGAGGGTGGTTTCACCACCCCGAACCTCTCTCGCTCTTTGGATTTTTTTAGCGGGGAGGCACTTTCTTAGGCGCGTATTCAGCCGATGCGCGATGGCATTCAGCTTGCGCTACGTAGAGCCCGACAGATCCGTGCCCTTCGACAGATACTGGCGCAGCAGGCCATTGGTGTTCTCGTTGGTGCCGCGTTGCCGGGGGCTGTGCGGATCGGCAAAGAACACCTGAATGGCGAGCCGCTGGGCCAAACGCTCGTGTTCCGCCATCTCTTTGCCCGATCGTAGGTCAGCGTCTTGCGCAGCGGGGCTGGCACGTGCCGGAGTTTTCTTGTGAATCAGACTCCTAGTATCGCGGATGTGGAGTGGGCAGCGCGGGGCGAGAAAGGAATTACGTAGACGGTCCGCAGGTAGAGCCCTGTGCCGTAAGAAAGGTGGATGTCAGATTGGGATGACAGGCTAGCCGGGAACGCTCAAGTCCCTAAAGGGGCGATACAATGTGTCATCGGATTGCGCTGTCTATTGTGCGGCCTACGGAAGAAACTGAATCAGAGTTCCGCACTGTATACATTTCCATTCTGATCGGTCAGCGGCGGTCGAAGCATCTGACGGTCGGGGAGCCTCCTGCATGGGTTCGACACATCTATAACAGTAGGGCACGCCATCCACCGTAATCTCCCATTGGACCGGTTCTGAGGTGCCCCGCCGACCATTCTTGTCCAGAGAGAGCAGAGCATCCCCCATTATGGTCTCGACGAGATCAGCCAACATGTCTTCTTGTCAATATGAATGGAACTGGCTCCCGCCTTCCACCGGCCATCTGTGGTGCGTTGGATAGGTATCTTGGCTCGTATCATAATCGGCTCTTGATTCCTTATAGGCTATTGCCATTCTTCTCGCAACCGTCCATCAAGAACATGCCGACAAAGAGAAAGTAGCTGTCACCTGATGGTAACTCGTAGCAACATGGAATGACACCGGCGAGAGAGCTATAGTGCCGAAGCCGGGATTTGATTCGGCCTCATTTTTGAATCAGTTGATTGGCGCGGCATTCACAGGGTTTATTCTTTCATATCAATGACTTGACATGTGATACAGAGTGATAGGGAATAATAGGGAAATACCTCAAAATCGGTCTAATATACGACCGCTTTACGACCGCCGTTTCGCATCTCGTTCGAATTCTGCCCGGCTCGCCATCCAGTAGACAGAACTTTCAAAACGACCTTCACCCTTCCCGATTTGCCGAGTAGCCTTCCGTAAGGCTCTCAAAAATCTGTCTTAAGATGAAAAGGGAGGAATTCGATTTTTCTAGTTGCTTTGACGTATCCTTTCGCCTATTCCAAAACAAACGTTTCTGAGCCGACATGAGACAAAATAACGGCCCGGCATCTGTGTGCAGCGCATATCTGAATTCGGCTTTAGATTACTGAAATAGAAAGGAAGAAGGTGAGGGCCACAGTACAGGGCAAGATAGAAAGCAAACGGAAACTGCCAGAATGGATAACTTGTCACTTTAGAGAGTGCCTTGATACACATCAGACTCTGATGCAGATAATTCATATCAGCGAGCGAGGTATCGGTGTGCTACGTGGGATGCCGAAGATTGTAAAGGTGCTTGCTGATGTTGAAGTAAGATCCAAAGATCCGAAAGAAGCAGCACGATTAGAAGCTGCCGAGAAGGAGGCTTTGCTTGCCCAAACAGAAATAACTAAAGGGTTCCCAATCCTACATGGGCTTGCCGTTGTCGCCCTCTGGAGCTGGCTCGAACATTTTGTGAAGGGTTTTCTCGCGCTATGGTTACTCAACCGTCGCGACGCACTGAGCGTGACAGCAGTCCGAAAGTTAAGAATAAAGCTCGGCGAGTACCTTCAGGTACAAAAGGCCGAACAAGGAAACTATCTAGTGCGGTGTCCCATAAATAACAGGTATATGTCTTGCGTCTTCTGTGTGCGTCTCGTACAAGGAGGTGCCCACATGAAGACCGGCCGACCGAAAGCT
>JAJFBJ010000235.1 GCA_020697375.1 Nitrospira sp. | reverse complement strand
TCGCCGCATAGGGGCTGCCGCCATACGGATTGTTCTGGTCGCTCATGCCTGGCCTCTCGGGATGTCGCGCGATGGGAAACCTAGTCTCCACCGCGCTTTTCGTTTCGCCACCATGTGGCGATCAGGCCGAGACTTTCAAGACGAAAGGCTCGTGCCCGGTCGCCCGCGCAAAGGCGAGAAGATCGCCCGCCGCAATGGATGTCGTGGCGTCGTTGACCAGCGGATGCGCGTTGATGATCCGGTTTGCCGCCAGCCCGCTGTCGATGACGAACTTGACCGCCCCGGCCTGGTCATTGATCAGCCCGAAAGCGGTGACGGCGCCCGGCAGGACCCCGAGATGCAGCATCAGCGCCTCCGGCCTGGCAAAGGAAACGCGGCCCGCCGCGCCGATGATCTCATGGATCCGCTTGAGGTCGACTTCCGCCTCCTCGCCGACCGTCACCAGGAAGAAATTGTCCTTCCGGTCCTTGAGGAAAAGGTTCTTCGTGTGGGCGCCTTCTATCTCGCCGCGCAAAGCCTGCGAATCCGCCACCGTGAATAGCGGCGGGTGCGAGACGGTGGAGACGCTTATGCCAAGACCGTCGAGGAAGTCGAAAAGGTCGGCTTGCGTCTTCGGCATGGCGTCGCCCGGGGCTCCTGAAGCTGGTGGCTGCCGTTTAGAGGAAAAGCCGGCCCGCAGACAAGTCGGAGAAGCAGGGCAATGCTGTGAAACACCGCCGCACCGGCAGTCGCCGGCGCGTCCGCCAGCGGCCCGAGCGCCCGGGTTGGCGGCCCTAACTTCGCTGTTGCAATCGCCCGGCGCTTCGGCCATATAGGCGCGGCTTGCGGCGCCAGGCGTCGCGCGAGCGGGTGTAGCGGGTGACAACCTCGTGCCGAACGGGTTGTCGATGGTCTGCAAGGTTCTCTGCTCCAGGTCGATATATCCCAGATCATAGTGCATGAAGCTGACGAGCCAAATGGCGTCGTCGACTTCCTTGATTCCGAGCCTCTGGCCGGCGAGCACGGTCGAGACGTTGATCTTCTTCCTGTGCATGCAGATGCGGCCGCAGGCGGTGACGAGGATGTCCCTGTCATGGAAGGGATACTCGATCTCGGGCAGGCCGTCATAGGCTCTTGAAGCGGGCGCATAGAGCTCGGCCGGCATCTTCATTGCGATCGCCTCGTGGGGCCTTTCGTCGTTGAATTCGCTGACGAAAGCATCGAAGCGGACCTGCTGCTGCAGGCTGTTCATGCCGGGCGGGCGGGTGGTTTCCTGCTTGAGAGTGCGATGCATGCGCTCATGGCGGCCGTTCTCCTGCGGACTTCCCGGCCTGATGCGCTCGAGCCCGATACCCAGCCGCAGCCACCAGACCGAAAGCCTGGAGAGGTTGTAGAGCCCATTGGGAGAGGCGAATGGAAGCCCATTGTCGCTTCTGATCGCCGCCGGCAGGCCACGTTCCGAAAACAGCCGGGAAAACGCCTCGATGACGGGCTGCTCCCGCGTTGATTCGAGGGCTTCGCACAGAAGGATCATTCGCGAGGCCTGGTCGGTGACTGTCAGCGGGTAACAGTATTGGCCGTTGCCGAGCTTGAACTCGCCTTTGAAGTCGGCACACCACAGATCGTTGGGCTCAGGCGCCGAAGACAGCGGCGTGCCCTCGGCCTTGAAGCGCCGCCGCTGCCGGGCGCGCTTCACGAAGCCGTGGCGGTCGAGCACCGCATGCACCGTGCTCCTCGAGGGCAAGCGGACATCGCCGGCCAGCCGCCTGACCAGCAGCTCGCGGATCTTCCTGGCGCCCCAATGCGGCTTGTCCTTCTTGGCTGTCACGATCATTCGCTCGATCTGATCGGGCAGCTGGTTGGCGTAGCGCACCGGACGACGCGAGCGATCGGTAAGCGCCTCCAGGCCGTCATCCTTGTACCGGTTGAAAATTTTGTAGCCGGTCTTTCGGGATATCCCGAAAGACCGGCACACCTCGCTCATTCCTTCCCCGTCAAGCAGACGAGCCACGAAACGAAGACGCTCCTCCATTACCGAACACTCCTTCCACGGCATCAACACCTCCCGCCCAAAAGCGAAAAGTGTTACCCATGTGTCCGGTACGAAACGTCACCTATGTCTCGGGTCGCTCAAAGGGTACGACCCGGAGACATAGGTAACGGAACGTACCCAGGCATATGGGATGCGGGCATTGTCGTGGTCTTCGCACCTGTGCGTTGAAGCGTCGAGGAACGGGTAATTGAGTAGCGGGCGAGAGGGTGCGGATTTCCTTGCCGGAGGCGGCGAGATGGGCGCGCTCATGCGGGCCTATGACTGGAGCGGCTCGCCGTTAGGGTCCCCTGAAAAGTGGCCGCAAAGCCTGCGGGCGATGATCCGGGTGATGCTCAACACAAACCACCCGATGTGGATCTGGTGGGGACCCGACCTCATTCAGTTCTACAACGACGCCTACCGCGAGACGATGGGGCCGGAGATGCACCCCAGCGCCTTGGGGGCAAAGGGCCGTGAGAGTTGGCATTACATCTGGCACATCATCGGCCCGCAGATCGAACACGTGATGGCTGGCAAGGGGTCCACATGGGACGTAGAGCGTCTGGTGCCGATCCTGCGGCACGGCGGACAACAGAACGTCTGGTGGACCTACAGCTATGGACCGATCGACCTGGAGGGCGAGGTCGGGGGCGTGCTGGTGGTCTGCAACGATGTGACCGAGCAGCATCTGGCAAAGCAAGCGCTCCATGACCAGACACGGCGGTTTGAACAGCTATTCGAGCAAGCGCCGGGCTTCATGACGGTCTTGCGCGGCCCGTGCCACGTTTTCGAACTCGCCAACGCGGCGTACAGGCGGCTCATCGGCGGTCGCGACATCATCGGAAAGCCGGCTCGGGAAGCATTGCCCGAAATCGACGGACAGGGCTTTTTCGAACTGCTCGACCGCGTCTACAGGACAGGGGAGGCCTATGTCGGGCGGCGGCAGCCGTTGACCTTGCCGTCCGAGATCGAAGGACAGCCGAAAGACGTGTTCCTGGATTTCGTCTACCAGCCCATCGTCGAGTGCAGCGGCGACGTGTCGGGCATCTTCGTGGAAGGCGTCGACGTCACCGATCACGTGCGCACCGAACAGCATGCGCGCCTGATGAACGACGAACTCAAGCATCGGATAAAAAACACGCTTGCGACGGTCAGCGCCATCGCATCGCAAACGCTGCGAGGCAGTGCCAAGGTTTCCGCATTGGAAACATTCCATGCCCGTATCGCCGCCTTCGGCAAAGCGCACGACATCCTTACGGATGCGAACATGGCCGCTGCTTCTGTCCATGACGTCGTCGACGGCGCGCTTGCGCCTCACAGGATGGGCAATGGACGGATTTCGCTTTCCGGCCCCCAGATCGGTCTCGAAGCCTTTGAAGAAGGGCTTCGGATCGCAACTCATCGAGCGTGTGCTGGCGGCGGATTTCGGCGGGAAGGTCGAGGTCGCATACGAGCCAACCGGAGTGATCTGTCGATTTACTGCACCCATGGAGAACATAAACCAAGCTCTTCCTGGGACCCAGAAAGGCGGATGAATCCAGCCCCTTTCTCTGACGAAGGCGGCGATTGCTGTGCGGACACAGTTTTTCGGGCCTCCCCGGTGAGCGAGGCGACGGCGCGGCTCTACGCGACACTGCAGGCGTTCTTCACACGCCGCTTGCCGAGCCATATCTCATGCTGGATTACGTGCTACGAGCGGTCGGTCAAGTCGCCACGGTTTCGGACTCGTCGCGCTCCACCCACCGCCTCACGACCTTCGTCGCCACCGCGAATTTGAACGCTGCTTTGGCTTGGGAAAGGGCGCCTTCTATGACCGCAAGCGCCAACTCCTCTCGACGCAGCGGGGTGAGACGGGGACCTTATGGATGTTCATTCGGACCCTCCGGCAAATCTGAAGCTTGATAACTCCAGTCCTCGGTCGGGTCCGAATGGACAACCTCCTGAAAGCTCACATCTAGTCGTCCGCCTTCAGGAATTCGACGATGGTCTTGCGCAATGCGGCATCGGTGATGCCGCCATAGGGCTTCATGGTGTTGCCGCTGACCACCTGGTCCGGGTTGGCGATAAACTGGTCCAGATTGGCCTCGTCCCAAACGACGCCGGACTGCTTCATCGAATCCGAATAATTGTAGCCTGGCAGGGATCCCGCCTTGCGGCCGACGACGCCTGCCAGACTCGGCCCTTGCCTGTGGTCGCCCTCCTCCATCGTATGGCAGGTACGGCAGCTGTTGTTGAACGCGGTCTGCCCGCTTTCCTGCGCAAAGGCCGGAATGACCGCCAGGCCGGACACTAGCGTTAGGGCAAGTACTCGCACTGCCATGTCGATTCTCCGAAACCTGTTTCGAAGGGGAACGTCTCGTGGCTGCACCGGTTCCTGCGCGTGCCAAACCCCAGTTGACGTCCGAAAGCCGATCGAAGCAGGGGAGAGCCGGCACTGATGGTTGCCAAGCGAAACTGCTGAAGGAGGGGGTTCAGGACCTGGCCACGAAGCACAGCGAACGGCCTTGCGCGCTTTGCCAAAACCGAGAGCATCCAGATCCTGGCCGAGTTGGCCGAGGTCGAGACGGGCAAGGCGCCGACGCCCTCGAACGGCTGGCCCATTCGGAAACCAGACAGGCCAAATGGGCCCGCCCTAGCCAAGCCCTCAAACGCGATGACGTGACAGACGCCAAAAGCGGAACCCAGCCGAAGGCTACCCGTTGCCTACGATGTAACGATCGGCTCGGGAGGCCTCCAAGGACCATGCACCGGGAGATGTGGCGCCTCTTCAAGGCCGCTGCACTTGGCTGGTGGAATGACCGAGCCATGAGCCTCAGCGCAGCAGTCGCGTTCTTCACCGTCTTCTCCCTTGCCCCCATGCTGCTGACCGCCATTGCTGTGGCTGGCCTCGCCTTTGGACGTGAGGCTGCTCAGGGTGCCGTCGTGGCTGAGCTTGGCGGGATGATAGGCCAGGATGCCGGCCAAGCCATCGAGACAATGATCGCCAGCGCATCCAGGGTCGAGTCAGGCGTTTGGGGGACGATCATCGGCATTCTCACCTTTCTGGTGCTGGTGACCGGCGCCGTGATCGAGCTGCAGGACGACCTCAACATTATCTGGAAGGTTCCACCGCGGCCGAGCTACGGCTTCACAGACTTCATCCGGATAAGGGTCCTGAGCTTCGCCCTGGTCCTGGGCATAGGCTTCCTGCTTCTTGTGTCCCTGGTCGTCGATGCAGGGCTTTCGGCTCTGGGATCATACCTTGAAGCACGCTTCTCAGGGGCTATGGTGATCCTTTGGGTGCTCAACAATGCCTTCGCTCTTGCTGTGGCCACTGGCCTCTTTGCGATGATCTTCAAGGTCCTGCCCAACGTGCCACTCACCTGGAAAGACGTGGCCACAGGAGCGCTCACCACGGCGCTGCTCTTCACCGCAGGCAAGTCGCTGATCGGCCTTTATCTCGGCCAGAGCGACCTGGCCTCGAGTTATGGGGCCG
>JAJFBJ010000234.1 GCA_020697375.1 Nitrospira sp. | reverse complement strand
GCCGCCATACCGGTCTTGCCGCCGGTTGCTGAAGGGCGACAGAAACTCGTGCAGTAAATAGCCGTGAGCCGCATGTATTTCCACGACGCAAAACCCCGCGTCGCAAGCACGGCGGCCCGCCTGCGCGAAGGCCTTCACCACCGCTTGGATCTCAATCTCCGTAAGGGCTTCTGGGACCGCGTATCCCTCCGCGAATGCCAGCGGGCTTGGAGCGACCACCTCGCGCCAGCCACCCCGATCCCTGCCACACTCCCCTGTTCATGGACGAAGCGAGTGATGCGCTTGAGCGGCTCGATGTGATCGTCGCTCCACACACCCATATCCTGCGGGCTGATTCGTCCTTCAGGCACGACGGCTGTAGCCTCGACCATCACCAAGCCGGCTCCGCCGACCGCGCGACTTCCGAGATGCACGAAGTGCCAATCGTTTGCCAAGCCGTTCTCACTTGAATACTGACACATCGGTGAGACGGCGATTCGATTCTGGAATGTCACGTCTCGAAGGGTGAGCGGCTCAAAGAGATGCGGCATGGTCCTCTCCTTCGTTCGCACGGAGGCCGTGCAATGCTCGGCCTCGCGTTCCTTCTTGCCGGTTGGTCATGATGGTGAGCCGGCTCTGTCGAGCTTCCGCAGGTAGGCTCTGATACGTTGGGCATTCGCGCCGACATCGCTCTTGCCGACACGGGAAACCGAGCGGACATCGACCAGGCTTTCGTCGCCCCGCGACTGGATTCGAACGACGACATCGTCCTTAAAGCCGAACCAGAAGGTCGTATCGGTGGCTTCGATCCGTCCTTCCTGCGCATCCGTCGCCACGATGTCCCATCCCATCGCCTCGGCCGCCTCTAATGCCTGCGCGAAAGCCTTCTGCATGGGAACCGGCAAGAGCCTCGGTTCAAGGTCGGGATAGGCCGCACGCTGCTGGGCGGCGATGTCCGGACCGCCGTACTCGGCGGAGTTCGGCGCATCTTTTCTCAGCAGCAGAACGGCCAAGAACCCCGGAGGATTGTCGGTATCGGTCGTGATGTCGTGGATGGCGGGCACCTGCTGGGCCGTTCGTTTCATCTGCCAGGGGATGCCGACGACCAGGAGGCCGATGACCAGCGCAATGAGCGCAGGCCATGCGCCGCGTCGAGGTCCGCCCCACAATGAAGCGAGAGCAGCCATCAAGCCGAGGACGGCACCGGCCAACCCTCCATACGCGGCCCAGGTCAAGATCTGAAAGCCGATTCGAAAATGCCACCAGCCCGCACGGCTGCCGAATCCGGCGAGGATCGCGGCAGCGGCGGAACCGACGGCAAGCAAAAGCGCCGCAAGGCTCACCCACATTGTTCTGCCAGGCATCGCTCTCCTCCATGCGCGCCCGGTCCTGCCGGCTGACGCACATCCGGTCTTGGATCCTGAATAAAGCCGTTCCGGTTCGGCATCTGTACCTTCGGCAACGTCTGCGCATCCATCACGGCATCTTCCGCGATGATCTGATTCTCGAACAGGAGCCAGGCGATGACGGAGTAGACCTCGTCCGGCGAGAGAGACTGGGGCGCATCGAACGGCATGGCGCGATTGATGTAGTCATACAATGTGGTCGCATAGGGCCAGTAACTGCCGATCGTCCGCACCGGCTTCGCCGTCGTCAATGTATCCCGGCCGCCGACCAATCGATCCTTCGGACCTTCCTTGCCGGTTGCCCCATGACAGGCGGCGCATCTGGCGGCGAACAGACGAACGCCCTCCTTCACCGTCCCCTGCCCCGTGGGCAACCCTTCTCCGGTCGAAGACACGTCGATGTTCCAGGCTTTAATCTCCGCTTCAGTCGCCGGTTTCCCTACGCCATACGCGCCGGTCTCATTGTCAGCCGACCAGACGGGCCAGGCGGAACCAAATGCCAAGGCCATCATCCCGACGCCGAGCAGGATGCGTCTATGCGTGGATGTTTTGTACCCTTCCATCGCGTTCTACCCTCCAGCTTTGAATCGCGTTGTAGTGATAGATCGAATTGGTTCCCCGCACCTTCACGAGGTCCTGCCGTGATGGTTGGACATAACCCGTCTCATCGATGCATCGGCTTTGTAAAACCGCCTCCTGGCCGTTCCATCGCCAAGGCAACCGGAATCGGGTGTGGCATTTCGGAAGCGCCGGCTCCTGGATCTGAGCTCGTTGCCAAGTCTGTCCGCCATCCATTGTGACTTCGACCTTGGCCACCCGTCCCCGCCCGCTCCATGCCAGGCCGCTGATCTCATGAAACCCCGGATGGATCTGTTGACGGCCCGAGGGATGGGTGATGACCGACTTGGCTTCCATGACCAGCGTAAATTGATAGGCTTTTCCATCCGGCAACAGTTCCGTGTACTTCGCCGTTTCCCAGCGCGTCATGAACGGCGCGTTGCCCAGTTTCAGCCGGCGGAGCCACTTCACGTTGATGTTGCCTTCGAATCCCGGCAGGAACAGCCGGAGCGGATAACCCTGCTCAGGCCGTAATGATTCGCCGTTCTGGCCGTAGCAAATCATCGCCTCCTGCAGGACTTCATCGGTCAGGGGTACCGAGCGGTCGAGTCCTGCCGCATCGCTCCCTTCGGCCAGCATCCATGTTGCGTCACGGCGCATGCCGGCCGCCTCCAGAAGGGTGGAGAGTTTGACGCCGGTCCATTCGCTGTTGCTGGTCAATCCATGGGTGTCCTGGACCGACACGTCCTGCGCGTCCCGCCATCCGTCCCAGGTATTGCCCGAACATTCCAGGAAGGCGATCCGCGAGACGGCAGGCAAACGTTGCAGGTCCCGGACGGGGGACGCCGTTATGGTGCCGCTCGAAATGGAGCGAGGAAGGCGTCATGATTCCATGGAGATCTTGAAGCGGTGTCAGCGAATTGAAATTGTTCGGGGCATTGGCGCCCCAGCCGTGAGGCGCTCCCGGCCCCGCCCCTCCCAACCGCTGCTGTTTTTCGAAGGGCGATCGGTCGCCATAGGGGCGAGGCAAGGCCCCGGGTACCCGCATGGGATCACCCGGGGCCTTGAGTTCTTCGGCATGCAGGGAAGGCAGGACAAGACCGGCGGCGCCGACTGCCATGAACGAGGCGCTTTGCCGTAGAAATTTTCTCCGGTTCACCCTCCTGGCGTCCTCATCCATACAGATTTCCTTTCGCAAGGCGCTTCTGGCAGATGGATCCCGATTATTCCCGTTTCATGTCGAACAGAACCTTGCCACGAGGATGACCCTCTTCAGCCAGTTGAAAGGCTTCGTTGGCTTTCTCCAGGGGAAATACGTCGGCAATCCGAATCTTGATGGTCCCGCCGTCCACCAGCTGAGCCAACCGCTTCAAAACCTCGGTATTCGTGTTGGTGAACTGTCCGATCGCCGTGACCCCATGCTGTTGCGCGAGGGCAGCGTCAGGCTGACCAAGCATTGAGACAAGGATGCCGCCTTTTTTCAGGACCTTGAACGACTTCACGGTCGTTTCTCCACCGACCGTATCAAACACCGCATCGAAGTGCGCGGGTCTTTCTTCAAACGCCTCCTTTTTGTAGTCGATCACCTCGTCGGCTCCCAATTCCTTCACATAGGTTCGGTCGTCTGCGCTTACGGTCGTCGCGACGTAGGCCCCCAATGACTTGGCATCCTTTCAATGAAGCTCGACTTGAAAATGTGCCACGATGCGGAAGTCGTCGCCGGTCTGTTTACTTCTGGACCTCGAAGCCGTCGTCCTTCCACC
>JAJFBJ010000233.1 GCA_020697375.1 Nitrospira sp. | reverse complement strand
CATGACCTACGCGCGCTCCGGTGAAGAGATTAAGCCTGTATACTACAGGGTTAGCTTGGGATTTGCGACTGATCCTGCAAGTTTGAGAGTCAGAGGGGTCCCCGGCGGAAGGGGAGGAATCGGCAATGTTCCCGCCTTCTGCGCCCATCCTGCACCTGGCACAACCGTGACCGTAAGCTCTAATCCGCTCGATTGAAGCGGTTGCCGCAGCAGCAGACGACCCAGGGCGGTGATGGTCCCATCCGGGCCGTCTCCCTTGAAATCGGTTACGTCGCAGACGGCGTCGTGACAGCTCAAGGTGGCGGTAACCCGCGTGAACGTCAGTGAGGGAACAGTGACCGTCCCGACAGGGAGCCGCTCGAGCATCAGCTCTTTGATCTCCGCCTTCCAGGAGCCGTTGCCTTTGAAAGCGATGCCACCCTTGCCGCGATTCTCCCATCGTTGTGCGACGTCGGCCTCTAACAATCCCCTTGTCACATATGGTTTGATCACGGTCGCCAAATCGATGTGTTGGGCGCGGGCCTTGAGCGAGACCGGGCCCTCAAACGACCAGGACGACGCACTGATCGTACCTGTCGCTTTCGCCGCCTGTCCGCCCCCCGGAAATTGGAGGAGCGCGTCGACCGTTTTTTGTCCCATCAGCAGGCCCATCACACCGACGTTCAGCCTCATCAGCTGGATCGGAACGCTGCTCGTCCCCGGCTTGGTCCAAGTCAGGTCCCGCCACTCCACGGCGATGGGAATGCCTGGAGACCACTCGGCCGCACGGATTTCTCCACCGGTCGCTTTGACGAGTTCCGACAAGACTCTCGCTTGCAGGGTCCCGAAGGGGAAGGTGAGGAACAAGAAAACGGCAAAGCTGACGAGTCCACCCAAGACCCAGGCCAAAGGTTCCTTTTTAAGCGCGATCGTCGGGGGCCAGGAGAGGCGGGTCATCACGACTTCACTCCTATCGGCACCCATTGGCGGAAGGTGCGCACCTCATCATTGTCCTCCAGCAACATCAGTTCAATGAGCATGGCCGCTGGGGGAGCCGTTTTCGAACGACCGTCCCACTCGTCCAGCCAGGCATTGGCCATCAAGTCGTAATACCGGAGGTTAAAACCTTTCACGAGCTTTGCCAGCTCAGATTGATCGATCGTCTCGTCCGTCATGCCGTACAGATTGCGTCTGATGAAGCGGAGCAGCCGATCGTTCTCTCTCGTATAGACGATTCGGACCATCTCGCTCTCCTGCGCAGCATTTCCCGCGTGGAACTGACTCAACGTGAGGAAAACCACGGTATCGGCAGGCTGTCCGTCCTGAGTGGCGTTGATTCCCACCATGGGTGCGAGAGGATTGGCCACTGCCGCAGTGAGCTCTTCTGTCATGATCCGTAACGTGCTTCGCAACAGTTGTTCCCGGGCAGCCGCGTTGCGGGCGCCATCAATCGCCGCGGCACTCATATGCAACGAACCGAATACCATGGCGGCGATCACCGCCACGAGCGCCGTCGCCAATAGCACTTCGACAAGGGTGAAGCCCTCTTCAAAACCCGGCTGTCGGCGCAAAGACGTAGGTACTGGCCTCGAGTACTTCATCGGTAGCCCCTTGCTCCCAAAGAATCTGAATTTTCACTTCGCGAACCGATGGCAATGGCGTCGACGTGATGAGGCGTTTCCAGCGGAAACGTTGGGCACGATTGGCGATGTCGCCCGGTGCCTGGTAGCCCGGCGGCGGGTTTCGGAAATCACCGGTGGTTTCCCCGATAGGGTAGACCGGAGTGAGCTCCGCTTCGATCAGTTTTTCCTGAGCCAACATCGTCGCGGCGGTGATGTCAGCCGCTCGAGCGTGGAAATCCAAATCCCGATTGCGTAGTCCCAGCAGAACCGGCAGCGCAAACGCGAGAATGGCGATCGCGATCAGCACTTCAAGCAGCGTGAAGCCGTCTGCATGCGCGGAAGAACGTCGGCTCACAGGCTGACCTGGCATGGCCTCTTCCATGTTCATCATTCCTGGAATGCGTTACTTTGGAACGCCCATGACAGACGCCGGCCTGATGCCGGGCGTGATAGGCTGGAGCAAGGGCCTGATCCGTTCGAGCATGGCCAGCGGTTTCGGCGGATCGATGCGGTGATCCGTGACGCGGATCAGGGCCGTCACCGGTTCTACAAAAATACCCATCACGTTGTTGTTGTTATCGGTCAGATGCACCGTCGCCTGGTCGATGCGGCCGTTCGGGTAGAAAAAGATGTCCACGCGCCCGGACTCTTTTCTCGTTGCACCCACTTGGATGTCTGAGAATCGTACGGCCTCCGGAAGGCTGAGCGGGTACGCCCAGATCGGATCTTGCGGAGTCTTCTCCTCATTGCCATCAAGAAGCATTGGCCAGTACATCCCGCGATCGATGTCGACGTACAATCGCACGGTCTTCTGCGTTGTCATCGACAAGTCTTGTAGCGTTTTCAAGGATCCCACCCATTTTCTTCCGACACTGCCGAGATTTTGTCCGATCGACAGCTTAGGAATCACCAGACTGAGCATCCCCGTCAACAAGAACAGGACCATGACCATTTCCAGCAGCGTGAAACCGCCTGCATCGTGCAGCCTGCCGGACTTGCGAATGAAAGCCGGATCCAACGCAGCCTTGCACTTATCACGCGGTCGCAGCTGTAACTTGGCTCTCGGCTCCACGATCTCAGTCCTTCTCCATATTCCAATTCGTGATATCAGCGTTGACGCCTTCTCCG
>JAJFBJ010000117.1 GCA_020697375.1 Nitrospira sp. | reverse complement strand
GGTGTTCATCATTTTGCCTACGATGCCGAGCACCGGCATGCCCGCACGATGCTTGAAGCATCGGACGCCTGCGCCCTTCATCATTTCAATCATTTCCGGCGCATAGCCCTGCTCGCGGAGACGACGCGCTCCGGCCTCACCACTGTAGCGGGTCGCGATGAGCACGGCGCCTTTGGCCACATAGGTGACTCGGGAGAGCCAGCATCCATCCACTCTTTCCAGCCCTTCCGCATCAACGGACCCTTCAAGCGATAGGGACCGTACACGCGACGATGGAAGGTGAAACCTTTTAGACACATGCGCGGATTATGGGCAAACGTTCCACGGTTGCCATAGAGATCTTCGTAGGTTTGGTGATCATAGTTCTGCTCGACGCGCATCACGACGCCGTTTCGGACGAAGGCTCGAATACGACAGCCATGGGTGTCGTTCGGTGAGCAACACCAGGTAAAGGATGAGTCGTACCGGTACTGGTCGTGATAGACACGTTCCCAGGATCGATCCGGATACTCACCCAGCGGGTTCCCCACCTCGATGACCGGCTGCAGCGCGGTCAACGCGAGGACTTTGTCCGCTACGGCCACGGCCGCAACGGTTCCCGCCGAGATTTTGAGAAACTGTCTCCGTGAAACGGAAACCTGCATAATAGCTACCTCCTTGTGAGGCACATGAGTCCCTCATGCACCTGTTCATACAACCTCACTGCAGTGCCTAGGATGCAGTCTTGTCTGGTATACCCCCTTTCATTGTGTCGAATTGGAAACATTCGCCCCTCGCAATTCGAAATTTGCGAGCGGACATTCGCTCGCGGGTTAGGAGTAGTACAATTCGCATGCCGTAGAGATCCACAATAGATCTCGACAGAGCCTCATCTAAGATGCTTGAATATTATTAAAAAACAATGTGTTATAGGTGTTACTAGTTCTGTTCGCCGTGCTAAAAAAGTGCTGTTGGGCGGAGAGGTCAGCAACTACTGACAATGAATGAAGGGCGTAACCTTAACTATTTGATATATAAAAGCTAAGTTGTGTCCGTAAATGAAGACGCCCATTGGAAGTATTGAAAAATAAAAATAAATCAATCACTTAAGACCAGTTTAGAGGCGCAAGTGTCCTGATTTACTGACACTATGATTTCTCTTCCTTGGTATATCGCCGCATGATCTCATGAAAGTACGACCGCGGAAGTCCGGCATCTTGCGCGGCATGGGTCACATTGCCTTGATGAATATTCAATTTCGTTGAAATGTATCGTCGGTTGAAGGCTTCCAGAACCTGCTCTTTCGCCTTGGCATAGGGAAGGTGAAGATAGTCTTCATCAGCAATAGTTCTCGGTCGTTCGTCGGGTACCGCCAGTAGGCCGGCCACGTCGGCGATGCCGATGCGATCACCTTTAGCCAGCATGACCGCCCGTTCCATCACGTTGCGCAGTTCTCGGACATTTCCAGGCCAGGGGTAGGCGACCAGCTCGGTGACTGCCGACGGATGGAGGTCCTCCACGCGCTTGGTAAATTCCTTGGCGTAACGCGCCATAAAGTGACGCGCAAGCACGGGAATATCTTCCGTTCGCTCACGGAGGGGCGGCACCCGAATCACCATAACATTGAGCCGGAAGAAGAGGTCTTTTCGAAATTCATTCCGCTTGACCTTTTCCGCCAAATCCTGATTCGTGGCTGCGATGAAGCGCACATTAACTTTCCGTTGTTGTGTACTCCCCACGGCACGGACCTCGCCGGCTTCAAGGACGCGCAATAGTTTGGCCTGAAGGCCGGCTGGGAGATCACCGATTTCATCGAGGAAGACGGTGCCGTGGCTTCCGGATTCGATCAACCCGGTCTTGTCGGCCACCGCGCCGGTGAATGCACCTCTGACGTGGCCGAATAGTTCGCTCTCCACGGTGCCTTCCGAAAAGGTGGTGCAGTCGACAACTTGAAACGGTCCTTCGCAATCGAGGCTCCGTTCATGGATTGCCTTGGCAATTAATTCCTTGCCGGTACCCGTTTCGCCGATAATCAATGTCGTCGATGGCACCCGGGCGACGGCCTCGATCATAGCCATGACGTTTCGGATGGGGGAACTCACGCCCACCAAATTCTTGAAGGGGATGCGATGGCCGGCAGTTTCATCGGGAGAAGCCTGCGCGAGGATTTCGGACATCCGCATGGCTCGATGGATACGCGCCGCCAGATCCATGGTGTCATAGGGCTTGACGATATAGTCAAATGCGCCGTGACGCATCGCATCAATCACGGTATCAGTCGCACTGACCCAGCTGACAATGATGACGGGGATGCGTCGGTTGATGTCCTGCACCCTTCTCAGCAGCTCAATTCCGCTCATCCCCGGCAGGCGAACATCGGCAATGATCAAATCAACCGGCTGCTGTTGCAGACGTTCGAGGGCCCCCTCGGCCGTCGCATTAATAACGACGTTGACCTGTTCATCCTCGTGGCGAGGCAGTTCGTGCTCGGCCGTCCGCAAGAACATATCCACGTCGCCGGCATCGTCCTCGACAAGCAGAAGGGTAAAGGTTTTTGAGTGGCTTCCCGACATCGTTATGTCTTGCGACAATGGCTGGTTTCTCTATGAATGCGGCCGCGCTCGTCCGGGTTCGCGAGGCGACGAGGGGTGGCCGCCTTATCGATCGGATGCCGGATTTGTGCAGCGTTCTGGTCTAAGCCAGGTGCGCGGCACATGACTAGGCAGGGCGCGGTGATTGTGACTGGCCGAACAGTTCTCACATGGATGTACGGGATGCGCTCTCGTCCTCTTTATAGCGGCGCTCCGCCGTATTCCCATCGCGTTCTTCCCGACGGATGCCACCAGTAGGCTGATGCATGTGGTGCGCCGGTGCATGCGAGTTCTTCACTGGCTCGTCCACCATGCAAAAAGCATCACATTCTAGGAGGGAGATTCCATGTAAATCAACTCCGTGACTGAGCGGCGGCAGGTGTGTTGGCGAGGATGCAGGGTCTTGAGGACTATGGCAAAGACGGCGTCCCGGCCGAGCCGATCCTAATGTGGAAACTCGGCGGGCGGCGCGCACTCACTTTCAAGAATCAACATGGGGGGAGCCCATAAATAAGAGCAAATGGACGGCACTCATGAGCACATCAGTCGTCCGACGGCAAAGGTCAACAGGCTGATCAGGACCGTCAGGACCCAGGAGGATGGTATCGACCGTGTCCAGGCTTCGAATGATCGTGTTCAGTAAATCCGATAGCCGGCACGGCTGGATAGATAGAGGGAAATGACTTTGATGACCAAGCTGTCCGATCGTACGCCGGATAACGAGGAGTCTTGCCACCAGCCGGTATATCCACCCCAATTGTCTTCTTTGGCTGATACATGGCAACGAGGAGGCGGCAGGCAGGAGTCAGCAGGCCGCGCGGGCACCGACAGGCCAAGACAAGCTGGTCAGTGCGCGGGTTGATTCTGGAGCGCGTCCGGTTTAGCGGGTCGATCGAGCCATCGATATAGTACCGGCAGGACGATCAATGTGAGAAATGTCGAACTGACGAGCCCGCCGATGACGACGACGGCGAGCGGGCGCTGCACTTCCGAACCGATTCCATGGGCGAAGGCCAGCGGCATTAACCCGAGGAGTGCGACCAAGGCTGTCATGAGGACCGGTCGGAGGCGAAGCGTGCAGCCTTTGATCACCGCCTCGTCAGCCGGTAGGCCGTCTTCGCGCAATTTGTTGAAATAGGACACCAGCACGATGCCGTTGAGGACCGCCACCCCGAACAGATTGATGAACCCCACCGATGCCGGCACACTCAGATATTCACCCGTCAGCCAGAGGGCGACGATGCCGCCGATCATCGCGAACGGCAGGTTCATAATGATCAGCGCCGCATGGCGTACCGAATTGAATGAGGCGAACAACAGCAGGAAGATCAAGCCGATCGTAATCGGCAGGATGATTTTCAGGCGTGCCATCGCGCGCTGCATATTCTCAAAAGACCCACCCCACACAAAGTGATAGCCCGGTGGAAGTTTGACCTGCTTCGCAATTTTCGCCTGGGCTTCTGCGACGACGCTTTCGATGTCTCGGCCGAGGGTGTTGAAACCGACATAAATCCGGCGTTGCAGGCCTTCACGACTGATCAATGCGGGTCCTTCGCGTAGTTCGACCGTGGCGAGGTCGCCGAGCGGAATGAGGGCGCCGGTCGGCGTCGTCAGCAGGATGTTTTTGATCGTTTCGACGCTGTTTCTATATTGTTCCGGATACCGGAACGTCAAATCGAATCGTTTGTTTCCTTCGTAGACGCGTGTGGCCGCCTCCTGGCCGATTGCCGTCGTAATGATTTCCTGGATATGGGCGACGTTGATGCCGTACCGAGAGATCTTGCCGCGATCGATGTCGATCGTCAGATAGGTCTGTCCAAAAAGCTGCTCGACCCGCACGTCTCCCACGCCCTTGGTCGAGGCCATGATGGCCTGAACTTTTTCCGCCGTCGTTCTCAATATCGCCAAATCGTCACCCAGGATTTTTACGGTGGCTTCCGATCGGACGCCGGACAATAGTTCATCCACGCGTTGTTGGATGGGCTGGCTCAGAAGAAAGTTGGCGCCCGGCACCTTTTCGATGCGCTTGCGAACGGCATCGTCGAGTGCCGGTTTGGTGTGAGCAGTGGTCCATTGGTCCATTGGATGGAGAGTCACCACCGGATCGCTGGCGTTCGGCTCCTGGGGGTCATTTCCCATCTCCGATCGGCCGATCTTCGACACGACCATTCGCACTTCGGGAAACTCCATCACCGCGCGCTGCATTTCCTTTTCAATCTCGATCGATTTCTCCAGCGCAATGCTGGGATACCGAATGGTCTGGGGCGAGATCGCCGCTTCATTGAGGATGGGAATAAATTCCCCTCCGAGAAATGGAAACAGAGCCAGGCTGGCTCCCAGTAGTCCCAGCGCGATCGCCATCACCCCCACGCGATGCCCCATCGCCCATCGCAAGGTCGGGAGGTAAGCCCGCTTGGCCCAGCGGAGCAGGAACGTGTCTTCTTCGCTTCCGCGCTTCAGCGCCAGCGCGCACAGGACAGGGGACAAGGTGAGCGACAAGACCAGGGACACCACGAGTGCGATGATGATTGTATTCGCCAGGGGCTGAAACATTTTTCCTTCCATGCCCTGCAGCGTTAGAATCGGAAGGAACACGAGGATGATGATCAGGATGCCGAAAATCACCGGCTGCCCGACCTCGGTGACGGCGTGCAGGATGACCTGAGTCTTATTGAAACGATCGTCTTTTTGTTCTGCCAAGTGCCGATAGACATTCTCCACCACGACGACCGAGCCGTCGACCATCATGCCGATGGCGATCACCAACCCGCCCAGCGACATGAGATTCGCCGTCATCCCGACTTGATCCATAATGATGAAGGTGACCAACGGCGTCACGACCAAGGTGGCGATCACAATGAGGGCGCTGCGCACGTTGCCGAGGAATAAAAAGAGGATCACGACCACCAGAACAATGCCTTCGAGCAGGGCTTTATAGACGGTGTCAAGTGCTGCAGTAATCAGCTCGATCCGGTCGTAGAAGGGAACGATACGTAGTCCGTCAGGTAGAAGGCGTTTCTCATGGATATCGTCTACTTTGTCTTTAATAGCCTGCACGACCTCACGGGCATTGCCGCCACGCAACATCAGGACGATGCCGGTGACCACTTCGTGTTTGCCGTTGGCCACGGCGGCTCCATGCCGGACGGCATGTCCGATCCTGACTTCCGCCACGTCCCGCACGTACACCGGCGTACCACCCACCTCCTTGACGACGATGTGTTCGATATCCTCCAGCGTTTTGATCAACCCTACGCCGCGGATCACATATTTTTCGTCATCCTTCTCCAGAATATTTCCGCCGGCATTGGCATTGTTCTTGGCGACGGCATCGAAGACGTCGTGAAGGGCGAGGCCATACTTTCGCAGCAACCCGGGCTCGACCAGCACCTGATACTGCTTGACAAACCCGCCCAGGGAATTGACGTCGACCACGTCGGGTAGACCCTTGAGCAACGGCCGGATCACCCAGTCCTCCAGCGTTCGCCGATCCATCAGGTCCTTGTCGGTCATGACAAAATCTTTGTCGTTGTCGTGCGGACCCTCCAGGTAGAATTGGTAGACCTCTCCGAGTCCGGTCGTGTTGGGCACCAATTGCGAGGTGGATCCCGGTGGCAAGAGTTCTTGGACTTCAAGCACTCGTTCGAGCACGACCTGCCGGGCCAAATAGATATCGATATCATCCCTAAAGACCACGGTAATCATCGACAGACCGACTTTTGAGAATGAGCGGATATCCGTCAGTCCCGGCGCACCCATCAATTGCAGTTCCATGGGGAACGTGACGAAACGTTCGACTTCCGCCGGCGAAAGCCCGGGAACCTTCGTGACGACTTGGACCAGGACTGTGGTGACATCCGGGAAGGCGTCGATGGCAATGGTGCGGAAGGCATAGATTCCTCCGGCGGCGAGGATGCATGCCATCACAGCGACTAAGATCCGCTGACGGAGAACGAAGGCCAGAAAAGATAACATCAGGCTAGATCTGTTCCCCGAGGAGCTCGGACTTCAGCACGAAGGCTCCGTTCGTCACAATCGATTCTCCTTCCAACAGTCCATCTTGCACCTTGATGTCCTGGCCGTTCGAGTGGCCCAGTTTGACATCGCGCGCTTCAAACACGGCGGGCTCGCGCTGGACAAAGACAAACTGTCGATCGCGGTCGCGTTGAACGGCGGCTTGGGGAATGAGAAGCACGTTAGGCTCCGGTTCAGAATAGACGCGGACCGATGCGTACATCGATGGTTTAAGCTTCCGCTCCGGGTTGGGGAGTTCCAGGCGCAGGCGCATGGTGCGAGTGGCGGGATCCAGCACGTCGCCGACGTAGGTGATGCGCCCTTGAAACACCTGTCCGGGATAGGCGGCCACATGCACCTCTACCGACTGGCCTGGGCCCGTCAAGTCGGAGCGAATGTAAGGAATATCTTTCTCGGGAATGACCGCCGTCACCCAGACGTCCGAGAGGTCCGCGACCACGAAGAGTTTTTCGGTGGTTTCCACGACCTCACCCTTGGTCAGGTTACGAGCGATCACTCGTCCATCGAAGGGCGCCAGCACCGGGACGTGAGAACGGATGGTGTGATTACGATCCAGGTTACGGAGATCTTCATCCGTCAGTCCCAGAAGGAGCAGGCGATCCCGCGCTTCTTGTCTTTCGGCACGGAGGCTGAGCATTTCCCCTTCCCGCCGTTGGGATTCAGCCAGCCCGATGACCTTTTCTTGCAGGAGTAATCGTGCTCGCTGAAAGGCCCGGTCGGCGACATTCAGCTTCGCCGTCGCCTTCAGATAGGCCGATTGGGCCATGCCCAGTTCGCTGCTGTAGAGAAGCGCCAGGAGGGCGCCCGATTTCACCTCTCTGCCGAGGTCGGCATACACATCGATCACTCGACCTCGGACCAGCGTGGTGATCTCGGCCAAAGCATGTTCATTCGGCTCAACGGTGCCGGGGAAATCACGGGTGGTGCGAAATTCTCCTCGGACAACCGGTTGGACGATGATCCCTGCCGTCTTGATCTCCTCGGGGCTCAAACGGACCAAGCTCTTGTCGGCGATTGCCGGAGGCGGATTGGCTCCTGTGGCGTTGGGCGGGGGTCCGTCGCATCCGGAGGTTGCCAGACCGATGACCGCCAGCAGGGCCATGGCGGCCGGCGCTGCTGAAGGCTTCAATCGGCAAGAGACTGACTGCGTGCTGGTCGATGGGGTCCGTCGCATTATATGGCGCCTCCCACGGCGCGTTCCAGGAGCGCGAGTGACACCGACAGATCAAACTGGGCTTGAGCATAGTCTAACAAAATTTGGCGTTGCACGCGCTGGGCATCCAGTACTTCGATGAGGCTGGATGCGCCTTGTTGGAAACTGAACTTTGCGATCCGAAGCGCTTCTTCAGCCTGCTTGAGCATGCCCTTTTCATACACCTCGATCATGTCGGCGGTGGTTTTCGCATCCTGAAAATGTTGGCTGACACTGCGGATCAATTCATTGCGCGCCCGGAGGAATTCGGCTTCTCCTTTCCGTTTATTGCCGAAGGCCGACATGATTTCTCCTTGCCGCCTGTCCCACACCGGTGTCGGAAACGAGACGCCGCCGGTAAACGCTTCCCGGCCGATTTCCCGCCAATAATGGCCGCCAATCGTGACGTTGGGCACACGGGCTTGGCGTTCGAACTCGAGGCGGTGGGTCGTCAGTTCGATGAACTTGGTCAAGCGGAGGATAGTGGGATGCTGAGTGGTCGCGCGCTCAGTCAGGATATCGATGCCAAAGCCGGGGCCCGCGCGGTGAAGCTGACCCTCAATGGCATAAGAAGGACCGAGCGAGCCTGCCGTCAGGGTATCCAGCATCACGCGATTGACACGCACGCGATTGGCGGCTCTGGTCACCGATTGGTTAGCCTTGAGCACCTCCACCCCGGACCGGATCGCTTCGAATTGCGGACTTTCTCCCAGGCGTACCCTGGTCCGTACGGCCTTGTCCACATCCTCAACGGTCGAAAGATTCTGCCTTGCGAGGGCCAACGCGCGCTCGGCGAGAAGCAGGTCGTAGAACGCGACCTTGACATCGGCCACCAAATTCAGGCGGGTTTCCGCGAGTCCGGCCGAGGCGCTGGCGACGCCTGCTGCTGTTGCCCGTTGGTTGGCGAGGCGTTTTGATGGCCATTCAATCGGCTGCCCGATGGAGAGATTGAATTCAGTGACCCTTTCCCGCACCGCCGCATCGAACGCTCCCAGGTCTCGCATCACTCCTCTCCCGGTGTTGGCGCTGACCGAGGGATTGAGATAGGTATGAGCGGCGACGTCGTTTCCTCGGTTCTGCTCGATGGTTCCTTCCGCGCTGGCCACCACCGGATTGTGCGTCAAGGCGAGGTCCAGCACGGAACCAAGTGAATATGTCGGTCCAGGAACTTCGGAAGGCGCAAGCGGTGAAGGCGAGGCGGCCAATACCAGGGTCGGATTCAATAGCGCCGCCGCACAGAACAATGCGCGCAGAGCTCGGGGTTTTATCAGCTCGAGGTGTCTCATCGTGGTGGCAGGACCGGCGGCCCACCGGAATCTCTGGTTCAAGGGGGTCTCCGTGTGAGGATGGTGATCCCGCACAGGTCGCTCTTGGCTCATATCAATCATCGTTGCATCCCTCCCTGCCAACACCTTTGGGCAGCAGTGCTGCGCTCATTTCGTCGATCGGAGCAACGTCTCATCTCTAAATCGGTCAAGTCGATCAAGCCTTCGTCATGGCCTATGCCGAATGTCACGGCGGTGGATCTCAAATCAGCGGTTCCATCTAAGCACAGTGTGTGTAGTGCAGGGAGGGGTGGTCCCGACGACTCGACATGAAGCGAATCCGGCACTGTGATCTCAATGAGGCTGACCCGGCGAACGCATCATACAAGACATCCGGTGGCACAGGGCACGCTTTCCCACCCCTCGGAGTTTTGCGACGGGGCTGCCCAGTGTCGTAAATCTTTCGAAGTCGTGGTGCGACAGCGGCGACCGAGCATGGCCTCCCTTCATGCTGAGGTATGTCTGATGTAAAGGAAGTGTCGGAAGGACAGCTTAATGCCGGGTAGCCGGCGACTCCATGCGGGTGTTGCACATCACGCATCGCCCATCGGAAAACCTGAGGGGAGTCGCGACGGTACATCGTAAGAGAGAACGCTCTTGCATCATCTGACTCCCGCATCGCGGGTAATCCATGCGCTT
>JAJFBJ010000116.1 GCA_020697375.1 Nitrospira sp. | reverse complement strand
GCTCGACGGCCTACTACCTGCCGACGCCCATCTCTGCGTCGGTGCTGGCTCTGATGCGTCGGATTGACGAGCTGCATGTGCCGTATCCCTTTGCCGGCGTCCGGATGCTCCGCGATCTCCTCCGGCAGGACGGCCAGGTGATGGGCCGGCGGCACCTAGCCACCCTAATGCGGCGCATGGGCATCACCGCGCCGTGTACCGCCAGCCCTGCTCCACTCAGCGGCATCCCGCCCACCAGATCTATCCCTCTCTCCTGCGCAACGTGGCGATCGCGCATCCCAACCAGGTCTGGGCAGCGGATATCACCTATCTTCCGATACGCCGGGACTTCGTGTACTTGTTTGCCATCCTGGACTGGGCGAGTCGTCGGGTGTTGGCATGACGGCTCTCCAATACGCTGACCACGGACTTCTGCCTCGAAGCGGTTCAGGAGGCGGTCACTCAGTATGGACGGCCGGAGATCTTCAACACCGATCAAGGATGTCAGTTCACGAGTCTGGAGTTCACGGGATTCCTGAATAGCCCGGGCATCCAGCTCAGCATGGACGGTCGGGCTGCTGGCGGGACAACGTGGTCGTGGAGCGACTCTGGCGCAGCCTCAAATACGAGGAGGTGTATCTCCGGGCCTATGAGACGGTGGGAGATGCGCAACCGGGGCTCGCGCGCGACCTCCACTTCTACAACCCACTCAGGCCGCATCGCGCGCTTGACGGATGCACGCCTGATCGCGTGTACTGGGAGAACCGGCCTGCACGGCCAGCCGCCGCGTAGGGCTTAACCGCCAGGCACCACTTATGAACGGGCACCACCTGCCCAATCAAGCGGAGCGACCTCTAAGGATCGAAGCATGGGCGGCAATCAACTCATTACAAATGTCTCGGGTATTCTCATCGCCGGCGGAAAGAGCCGACGGATGGGGCGGGACAAACGATTCTTGAAAATGTCGGGAAATAGCATATTCGACCGGACGCTACATATACTGCGGGAGACATTTGCCGAGACCATCGTGGTCCTTGCAGAGCCAGTCGATTCACTCAATGTTCATGGATGCCGGGTTGTATATGATTTAGTTTCAAACGCCGGCAGCCTTGGTGGGCTGTATACGGGATTAATGGCATCATCACAGGCGCGGATATTTGCAGTGGCCTGTGACATGCCATTCCTTAATCCTGATGTGATTCGCTTGATGGTGTCCTTTGATGTAAAGGCGGATGTGGTCGTAGCCAAACTGGAGCGCAGATTTCAACCTATGCACGCCCTATATTCTCGGCGATGCGCCCCGTTTTGTCGGGCGATGGTGGACCGACATGATCTGAAGATCCAAAAATTATTCTCCATAGACGTGCTGCAGGTGGCTATAGTAACTAGCCGTGAACTCACAATCATAGATCCAAGCCTACGTTCGTTTCAAAATATCAATACACCGGAGGATTTAGCCTTGGCAGAAGCACCGGTCTCTGAAACGCTGTGAAGAACCAGGCAGATAAGTATATAGGGAAACGAGGGATTCTTGTCATCCATCCCGGAGCAGTGGGGGATGTGCTGTTGGCCCGGCCGGTTCTGGACGTGCTTCGACGTCAATTCCCTCAGCATGAAATTGTTCTTCTGGCCGGACAAGCCATCGGATTGTTATTACATCACGCAGGAGAGATTGATAGAGTATTCTCTCTCGAATCGGCCTATTTGGCCGAATTGCTTGCCGGAAGCGATAGCCTTCATCCGGCATTCAGAAAGTGGCTGCTTTCCTGTGATTTTGTAGTGGGGTGGCTGCATGATAGGGAAGAAGCCATCGCCAACACGCTTCACACCCTAGGTATTCGCGCATCATCGTTGAAATCTCCCTTCTCTTCTGAATTTGTGTTCGAACATCAGGCGGCTCGGTACCTTGAAGCACTTGAGGTGCGAAATATCAATCTCGGGGACATCAGCCATCCCCTAACGCTTCCTCCACTGCTGCGAGAGTATGGTAGGCAGGTACTTCAACGGAGCAACTGGACCGAACGGCAGCGTCTTGTGGTGATTCATCCAGGCAGTGGCAGCCCCATCAAGTGCATAGAGTCGTCGCTCCTGGCACGTGCGATCGAATGGATGTGTGGCGAAGGAATGAGCCCGATATTACTCGAAGGGCCGTCGGACCGTGAGCAAGTAGCTCATTTGCTGGAAGCGGTAAACAAATTTGTGCCCGTTCTCCGGGACCTTGATCTTTGTACGGTCGCGGCAGTGCTGTCTCACGCCGACCTCTATCTTGGAAATGACTCGGGTATGACTCATCTTGCCGCGGCCTTGTCGATTCCAACCATTGCATGCTTCGGCCCAACCAATCCACGGCGCTGGGCTCCCCTCGGAAAGATAGTGTCCGTATTGACGGGAGCGCCTTGTACCTGCCCTACATGGAACAGTGTTGAAAGTTGTCAAAATAAAGTTTGCCTTCACATTTCTTCTGAGCGCATCCTTGAGAGTGCTCGTTCGATGTTACTCGGCCGATCGAGTGACTTCCACCATCTAGGAGCTACTCGGAGTTCATCGTCCTAATCGTGCGATTGCGCCGACTTTTGAGAGAGGAGGTCAATGTTTTCCATAGGGACGATTTTGTGAGTCAGCTGGAACTAGAACCAGTCACGACATTCTGGAATCTTGGCGCACATGTGCAACAGCACTGGCCAAAACTCTCGGCTACATGGATCATGTGCAGTCGTGTGGCGCTCCCTTGCATTAAGCCACCTCGGTTGATTATTGGGCCCGCTATTGCAGGGCTTCGATCCCCAGTGCCTGATGCGGACGCTCCTGGTTACACCACTGCACCCAGTCTCGAATGATCCGCCGTGCTTTCTCGAACGTCTGGAACGTTCGCTGCCGGGCACTCTTCTTTGAGACTCCGAAAGGACCGTTCGATCATCCGGTTTTGTTCCGGGGTATAGGGCGTAATGAAATCCTGCTGCAGTAGACGATCACTTCGTGACCATGACAGTCGCTCACCACGGCCAGATGCGCCTATCCGTCTTGACCACACGGGATAGGCGTCACATCCATCGCCCATCGTTCATTGCTCCGACTTGCCCGGCTCACCCATCCACGTACGCGAGGGCGTGGATGGCAGGACCGTTGATGCACCAACCACCGCTTTTGTTTGAGCACGCGATAGACCGCTTTGCGATTGATGATCAGCCCCCTGACATCGCAGGAGCAGCCAGAGTCGCCGATAGCTGAACATGGTATGCTGCTGGATCCACTGCCGAAGCCGATCCGTCCGCGACGGGTCTTGAGGCCACCCCCTCGATCCTCGAAGGGCTTGCCGTAGAGACGGTTTCAATTTCAAAGAGAACATAAGCGGACCTTTCCAAAAGGAGCTGCAACCTCTCTCCCGGCCTCAGATCGGATATTTGTGGATGTTATTGGACGCGAAGGTCTAGTTGATGAATTACCAGTCGCGTCGGGTAAGACGGTTGGCCAAGCTCTTATCAGACACTTGGCGAAGGGCCGGAACTGGGCTGGATCACGGACGGAAATTCCAATTGAGCGCTCAAGAGTGAGGCTCTCTCCGAGACTTCGAACTCGACTTCATTCGGCCGCGTAAGCGTGAAGAACCAGTTCATTGAATCGTGTAACGGACGCCCGGGAGGTGGGGTATTGGAGGTGCATCAGTTCCTGTCGCCCGATGACGCTCGAGTCACCATCGAGACATGGACTGTACACGATAACCGCCGGCCACACAGCATGCTCGGCCCCGGATCACGAGGAACTTGTGGCACAACGTCGGGTCTTACTAACCGCCGAAGAAGCCGTCTGCTCTGCTTAAAGGATTGTCTCGCTATGGGACCAACGCCACTTTGCATACCGGACACCATTGTAGTGTCTCCTTGGGAAGTTTGTGGGTAGACAAGTTCACGATCTTGTCTCCCACATCCCGGTATGTTAGATTGCGAGATTATTTTTCGCTGTTTCCACGCAGACTTAGAGGGTCTTCTGTGACTCAGGGTGTCGTGCAAGATCAGGTCAGTGAGGCGTTGGTCGGAGCGCTGCGGTTGGCGCAGCAACGAGGACTTCTCAAGCTCGAACGGATACCTGTTGTGAACCTCGAGGCCCCAAAGCGCCCCGAGTGGGGTGATGTGTCTTCCACCGTAGCCATGTCCTTGTCCGCGTCTGAACGCCGACCACCCTTCGAAATCGCTCAGATCATCATCGATCACATCGAACAGCGAGAAGCGCTATTCGATCGTGTCGAAATCGCGCGGCCAGGGTTTCTCAACCTGACAGTCAAGCGGCAGCTCTGGCTGGAAGTGTTGCGTGACATTGAGGCTCAGGGTGCGAGGTATGGACATAGCCAGGTAGGGAAAGGGCGTCGGGTTTTGGTGGAATACGTCAGCGCGAACCCGACCGGTCCGTTGCATGTGGGGCATGGGCGTGGTGCCGCTGTGGGACAAGCATTGGTTCGTCTTTTGAAGGCTACTGGACATGAGGTGGTCAGCGAATACTACATTAACGATGCCGGTCGACAGATGAAGCTGCTGGGTACCTCCGTTCTGGCGCGTTATCTGGAGTCCTGCGGACGGACGGTGACCTTTCCGGAGGATGGCTATCAAGGCGAGTATATTGGTGCGGTCGCCGCCCGAGTGAAGGCGGAGAGCGGAGAGGCCCTGCTCTCGCTTCCTATGGTGGAGGCAGAACAACGGAGCAAGGAGTTCGCGTATCGGGAATTACTGGCTCTCATCCGGCAGGATCTGGAAGCGTTCGGAATTGCTTTCGAGTCCTGGTTCAGTGAAGCCTCATTGTTGTCTTCGGGCGTCGTGGAACAGGTTTTGGGCGAGCTCAAGGCTCGGGACCTCTTGTTCGACCAAGACGGGGCGCAGTGGTTCCGTTCATCTGCGTTCGGTGATGAGAAAGACCGGGTCGTCCGCAAACAGGAAGGGGACTATACCTACCTCGCCTCCGACATCGCTTACCATCGAGATAAGCTACGGCGCGGCTATGACCTGCTGGTCGACGTATGGGGTGCCGATCATCATGGATATATTCCACGGATGGAGGCGGTTGTCCAAGCCTACGGCTATCCGAAAGAACGGCTGAGAGTCGTCCTGGTCCAAATGGTCAATCTCCTGCGCGGGGGCCAAAAGGTTGAGATGTCCAAGCGAGCCGGAGAGTTCATCACGCTTCGCGAAGTCATGGACGAGGTCGGTGCGGATGCCGCCAAATTTTTCTTTTTGATGCGCGACTCCAACACACACCTGGATTTCGATTTGGAACTGGCCAAGCAGCAATCGCAGGAAAACCCCGTGTACTACGTTCAATATGCGCATGCACGGATCGCCAGCCTGCGCCGTGTGGCGGCTTCGCGGGGTATCGATTGTTCGCTTCCCAGTCAGGCAGATATCGATCTGTTGCAAGATCCGGATGAGCTCTCCCTTATACGAAAGCTGTCGACGTTTCCCGTGGTGTTGCAGTCAAGCGCAGTGGAACTTGAGCCTCACCGAATGGCCTACTATCTCCGTGAACTGGCCGGCATGCTGCACCCCTTTTACAACAAACACCGGATTTTGCCTCCCGGGCCCGGCAGTGAAGCCGCCGCCGCACCGCCGCCCGAATTAGAAACTTCCACGAGCCGGCAGTCTGAGCTGTTGAGGCCCGGTCTGACGGGCGCGCGATTGGCGCTGATGTGGAGCGTGCAGCAGGTGGTCCGAAACGGATTGAACGTGCTGGGCGTCTCAGCGCCCGAGCAGATGTAGGACCGCCGATCGAATGTTATCGTTCCGCATCACACATGAAGAACCCGCCAGCCGCGCGCGTGTGGGCGTTTTGACCACCGGGCGCGGTGAAATTGCCACGCCGGCCTTCATGCCGGTGGGATCCTTGGGGAATGTTCGAAGTGTCGATGGCGACGAATTACTGAAGATGGGCTATGGGCTCATACTGAACAATGCCTACCATCTGTACCTGCGTCCCGGTCATAGAGTCGTAGAGGAGCTGGGTGGTGTGCATGGATTCACGGCCTGGCCAGGCGCAATTCTCACCGATAGCGGCGGATTCCAGGTTTTCAGCTTGGCCAAGTTCTGCAAGGTAACGGACGAAGGCGTAACCTTCCAATCGCATATCGATGGATCATCACGGTTTATCAGTCCGGAAACGGCCATTGAAATTCAGGAGGCCTTGGGTGCGGATATTATCATGGCATTCGACCACGTTGTCGCGCTGCCCTCGTCACCGAACCAGGTGTGTGACGCCGCCAAGCGGACTTCGCTGTGGGCGAGGCGTTGCGCGCAAGCCAAACGGCGGACCGATCAGTCCTTATTTGGCATCGTCCAGGGCGGATTGGATCCGCTATTGCGGGTAGAATCTGCGCGCGATCTGGTGTCGGTTGGATTCGATGGATACGCCGTGGGCGGGTTGTCGGTGGGCGAGGACAAGGCCGACATGTATGCCATGTTGGATGTGACCGTCCCCGAGCTACCATCGGACAAGCCGCGCTATTTAATGGGGGTCGGTATGCCCGAAGACCTCGTCGAAGGCGTGGCGCGAGGGATCGATCTCTTCGACTGCGTGGTGCCATCGCGCCACGGCCGCACAGGATGGTTGTTTACCTCCTTCGGACGGGTCGTGATCAAACAGGCCCGCTACGCGCGGGACGAGCAGCCCATCGATCCTGCTTGCCGGTGCCCGGTCTGCACGCGATACACGAGGGCGTATCTGCATCACTTGTTCGGAGTGAAAGAAATGTTGGGCGCACGTTTGAACACGATTCATAATTTATGGTTTTTTGCGCAATTGATGCAGAACATTCGGCGCGCCCTGCGCGGCGGAACGTTTCAGGAATTCCGCCGTGAGTTTCACCGGACTTACATCATTGCGCGATCGGCCGGTCAGTGCCGGTCGGATATTCAGAATACGAACATTGCTTAACGGCGGAATAGGCGGGGGACATTATGTGGGACTCAGTGGCATGGGCGGAGGGAACATCCGGCAACGCGGGAGCGGGAGGCGGCCTTCTATCATTGGTGCCGTTCGTCCTGATCTTCGTCATTTTCTATTTCATGTTGATTCTGCCGCAGCAGAAGCGTCAGAAACAATTGAAAGCGATGACGGCGTCCTTAAAGAAGGGCGACAAGGTGGTCACGGCGTCTGGGATTTGGGGCACCGTCACGAACATGGGGAAAGACACCGTGACGCTCCAAATAGCGGACACGACGAAAATCAAAATCCAAAAGGAGCAGATTGCTCGGCTGCGCGGTGACGAAGAAGATTGACGCACGCGACGGAGACGGGAAGGATTGGCACACGTATGAAAAAAGTCGGTGGACGGTTGTTGGCCTTGGTGGCGATGGTGGTCGCCTCGATTATCTTTTTCCTGCCCTCCTATCAACCTCTTTACAAGGAGCTACCGCGGTGGATCCGGGAAGTCCTGCCCGACAAGGGGATTACCCTGGGGTTGGATCTGCAAGGCGGGATTCACTTGGTACTAGAGGTGGAGGAGGACCGGGCGGTGGAGATCTCGGTGGACAGGACGGCGGCCGGACTTCAGGATTTGCTCATTGAAAAGAAAATCCCTGTAGAGTCGGTCAAGCGCACCGGGCCCTCGCAGCTCACGATCGGGTTTCAAAATTCCGAATTGAAGGCGCAAGTTCAGAAGGTGCTGGATGATTTCCCGGCCTATGTGGAGATGGAGTCGGCCGGGTCCGGCAATCAGGTCGTGTGGGAATTGCGGGAAACGGAGAGCAAGCGCATCAAGGATTCCGCTATCAACCAGGCTCTTGAGACCATTCGGAACCGCATCGACCAGTTCGGTGTCGCGGAGCCGCTGATTCAACGCCAGGGTTTGAATCAAGTAGTGGTGCAACTGCCCGGGATCAAGGATGCCAAGCTGGCGAAGGACCTCATCAAGCAAACGGCGCTCCTCGAATTCAAATTGCTGGACGAAGAGAATCAACTCAAATTGGATCTTCCGGGGCGAGTGCAGAAGGGAAAAGAACGCGAAGCGGCATTTCTGAAGCAGGTCGAAGGGAAGGTGCCGGAAGGCGATCAGATTTTGTTCGAACGGATCGTGGAAAAGGAAAGCGGACAGGAATGGCTCGCGCCCTATCTGGTCAAGAAGCGGGTGATGTTGGCAGGGGATGTGTTGAGCGATGCGCGGGTGGCAATCGGGCAATTTAACGAGCCCTATGTGTCGGTGGAGTTTGATGCGAAGGGGGCGAGGGAATTTGACCGGATTACGGGCGAAAACGTCAAGAAGCGTATGGCGATCGTGCTCGACAACAATATCTATTCGGCGCCCGTCATTCAAGAGCGCATCAGCGGAGGACGAGCCCAGATCAGCGGAACGTTCTCGATGGAGGAGGCGAACAACTTAGCGATCGTGCTTCGGGCGGGCGCCTTGCCTGCGCCCCTCAAGATCATCCAGGATCTGACCGTGGGTCCGTCGCTCGGGCGGGATTCGATTGAAAAAGGGGTGAAGGCGACCCTCTTTGCGGGGTTGTTCGTAGTCGTGTTCATGGCGACCTATTACCGGTTGTCGGGAGTCATCGCGAATTTCGCGCTGATGTTGAACCTCATCTGTCTGATCGGATCGCTCGCGGCGTTGAATGCGACGCTGACCTTGCCTGGCATTGCCGGCATCATTCTGACGATCGGCATGGGCGTGGACTCCAATGTCCTCATTTTTGAGCGCATCCGTGAAGAATTGCGGCAGGGCAAGCCGGTTCGTCTGGCGGTCGATGCTGGATATGACAAGGCGTTGCTGACCATCGTGGACTCGCACGTCACGACCTTGATCACCGGATTCGCGCTTTTTCTGTTTGGAACCGGTCCGATCAAAGGCTTTGCCGTCACGCTCTGTCTCGGCATCGCGATCAATCTCTTCACGGCGCTGGGCGGAACCAAGGTGGTGTTTGATCTGCTGAATCAGCGCAGAAAAATTGAGCAGCTCAGTATCTAGGAAGGAGCCGGCATGTTCGAGATTCTGGGGAAGACGAATATTGATTTTATGGGAAAGAGGTTCATCTCGTTTGCCATCTCTGGCATCCTCGCCCTGCTAGGCATCATTGCGGTGATTCAAATTGCGCGCGGAGCGGCGAATTTAGGAATCGATTTCGCCGGCGGCACGGCGGTGCAGTTGAAATTCGAGCAGGCCATCAAAATCGATGAAGCCAGGCATGCGCTGGAATCCAATGGCCTTGGGTCTGCGGAATTGCAGGAGTTTACACAGGACAATAAGTTACTCATTCGCGTAAAAGCCTCTACGACAATCGAAGAGAAGACCGCCGAACGGGTTATGGGCGTATTCAGCAGAGAATTCCCCGACAACAAGTTCGTAGTCGATTCGAGCATGGAAATCGGTCCGACCATCGGGAAAAAGCTTCAGGAAGATGCCCTGATCGCGGTCCTGATCTCGTTTGTCGGGATCGTCATTTACATTGCGGCGCGATTTGAGTTGCGCTTCGGCGTTGCGGCGGCCCTAGCCACGTTTCACGACGTGCTGGCCGTGCTGGGGGTATTTTATCTTCTGGACAAAGAGATTACTCTACTGGTGGTGACAGCCTTGCTGACGTTGGCGGGATATTCGCTGACGGACACGGTGGTGATCTTCGATCGGATCCGCGAGAATCTGCGATCGCGCCGACGGGAGG
>JAJFBJ010000023.1 GCA_020697375.1 Nitrospira sp. | reverse complement strand
GCCTTGCCAAGGCGAGGGTCGGGGGTTCAAATCCCCTTTCCCGCTCCAAATCAGATCTTGTCCGGCCTCCAGGTAGTGCCAAGAGAAGCTTCCAATCTCCGGGACTACCAACTAAATTCGTCTCTGGATCAGTCTCACTTCTTCATCCTGTAGAGTTTCATGCAGGCCGCATGGACTTGTGTCCGATCCCGCTCTTATTCCGCTCATTCAATCTCCATGGTTCGGCGTGCGTCCAAGCCATTGTCCATATCGGGAGGACTGAAAAAAGTGATTGTATCGTGCCCGGAGACGAGCACGTTGTGTCCCGCTTCATTGTTTATGGTCGTTTTCTGGAAAAGAGCCCGATCGCTGAAGTCTATGCAGCAAGCTTTGAGCAATAGAGAGTTCTTCTGGGGTCACAGAGGTCCTGCCGAATCGGACCCGCTGGTACAGGTGAGTCAGGACCGCGGCTGAAGAGGAGACCTCGGACCATTGCTCGCGAACGTAGTCAAGAAATTCCAACGGCGTGGCGCTCGCCGGTTTCGCGATGCCGTTCTGGGCAAAGCATTCGATCATGTGTGTATAAAGAGTGATGACGACACGTTGATCGGATGAATAGACATCCTGCCGTGCGGCTCCAAATCGGGGCTGTCGCAATACCCGCATCCCTACATACCCCGCGCCGATTATCAGGATGAAGAAGATAGTCGCTTGTGGAATGCCAGCTGGGGCGAGGGTCTTGATGAATCGGCTGAGCACGGTGAACAACAGCGCCCACAGGGCGGTCAGGGACTCAGACATTTTTATACGCACTACTTCACCGCTTTCCCTGATACCCTGCACGACGGCGAGTTGATCCTTCGCACTGTAGTGGACGAAGAGACGATCCCATTCGAGCCGGACTGAATCCAGCACGCTGCCGGCGGATTTCCACCAGGCTTGGATACTCCCATCGGCAACGGGAGGGGTGGGATCCATCGTGATCCATCCTGATTGCGGGAAATAGACCTCCACCCAGGCATGGGCGTCCCGTTGCCGAACCGTGTAGTGCTTCCCGAATCCATTCCATTCGGTTGCAAGAAATCCAGTCACCAGCCTTGCGGGAATACCCACCGTGCGGAGCAGCACCACCATCGCGGTGGCATAGTGTTCGCAGTATCCCGTTTTTCTGGTCAGGAGAAAGTCTTCCAAGGGATGAACAGACTGAAGGGAGGGTACATCCAAGCTGTAACGATACGTGGTCAATAAATGTGCACGGATCAGATTGACGGCCTGCGAGACGCTGGTGGCCGGCTGGGTCACCCGTCGCGCCAGATCAACTACCTGTGAGCTGACGGCAGGAACCTGGAGATAGTGTTGGAGGATAAACTCAGGATACAGAAACGCGGTCGCCCTGTTCTCTGTCGCTGTCACTGTGGTCGGCAAAGAATAGGCTGTGTATTGGATGCGGGCATGGGATGGAAATGGAAGGTGCAGAGAGCCCATGAGATCGGCTTGCACCGAGAGGAAATCGCCCTTCACGGAGACGGGGAGCGGGGCGCCGAAGAGTACGGCCGTATCGAGCGGCTCAAGCAGAATATCCTGCCTGAGACGCCGGTCAAAGGCCGCAGGAGATTCGACGCGGGGTGTTCGTAGCGTAAACGTTCCCTGGGGGAGTTCCGTGAGCGTGCGGCGGTGTGGCAGGCTATTGCTCCAGGATTTTCCATTGTATTGGTCGTAGGCTACCCCGCGAAGATAAAGAGGCTCCCGTTTGGATTCGTTGCTCTCGCCTTCCGTCAATTCCACACGCATCACGATGCTGGGGTCTTGCTTAACCGGCCCCATGACTCCCAGATCGACATGCTGCGTAAATCCCGTGGTACGCAAACTTTCCCCGTGATTGTTCTGAAAGAACCCAACCCCGATCCGTGGAATAAAGAAAAAGAACAACAGTGTAAGCCCGAATGCGCCGGCCGCCATGGCGTTGGTCGCCCAGAAGAAACGGCGACTAATGTGCGCCGGAGGCGAAGGGGGCTGGAAATGGACAGTGCCGGCGGTTTGGCCGCCCTGGCACTCTTCCTTCTCTTTCACGAGGTGATACAGCAACAGGGTCCAGACTCCTGCCACGAGGTAGAGGAAAAAGAAAGGGGCGTACCACAGCTGAGTGGTCAGCGCAGCAGAAGCCAGGAGCGTGATGAGGCTAATGGCATAGAGATGCAAATAGTCCCGCCGTTGATCGAGGTTCGAGAGTTTATTCACCAAGAGCAGCACGAGAAAATGGATCCCGGCCGGCAGGAGTTCTTGTGAAACGAGCAGGAGATCGATCCAGAAAGCCGCGAATGCGAGCAGGAGAAACACATTCCATGTCAGTGCAGAAAAGCGCAGATTGAACAACAATCCCGAGATCAGGGACGCGTTATTCACACGCAGGAGCGCTATGGCGAATGCAATGCCTGCCAGGGTGAGCAGCCAGGGTGGCAGTAAAATCACAAGTGCAAGGCTCCCGAAGCTGGTTGCAGCCAACAGGATTGAGCTAAGCCGGAATGCCTGGTCCAACGCCATCGAAGAGGTCCTTGTGAGACTGAGGAGAAATGACATGATCGACGGCCGGAAATTCCTCACATTGGTCGGGATCTGCCCAGGGTAAAAGTAATATCGCCGAGCCCTCGCGCGATTCGGCAAGCGCCTGTCCCAGGGCTTGTCGAATGGAGGCGCCCGCAGTATTAGGGCGTCGTTCGCAGAGCGCCAGGGCATGCAGCGAGTGAAAGGATGGTGTTTCCCCACTGGCTACAATCCCCTGCTGGTCGCCAAGCAGCAGACGAACTTGGTACCCGTCTTTTAGGAACAGATCTAGCAGTGATGCGGCAATTGAGAGGGCTCTTTCGAACGCACCATTTTCCTCGACCGGGGCGACGGTCGATATAGCAAGAGTGACCTGTCGCTGGTCTTCCGCTTCGGTTTCTCTGAGGATCAATTTCGAGGTTCGGGCCGTCGTCATCCAATGAATGGCGCGTGAATCGTCACCAGGTCGGAATTCTCGCAAATTGTAGAGCGAGTTCCCCTGCCCTCGACGAGCCAGTGCTTGGTCCTGTCCCATCGCGTTCAACTCCTCGATTAGAATCGGTGGGAGTGGGATCATTCCCGGACACACGATGATGTCGGCCGTAAATGGATAGAACGATTTCTTGTGAAAAAGTCCGAAGGGGAAGGGTGTGACGACTCGTACTCCATCGAACCGATACCGCCCACGTCGCCGCACGAGGATAGGATAGGAGAGCAATGTGGAGGATTGAGGTGCGAGGTGCTCGAGGTAAAGCCCTCTATCAGGATCTTGTCCGGCCAAGACATCGAACAGTCGCAGCGACAGGCTTGGGAAGCGCGACTTGCGATTGGCTATCCAGAGCGTCACGGTAGCCGGCTCATTCACGAAGAGATAGTCCGGGATGTGGCGATGGAATTCCAGCCGGCGCAGGCATTGTTGCGAAAGCAATCCAGACAGGATAATCAAGCTCAGCATCATGGCGAGCAGCAGGTAGAAGAGATTGTTGCCGGTATTGACTGCTGCGACTCCAACGGCCAACGTAAACAACAGAAACCGGATACCTTCTGTCGTCGCTCGAATGGCTCTGCGCCGGGCGAACCACCGGGAATCTGTCTGAAGGCTGTTGGGCAATAGGCTGGAAGGCAAAGATCACCTGCCGCATTCCCCGCACGCGCATGGCGCAGGTTTCTGGCATCTTACGGACAATCACAAGGGGACTGGTATGGTGTCGAGAATGTCCTTGATCACCTGCTCCGTATACTCGAAAGTTTTCATGCGCATGCCTTGAGAACGATGGAGCATGACGCGGTGTGAGAGGACGCTTGGAGCCAACTCCTTGATGTCCTCCGGAAGGCAATAGTCTCGATCACGCACGAGGGCCAGTGCCTTCGCCGCCTTGCACAGCGCGAGAGTGCCTCGCGTACTGACTCCGAGGGACAGCAGAGCGTTGCTCCTGGTGGCCAGTACGATCGCAAGCAAATAGTCCATCAGACTGTCTTCCATCCGGATTTTTTCCACCCGAGCTTGGAGGTCCAGAATGTGTTGCGCGTTCAAGACCGGCTGAATCTCGCCTGCCGGATGGGCAGCGTGCGAGCGGTCGAGCACCTTTTTTTCTTCATCGGGGGTCGGATATCCGATGCGGAGTCGCATGAGAAACCGGTCCAATTGGGACTCCGGAAGAGAAAAGGTGCCCTGATAGTCAGCTGGGTTTTGAGTGGCGATGACCATGAACGGCTGACGCAAGGGATAGGTGTGGTTGTCCACTGAAATTTGCGCCTCGCTCATGGCTTCCAATAGGCTGCTTTGTGTTTTTGGGGTCGTGCGATTGATTTCATCGGCCAGCACGATATTCGCGAACAACGGACCCGGCATGAACTCAAAGGCTTGTTTCTGACGATTGAACATGGAGATGCCGACAATGTCGGAAGGTAACAAGTCGCTGGTGAACTGAATGCGTTTGAAGGAACAATCCAAGGAGCGTGCGAGGCTATGGGCAAGCGTGGTCTTGCCGACTCCTGGAACGTCTTCAATCAGGAGGTGCCCACGCGCCAGCAGGCAGACGACGGCCATTTCGATGACCCGCGCCTTTCCCTTGATAACCTGCGCGATATTGTCCTGTAACGATTTGATCGATTGCGAAGCAGTCACGATGGGATGTTCTAGAAGAGGAATTAGGTTCAAAACATGGCGTGTTATGGCGGAAGTCTAACAAAGGGGCCGTGGACCGTCAATTTATACGGGTATTCGTGCGGCGCGGGACAATCATCCGGGGTCGCGTTGTCTAGTCGCTTAGGCCGGCGTGTCATGAAGCCGGCACCTGTTCAGGGACGAGCGTGAGAAACCAGGGCGGAGTTTCTTCCGTCATTCCCTGAAACCGTCCGGCGGTGCTGCTTGCCGGTTGACCTTCGAAGAGAGCGCCACGTCGAATCAAGACCTGTCGGAAGCGATAGGGAGCGCTATGGTCAGAAGGAATGGGGAGGACGGAGGGGAAGGTCCGGCGTAATGTTGCGAGGTCCGACAGGGCACAGGATCCACCAAGCGGAAGCGCCGAGAGCTGGTGAAACGTGTCCCCCAACAGGTCGGGCAGATTCTGCTCGGACAAGACGAGATTCTTGGGTCTCGCGCGCCGGTCTTCGATCAACTGCGACAGGATTTCCCAGAACACTTGGGAGTCGACCGCTCCCAGCACGCATAGGACTCCGCGACTGGCCATTAATTCCAACAATGCGAGAGGGCCGCGGATATCGAATTTCCATGGCGGAAAGAGAAGACTTCGTCCTGCATGCCACACTTCCAGCGCCGATTCCTTCCCGTGTTTAATCCGTCGGGAATCTCCCTTCGTGCGTCGCAGTTCGTCGGCGAGAGTTGCCGCAGAGAGCCGAGTGGGTTCATAGGCAAAGGTCGGCGTCGCGGGCGCCCAGCAGGTAACGAGGAGGTATCGCTTGGCCAGATGGTCGTCCTGTTCGAGTGAATCAAGAGCAAACATGTCCTGATCACCGTAGAAGCGAAATTGCAAACCGGGCTTGGAGCGCAGGCGGTCCAAGCGGAGCGGGTGGACGTGCAGTGGTCCTCCGAGCTGGGAACCGGGGTCTAGCCGGTCGAGGCAGTGGAGAATGAGCGGCTTGGCTTGCGTTGCCATGCGATCTCCATAAAGCGTGACGAGTTCCTCGGCGAACGACAAGTCGCCTGCTCCCAGGTCCAATACGGAGGCAGGACGCTGTTCAATCAGCAGGTCAAAGGGATTGCTGTGCTGCCGGATAAACATTTCGGCCGACTCCGGCGTCAGGGTTGGAATCGGCCACCTTGAGGATTGAGTCGATCGCAGGCCAAACAGAACACAGAGCGCACGCAGAGCTTTGGTGGGCGGAAGTCCCGTCAACTGCTTGAGCGATTCGCCGGATGAGGAGCGGCGTGCAAGTTCTTGTTCTGGCGGCAACGCGGCGATTAAGCTGCGCTTAAGCTCATCCGGGAAGGATGACATCTCGATGGCCCCGACGAGCGCCTTGAACGTCGTCGGCCATTGTGCTGGATTCACGAGGTCACGAGAGGCATCCCAGGAACTTGACTCCAGGGACCGAGCGGATGTCACTTGCTTCCGGAATGCGGCCAGGTTGTCGAAATCCATGTTCATGAACCGCTCAGATAGTCACTGTTCCGGTAGGGCGCGGGAGGGGTCTTCGGTGCGCGTCGGGTCAGCGTAGCGGGCCTGCCGTAAAGGAGTCAAGACAGCTGCCTTGCGGCCGCATCAAGCCTATGTTAGGTAGACCATATGCGTAATCCTTGTATTCATTCCTACGGGGGAGTCCCCATCGTTTCGATTCAGTTGCTCGCCGTGGTCAGTTTGATATCAGTCATTCTTGGTTGTCAGGTGAAAGCCCCCTCATCAGTTATGACGGATCAGTTATGGGACGAATGGGCGGCAGATCAGGTGCTTGACGCGAAAACCGGTCTTCCGGTGCCGATGAACAGGTGGCTGGAGGAACTGAGCAGGTACGACGCGATTTATCTCGGGGAGGAACATGACAACCGTTTCCACATTGACGCAGCCTTAACGGTGCTCCGATCGCTTCTGAAGCATGGGCGACGTCCCGTTCTGGCGATGGAAATGTTCGGGTGGGATGGTCAACCGGCCTTGGATGACTACATCGATTCGAAGGAAATCGATCGCCCGGAATTTCTCGAACGTGCATTATGGAAGCAAAATTGGGGCGGAGCCTTCGAAAGTTATGAGCCCTTGGCGCAGTTGGCCAAAGACCGGCATCTTCCCTTGCTGGCGATGAATCCTCCCAAACCATTGATTCGCCAAGTGGTCAAGCAGGGGCTTGCTCAGGCCAGGCAGCAGGCGGAGTGGAGCCGGTGGGGCATGCAAGAGGAGACCATCGTTGATGATCCTGCCTATCGATCCCGGATCTTGTCTCAAATCCAGGCTTGCCATGGAGGCGGTTCCATGGAGGATTATCAGACGATGTATGAAGCCTCCATGGTAAGGGATGAGGGCATGGCGAAGACGCTTGCTGCGGCGCTCACACGAATACGTGCTGAAGCAGATCCTTCGCAAGGGCCGGTGGTGAGCTACACGGGGGGAGGTCATGTGCAATATCGGTTGCCGGTGCCGAACCGTGTTGCTCGACGGGTTCCAGGAGGACTCAAACAGGTGACGGTATACTTGGCCACATTCGAAACCGACCGAGCGGAGGAACTGCGGCAAGCTATGCAAGAAGGAATTGCGGACTATGTGTGGTTGACTGCTCAGGGTGCTAAAGGCCCTCCTCGACAGTGCCGATAAGCATAGTGAACGGCTTGCATGGGAATCCTTGGAGGGACTGAGAAGAGCGTCTCTCAGAAATCCTCCGCTGCCCAGAGCGCATGGGGGGTGGCGTACCGTTCACCGCGCGCCGGACGGGTTGGTTTCAGAAGTTGTGATCTCAGGGCACTACGGCGATCGTCTGGCTGTAGAAGCGGCTCAGCATTGCTACCCATTCTTCTATAGGTGACATGATGAAGGGCAGAATCGCCTGTTCCGCTGATCGCCTCAGTTTGCTGGAGGCATCGATGATCAGTTCTGTCGTGGAGCCCAATGCATTTCAGCTTGGGAAACAATATCACTCGGAACGCCGTGTCCAGATGATGGATGCGTCGGACACGGAGATCACCTCCTCGGTGATGGGCAATTCCGGCCTCTACGAGCAGACCATTCGCCTCAGCCAGGGCCACCTGGAGGCCAAATGTTCCTGTACATTGTCCGAGCATCCCATCTGCCGGCATGGCGTCGCGGCGCTTCTTGAATATCACCGATGGGCAAAGGCGAAAAACGTGCCTAAGGTCAGGCCTGTATCTCCCTATGCCGACATTGAAAAGCCGAAGGTCTCCGCTTCCGGTGACGTGAAGTTGAGCGAGCTGACGCAATTCATGGAATGGATGCAACGGGCGGTTCAAGCGATCCAAGCGGACCATCCCGTCCCGGACCAGCCGAATGTTGGGAATGGTGAAGTGTCCACATGGATCCAAGTCATTCGGAGCATGGATGAGCGGAGGCGGGAAAGCGAGGCGGCGCAAGCGGGGCTCGATGCGGATATCCGTAATCGAAATACAGTGGTCGCCAGATTGACTCAAGAGCTGGACTCATCAGTGAAAGAATCGAAATCGTTGCAAGTGATTTGTAAGGATCTTCAACGGGAAGTCGATCATTATAGGGCGGCCCTGAATCAGACGGCCGATTTCTCTCGGCAGGTCGAGCAGTTCGATATCGAGGTGAAGGCGATTGCCCGTACTTTGACCGACAAGGGACGCCGCTTGGAGGGATTGGCAGATACTTGCCGGGAAGTCGCATCGATGTTGAAGTCTCTGGGCAAAACTTGAGCTGTAAAGACTGCCAGCCGCCGCTGATTCTACCGTTCAACCCTTTTTATCCGGTCCCTACGACCGACCCCTTGCGCCACCGCCGCTTCCTTGAGTACAATGCGGCCCTCTTTTGTGGGTCCTTGATTTCAAGGGGGTGAATCATGAACAAGTTGATGGCAGCACTAGTGAGTGGGCTCGGTGCGCTTCAAGCGACCACGGCATTTGCCAATGTCGGTGAAGGTCCTCCGGACTATAGCGGAATCACGGGCCTGTACTACACCTTAATCGCTATTGTACTGGTGTACGGGGTCTACGACACGTTTTTCAGCAAGAACTAATCAACATATTGATGAACATGGCGAGAACGTGGCTCCGCCTCATGAGGCCGGTGCGATGTTTCTCGCCTTCTTTTTATATCTGAAGAGTCGGCTTTCATTTCCTCAAGGAGTGGAAGGAGGCTCTTCAGCACGTTATCCGCGACCACGCGATAGCCGTCTCCGGTTGGATGAATGCCATCGGCTTGATTGAGTATCTGATCTCCCCCTACCCCTTCCAGAAGGAAGGGAATCAAGGGAAGGCTGTGGCTCGTGGCTAGCTCGTGATAGATCCTCTCGAAGCGGGATGTATATTCTTTCCCATAGTTCGGCGGTATCTTCATCCCCGCTAACAGCACCTGCACGTTGGCTTCCTTGAATCGTTGGATGATGGCATTGAGATGCGAACGTATGTCCGCAAGGCTCAATCCGCGCAACCCGTCATTCCCGCCCAATTCGAGTATGACCAAGCGAGGTTGACCGGCGAGGATCCATGGGACGCGGCGGAGTCCGCCTGCAGTCGTTTCTCCACTGACCCCGGCATTGATCACCTGGTACTCATACCCTAACGCGTCCAGTTGCTGTTGGAGCCGAGCGGGATAAGACTGTTCCGGTGAGACCCCGAAACCGGCGGTCAGACTGTCGCCGAAGGCCACAATGCGAGGGCGATCATTTGTGAAGGGAAGAGGCCTGTCGATCTGTGACTCTTGGAAGGATATCGGTTCAGCAGGTGGTTCAGGCGTTGAAAGCCCATTCGAAGCAGAGGGGGAAGTGGAAGGTGCCGATTGATCGCAGCCCGGCAATCCGGCGAGTGACAGCGCAATAATACAGAACGACCCAAGGCGCGTGGCGAGTTGGAAGAGCTTTAACGCAGTCTTCATCCGTACAGTATAATATGAAAACTCATCGAGGGAGCGCCATCACCGGATCGCCTTGAAATGATCGCCATTCAACATGTCACCATGCAACTCGAAGCGGCGGGCCGGACCGTCACGGTTCTTCATGACATCAGCTTGGACATTCCGGCAAAGCAAACGGTTGCGATTGTGGGACCTTCCGGCAGTGGAAAATCGACGTTGTTGGGACTCATCGCGGGGCTCGATCGACCGACATCCGGATCCATCCGACTCAACGATGTCGAAATCACGGGCCTTCGCGAACGAGACATGGCGCGACTACGGCTGGCCAATGTCGGGTATATTTTCCAATCGTTCCATCTCATTCCTACGTTGACCGCCCTGGAAAACGTGTCCGTCCCACTTGAGCTTGCGGGAGACTCTCAAGCCAGGCAACGGGGCCATGAGCTGCTGCATGCCGTCGGGCTTGGTCATCGTGTCTCACATTATCCGGTCCAACTTTCCGGGGGAGAACAGCAACGAGTGGCTGTCGCCCGCGCCTTCGCTTGTCGCCCCCCGATTCTCCTGGCTGATGAACCGACGGGTAATTTGGACTCGGCCACGGGCCAGCAGGTCATTGAGCTCATCCTCGCGTTGCATCGAGATGTAGGAACGACTCTGGTCTTGGTCACACACGATCATAACCTGGCCGCTTCCATGGAACGCCTGATCACCCTCCGGGACGGCATGGTCGAGTCCGACCAGCTCGTTCAGACCAACCATCGGGTCTCTCGCGGTCGGCAATGATTCCCTTCTGGCTCATGATGGCCTGGCGGGAATTGCGAGCTGCCTGGCGGCATTTTCTCTATTTCCTCGCCTGTATCGCGCTGGGTGTCGGAGCGGTCGTCGGAGTGTCTCTTTTTTCTACCAATGTCGAGCGAGCGGTACTGAAAGAAGCCCGAGGGTTGTTGGGCGGAGACCTGGAAGTCCGGCTCTCTAGGCCGATGGGGGCCTCGGGTCTCAATGTGTTGCACGGACTCACGGAGCGCGGAGTGGTCACAACCCTCGTCAGTGAACTGACGGCGATGGTGGCGCGAGTCGATCGTGGGCAAGGGGCGGCGGAGGCGACACAGCTTGTCGAGCTGAAGGCTGTCGAATCACAGTATCCTCTTTACGGAACCGTGAAAGTCATACCCGATCGGCCCCTGACGGAGCTGCTGCGCCAGGCAGGAGCGAATTGTCGAGAACTCTGTCATGGGGCGGTGGTTCAAGAGAATCTGCTGATTCGCCTCGGATTGGTTGTCGGCGATGCTATTACCATCGGACAAACGTCATTCCGGATCACAGGAGTCATCCATACCGAACCGGACAGAATGGCTAACATGTTCAGCTTGGGGCCGCGGGTGCTGGTATCACAAGAAGGACTCGCGGCGGCAGATCTCATCAAACCGGGAAGCCGCCTGCGCGAACGTCACCTGCTGAAACTGCCTGTTTCCATGACCCTGACGCCGCTTCTGTACGAACTCAGGAGCCGCTTGGCCGGAGAGTCCGCGCGAGTATCTTCCTATCGAGATGCCCAGCCGCAGCTCAAGCAGTTTCTCGATCAACTGACCCGGTATCTGGGGCTCGTCGGATTGACGGCGTTATTTGTGGGCGGTATCGGGGTTGCCCTGTCCATTCAAGCTTTCATTCGCGAGAAGCTTCAGTCGATTGCCATTTTGAAGACCTTGGGAGCCGAGACGAACACCATCATTCAATCCTATCTGGGACAGGCAGTGTTGCTGGGAATCATAGGAAGCGGACTGGGAATCGGCATCGGCACGGCCTTGCAGCAACTCCTGCCGCAGGCGATGGCGTCCTTACTCGCCACTGATCTTTTGCAGCAAATCGGGTTTTCTTTCGGCTTTTCACAGACGGCGCTCGCCCCTCTCGTAAAAGGCTTGGGATTGGGCCTGCTGACGACTATCCTGTTCAGCCTGTGGCCCTTGCTGACGATTCGAGACATCAAGCCCGCTGCCATCTTCAGGCGGGAGGTCGAAGGAGGCAACCCATCTGCCTTACAAGGCGGGATGTCGTGGCAGCGTCGTGTGATCAGCGTGGTTTCGATGGATCCTATTCGCGCAATGACGGCGGCATGTATTGGCTGTGGACTGGCGGGCCTCTCCATTTGGCAAGCTGGTTCAGTCTCCATCGGTGGCCTGTTTATCGGCGGATTACTGGTTGCCATTGTGGCCCTGCTACTGGCGGCAAAGGCGCTTCTTTTTACGGTGCGCTTGCTGCCTGAGCCCCAAGGGTTCGCAATGCGCCAGGCGATCGGGAACATTCAGCGTCCCGGAGGCCAGACCATGGGGGTAATGGTGTCGATCGGCGTCGGGGTGATGGTCATTCTCGCGATTTCCCTACTGGAGCATGCGTTGGTGCGCCAGGTGAGCGAGAACCGCCCGGCCGATTCACCGACTTTCTTTTTTATCGATATTCAACCGGACCAGGCGCAAGGCTTTTCTTCGCTGATCCATCAACAGACCGGCGAGAAGCCTCAGCTCACACCGCTGGTGAGATCCAGATTACATGCGATCAACGGCGAAGTAGTGAAGGTCGAGCGCGAGAGCGAGCAGGAGGACCAGTCGAATCAGAGGCGCGAGGAGAAGCGGAAGAATTGGTATTTAAGCCGTGAGTATGTTCTGACATTTCTCGACCAGCTTCCCAAGGACAATACGATCGTCAAAGGGACTTGGTGGAAACCGGGGCAGGTGTTTGCACGACCGCAACTGTCGCTTGATGAGGACGCCGCGAAGAATATGGGCATCGATGTCGGAGCCATTCTTGGATTGAATATTCAGGGAGCCCTGATTCAAGCCGAAGTGAGCAGCATCAGAAAAGTGGAATGGGGGAATTTCTCGACCAACTTTTACATGATTCTGTCACCGGGATCGCTGGACGGTGCGCCGATGACCTATGTGGCGACGGTCAGTATGTCTTCCAAAGAGGAGGTTCCCCTCCAGACATCGGTGGTGAAAGCTTTTCCGAATGTGACCGCCATCAATATCGGCGATGTGTTGCATACCTTTGCGCTGGTTCTTGATCGTTTGTCGCTGGCCATTCGAGCCGTCGCGTTATTTTGTCTGTTGGCGGGGGCGCTGGTCATGGCGGCGGCTCTCGCGGCGACGCGCTATCGCCGGCTGTATGAGGCGGTGATTCTCAAGGCCCTTGGCGCGAGCCGTGCGCTGATCGCCCGGTCATTTGCGGCCGAGTATGCCTTGCTGGGCTGCGTGGCCGGTTTGATCGGCCTGATCCTGGCCAGCGCCTTCTCGTGGGTCATTCTGCGGTATATCCTTGAATTGCCCTGGTCTCTGGAACCTTCTTTGCTGGTCATGGGACTTGTATACACCATACTCCTGACTCTCGTAGTAGGGTTCCTCAGTACGTACCGCATCCTTGGCCAGCCGCCGTTGGCCGTCCTCCGACAGGAGTGACGGTATGTTCGTGGTACGATCGCATAAATAGGAACGCATAAATAGGAACATGAGGCTCTGAGTGGCGGTCCGGTTGCAACAAGAGGGTCGCCCGAGCCTTAGGGCCAGCGATTGTTCGAACCGAGAGATGGGCCGGGAAATGACAAGCGTTCTATCAAGCGACTGCGGCGACCAGGGCATCTCGGATCGCACTACGGTCGCGCTCACGGAACGTGACGGCGATATGCAGTTGCTCCAGATACTGCTCGAGGGTTTTTCCGCCGAGATCGATCTGTCGAGAAGTGAAGAAGGCCCTAACATCCCGCTCCAATTCCGGGGTTGAGAGACCGACGATTCCACCGCACATGCGCCGCAAGCCACTTTTGGGAAACAGCTGATCCATTCGTTCCCAATTGGCCTTCACGAATTCCCAGGCCTTTTCACGAATATAGACATTGTGGAGTAGGGCACTCACGAGAAAAGGAGCATCCTGCGTGCGGATTTCGTCGGTCAGTGTGTTAGCCAGTGTTCGTTCCAGCAGCTCGGGGTTTCGAAAGGCGGCGAGTGAAAAGAGGAAGCGCCGCTCTTCTTGAGGAGTCGTCGCTTTATGGAAGCGATCGAGAAATTCATCGTATCGATTCTGATCGCCGGTGAATGCCAGAATGGACACGAGCGCGGGAATCACGTTCGCATCGACCTGCTTGGTCTGTTGTTGCAGGGCGGCATATTTTTCTAAAGCTTTGGCCTGGACCTCTTGATCACGGCCCAGGGTTCCCAGGGCTCGAATGATATCCCCGCGCAACTCTTTTACGAGATCACGCTCGTCGGCGCGCACATCCCACCCCAGGTCCCGGAATGCCGGTCCGACACGATCGCGCACGAAGGAGGCTAGTAGAGGACGATCTTCTTCAGGGAGCAGATGATTCATCGTGGAGAAGGAACCCAGCAGCACGGCCCAGACACGGGGATCTTGTTCGCCTCGAAAGTGTTGTGTCAAAGCCAGATACTGGCGAGGCTGCACCATGCCGCCGATGGTCGACGCCCACGTGTCGTTCAGCAGGTTGAATCGCTCGACAGCAGCAAGGTTGTGCAGGCCGGCCTGTTCCAGCCGAGTAAGTAAATCCTGACTATACTGCACTCGATAGAATCCATGGCCCCCTTCATTTGCCAGCACCGATGTCCAATCCTGAGGCAAGGGAATACGGTTCTCTTTATCATTCAGCAGCACTCGTTGAGTCTCCGACCCGCGAGGAGTGACGATTCGTAACTGAATGGGGATTGTCCATGATTGCTTGCCGGCTTCCGCCGATATCGTAGGGTTATCCTGCGCATAAGTGAACCGGCGTTGCGCCAGCATCAACGTGGAAGGCAAATCGATGCGGAGGGAGATCAAGGGGTATCCCGGTGAGAACACCCATTCGTTCATGAGTGCCGGGACATCCTGCTTTGCAGCATGACCCAGGGAGGCCCAGAGATCCGTCGTTTCCGCATTGCCGTAGGCGTGGGTCGTTAGATAGTGGCGGACGCCGTCCCGGAATACCGTTGGCCCGATATGCTGTTCCAGCATGCGTAAGACGGATGCGCCCTTCTCGTAGGTCAGCACATCGAACATCGCTTCAGCTTCTTTGGGCGCACGCACGGGGAATTCAATGGGTCTCGTACTGATCAGTCCATCGACCGACAGCGCGGCGGCACGGGACACGCCAAAGGCCGTCCAGCGCTCCCATTCCGGTTTCCAGGCATCGACGACGAGCATTTCCATAAATGTGGCGAAGGCTTCATTCAACCAGAGTCCGTTCCACCAGGCCATTGTCACCAGGTCGCCGAACCACATGTGGGCATTTTCGTGAGCCACCACGTCGGCAATCCTTCCTTGTTCCCCATGAGTCGCGGTGCGTTGATCGAGGAGCAAGGCGGTTTCTCGGAAAGTAATCGCTCCTAGATTCTCCATGGCTCCGGACGCAAAATCGGGAATCGCGATTAAATCCAATTTGTCTCCCGGATAGGGGATGCCGTAATACTCGGCGAGGAAGTTCAGTGAGTACACGGCGATGTCATGCCCGAATGGCGTGAGATGTTGCTTGCCCGGAACCGACCATAAGCGAACGGGCGTCTGTCCCGCCATGATCGGTGCTGTCGATTCAAGGCGGCCGACGATAAAGGCCACCAGGTAGGTGGACATCTTCATTGATTCGGCAAACCTGAGGACCCGCTTGCCGCTCTCCTGCCGATCGTCCACAATCCGGCTGTTCGAGATGGCCGTCATGGCGGGATCGATCACTAATGTGACGGCGAAGATGGATTTGAATTGAGGTTCGTCCCAGCAGGGAAAGGCTCGCCGCGCGTCGGTGGCTTCAAATTGTGTCGCCGCGAGCTGGTGTGTGATGCCTCGCTCATCCTTGTAGCTGCTGCGATAGAAGCCGCGCAATTTGTCATTCAAGGTGCCGCGAAACGCCAGGGCCAGTTTCCATTCACCCGGAAGAATTGTCGACGGAAAGGTAATGCGGCAGCGTTGGAGTTCTTCGTCCATCTGCACCGTTCCGGTGAGAGGCGCACGCTCTTCACCCGAGAGTAAGGCTGACGACACCTCCAACTCGGTGGCGTTCATCACGATAGACTCGGTGGGTTCGACCACCGTCAGCGTCACGATCTCATGTCCTGCAAATGAATGCGATTGGAGATCTGGCTCGATTCGCAGATCATAGAAAGAAGGAACCACATGGCGCGGAAGTCGGTATGGATCGTGAGATGCTGTGGATGAGTTCATATCGTTCTTGTGAGGTCTTCTTTGGTTAAGAGGTGATTTCGTGCGGCCCCATGCCGCCGGCACGGAATTGATGGATTTCGTTATCGCCCAGATGCTCCACCATACCATCATGGTGATGATGGAGCGGGCAGCGAGACATACGGCTTGCCTACGCGTCAGCGGAACGTCGGCTCGCCTGCCCCTCATCGTTCCATGGCTTGGGTAACGTTGACGCCCAGCGCATGGCCGACGATGAGGATACTGGTCCGACCTATAAACAAGCCGGTTTCGACAATCCCTGGAATCAGGTTGAGTTCCCTCTCAAGCAAGGACGGGTCGTCGATCTTTGGCATGTGCAGGTCGACGATCACATGACCCGCTTCGGTCTGAAAGACCCTGCCGTTCCGCTCGCGCAAAACGGCCTTTCCTCCTGATACGCGTTCGATGTGGCGTGCGCTGCTGCCCCATCCGAATGGAACCACCTCAATCGGCAATGGAAAACTGCCGCCCAGCGCCGGAACCAGCTTCGTGTGATCGACCATGACAATAAATCGCTTGGCTGCGGCTGCGACGATTTTTTCCTTGAGCAACGCGCCGCCGCCACCTTTCACCAAATTGAACTGTGGATCGACTTGGTCCGCTCCGTCGATAGCAAGATCAATCACCCATGCATGATCGGACTGGATGAGTGGAATGCCGGACTGCCTCGCAAGCTCGGCTGTGTCGTGTGACGTCGGCACGGCACGGACCTGTAACCCCTCGCGAATGCGTTCGCCAATCGCGGCGATCAAGTGTTTTGCCGTCGTACCCGTTCCAAGCCCGACGACCATGCCGTCGCGGACATATTCGGCAGCTTTGGAGGCAGCCTGGCGTTTCTGAGAGTCGAGATCGGACGCCGGTGTCATGACGGCATGGACAATGAGAGTTGTGCTGCCATCGAGGCCGCACCGAGCAGGGCGGTCTTATCGTTCATCACGATCTTCACGGGAATCTGTCCCATCAGACGCTTGTAGCGGCCCTTGTTGGTAAAGCCGCGCATGAAAGAGCCGTCCTGCAATTTTGTTAGAAGTTTTGGCGCAATGCCGCCGCCCACATAGACGCCGTCCAACGCGAGCGCCTTTAAGGCTAGGTTGCCGGCTTCGGCTCCGTAAATCGATGCAAATAAATCCAGGGCCTGCTTGGCAATTTCCGTCTGTCCATTGAGCCCGGCCTGGGCGATCTCGGCAGCCGGATCGCCTACCTTGATCTTCTCAGCAAGCCACGTCGGTTCATTTTTCTTGGTGTCGCGCAAGTATTCGTACACGGCATGCAGGCCGGGGCCAGAGACAATGCGCTCGTAACTGACGTGGAGATAGCTGCCTCGCAAGTGTCGGAGCAGTTCGATTTCGCTGTCACTGTTCGGTGCGAAGTCCGTATGCCCACCCTCGGACGGCATGGGACGATAACGGGTCCCATCCCAATAGAGCATGCATTCCCCGAGACCGGTTCCCGCCGCGATTAAGGCCAATGCCTGTTTCTTTTTTGGTGGAGCGCCGGCATTCAGGACCACGACTTCATCGGGACGCAGGAGGAGGAGTCCGTGGGCGGTGGCTTCGAGATCGTTCAGCAGCTGTACCTGGGAGATGTTGAATCGTTGTGCGAGGGCTTCTCCGTCGATGATCCAGGGTAGATTGGTCGTGCGGCAGCGGTTATCGATGACGGGTCCGGCTACGCCGAAGCAGGCGGCTGTCAATTTGATAGGTTCTGGAGGCAGTTCCACTTTTTCCATGGCCTCGTCTTCGGTCTCATCCTCTGTCTCCTCCGCCGGTTCCTCTTCCATGGGAATCTTGGGCGGCGAGGTGCTGAGGAATTCTTCCACAATTTCTTCGAGGGCTTTGTAGTCCGCGCTGTGAAAACTGTCAGAATGGACCGGCTCGACACGTTCAGCCGTCGTCCATTCGTAGAGCGCGAGATGAGTTTTGGTTCCTCCGATATCGCCTGCCAGAATCATGTATTCCTCTCGCGATGACGATCGTGCCGTGACAAGTTCAGTTCGGACGCGGCGCCTTGGTCGAGATACCAGATCAATCGTCCCGTTTCAGGCTGCACTAAGGCGGCAGGGTACAGACCGGCGTCCGTTAATTGCGGCTGAACCACATGTCGTATGACCTTGGCCTTGTTCGGGCCAGTCACGAGGAACAGTATCACACCCGCGTGATTGATCACACCTAGGGTGAGGGTCAGGCGTGATCGAATCCCTTGCGGGGCGAGACTCGGTACGACCCAACGCGTGCGTTCATCCACTGAAGGAGATCCTGGAAACAACGAAGCGATGTGGCCATCGTCACCCATGCCGAGCAACACCAGATCCAGCACAGGCCATTGTCCCGAAGAGCCGGCAGTCAGGCGTCTGAGAGTGTTCTCATATTGCAAGGCTGCGGCCTCCGGCTCGTCTTCGCCTCGCATGCGATGAATTTGCGTGGATGGTATGCGTAAGGGAATGAACAAATGCTCGTTGGCCATGGCGAAGTTGCTGTCCGTATGTGAAGGAGATACGGCCCGTTCATCACCGAAGAGAAAATGCACCTTAGCCCAATCGATGCGCGGGGAGTATTCCGGACTGGTCAGGATTGAATAGAGGGTTTTCGGGGTAGAGCCTCCGGACAGGACCACGAGAAAACGACCGCGCTCGGCAATCGCCAGGGCACCCGTCAACAAAAAGAAGTCGGCGGCTTGAAGCGCCAGTTCCTGCGCATCTGCAAAGATGTGGAGTTCCGGGGCGCGTAGCATGTCAACGCGGTGAACGACGGTTAGGAGTGGGAGAGTTCTTCACGGCAGTCTTGCGGCGGATGGACTTGTTCGGCGCGAGCAATGTGATGAGGCTTCGAATAGTCCCTGCGGGATTTCGCCCAAGTGCAATATGTACGGCCTGACGCTGGTGCGTATGCAGCGATTGAAGATCGCCGATGGCCTGTGCCTGTGCCAGCGTACCGAACGTGTAAGGTTTCTCGGGGACGGGGAGATCCGGTCGCATCGTATCGACCAATTCGAGGAACAGACCGCTGTTCGGACCACCCTTATGCAGTTGTCCAGTCGAATGCAGGTAGCGTGGGCCATATCCCGCCGTGGTGGCCAGGTGATGCCGCATCATGGCGGCCTTGCGCAATGTTCGTAGAGCCGCTTCCACCTGCGGGGAAGGCGTGCTGTATACCAGCATAGCGAGATATCGATTCGGTGCCGCGTGATCGAGCAATTCCAGGAACGATTGCTTGGATGATGAAGCGGGCAATAAGGGTAGGGTTCCCTTCGTTTCCACTTCTTTTAAAACGCGAGCCGTATTGTCTTTGCTTTCCTGTACGTTGGGTTGATCGAATGGGTTGATGCCGAGGACGTGTCCCGCAATAGCCACTGCGAACTCCCAACGAAAAAACTCGCCTCCCAAATCATAGCGATCCTTCAGTTCGAGTCGAAGTATGGGATGTCCGGATCGTTGCAAGGCCATCACGGCTCGATCCAGTGAAATATTGCGGTCGCCCTTCAGTCTCATATAGACGAAGACTCGATCGGCTCCGTAGGCTTTGGGGATTGCGGTCGGTTCTCCGGCAACCGGAATGATACCGGTTCCTTCCTTGCCGGTGCTTTCGGCCAGCAATTGCTCCACCCAAAGTCCAAATGAGTTGAGTGCCGGTGAGGTGATGAGGGTGATCTTGTCACGTCCTGTTCGGGCCATGGCACCCATCATGCCTCCGAGCGCGGCCCCAGGGTTCTCTCTTACCGATGACGTTTCACGACAGCTTTCGCGCATGGCGCGGGCTCGGGCGAGTAGTTTTTCTACATCTATCCCCAGCAAGGATGCGGGAACCAGCCCGAAGTATGACAGGACGGAATACCGGCCACCGATATCCGGAGGATTGATGAACGTGCGCGAAAAGCCTTGTTCACGCGCGAGTTGTTCGAGACCCGTCCCCGGATCGGTGATGGCAACGAATTGCCGTCCACCTCGGTTTCCTTTGGCACGTCGGACAAGTTCCCGGAAGTGACCGAAGAGGGACATGACTTCGATGGTCCCGCCGGATTTGCTCGCAACAAGAAACAGCGTCCGCGCGGGGTGAATCGCATTCGTGACATGACGCACCCACCCCGGTACGGTGGAATCCAGAATCCACAGCCGTGGAGAGCCTTTCGCCGATCCAAAGGTACAGCGAAGGACTTCCGGCCCTAAGCTGCTTCCGCCCATTCCAAGGAGTACGACGTCCGCCGTGCGAGCTTCGCGGGTGGATCGCGCAAAGGCGCGTAAATCGGCCAGTCCGTCCTGCATGTGATCGAGGACGTTCAACCAGCCCAGCCGGTTTTCGATTTCAGCCGGATTAGGTTTCCAGAGGGTATGGTCCCTTGCCCAAATGCGCTCGATGGCTCGGTTGTTCGTCAGGTTGTCGAGCGTTCGGCTGACGGCCTCACCGTTCAGAATGTGAGCTGCAATTGGGTGGGTCGGCATGGCGCGCTCTCTTCCGTTGTTTAAGGAACGAATCGAAACATCTCGTTGGTATCTTAGGTTCAGAAACTCAAAAAGGCAAACGTGGAGAAGTGCAAGTTCAGGCGGTTCATCACAAATCGACTGGATGGGGGGGATACGTAGAGAGATATAGTGACGAATAGGGGAGGGAAGGGATCAGGGCTTCAGGTTTCTTCTTCTTGGTCGCCCAAGTCAGCCAATACCAGGGAAATCGAATTGTGCGATTCCAACGCGCCGACAATCGTGACCGGTGTGCCAACCGCTACTTGATCGAATAACCAGGCAACCTGAGGATTGTCTAGAAGGATGCTTCCGAATGGTTGATCCGTAATGCCTTGCGCGATGCCGTGGATCTGGATCAGGCCTGGCATGGGTTGCCTTCTGGGAATCAGCCCCGCCTCCTGCGCCTGCTCGAATCGGCGCCGGTCCTCGGCATTGGGATAATCCAGAATAAGGGCTCGGAAGTAGGGAGTTTGTCCCGGCCCTCGTTTGCGCTGGATGCGGTACTCGCCTTCAGGAGTCGCGCCGTCTCCGTAGTGATGTTTGGCGCGAATTCCACGCGACCCCAATTGGATCGGATAGGTAAAAAGTTTCCGACCATTCCTGTACAGAGACAGGGTGCGATCGGCTTTGCTGATCACAATGGCCTTCGCTCGATGAACTTGTGACCATTCAATGGTACGCTGTGCAGATACTCGCCAGGCTGCGATAAGATCATCATCCGCATAACGGCCCAATTCATTGGTAAGCAGTGTAGTCTGGGCAAGAAGGATCTTCCCTGCCCGATCCGAGGCCTGAACTGCCTGCTCAAAATGCCCCTGTTCGATCAATAGGCGCGCTTGCTTCACGAGCAATTCCGCCTCGACGGGATGTTCGCCGGGCACCACACGGCTTCCAATCTCCCCCACGCGGCTGTTCATCAAGCGCAAGCGCTGTTCGATCCGAGCCAGTTTCGTTTCCGCTGCAGCACGTTGTGCCTGCAAACGCGCATTAACCTCGGCGACAAGTTGGGTGCCTTCTACTTGGAGTTTTTCGAGGTCGGTCTCCAGGCCATTTTCCTCCCAGGGCCAACGTACGATATTCTCTTCATACTGAATGCGGGCCTTCAGCTCGATCCAGTCACGAACGAATTTGGAGTAGGTTTCGGGAGTGACATCGGACGCCCGCAAGGTCACCAGATCGCGGTCGATGCTTTCGACGGCTTCCACCAGTTCCTCAGGAACCGTTTCAACGCACCCCGCCGCGCTCATGGAAAGGATCGCAATCAGAGCCATCCTTGTCGCGATGTGAGACATTCGATCCATGTGTATCTTCATTTGCCGTATTCTATCTTGCAGGATGTGATTACAGCGAGTTCTTCTCGACTTTTATTCCGCCAATACTTAGCTCCACCGGGCAGCCACCTTGCTCGTAGAGGTCTTGATTAACGCAATGGGAGTGCCAGCGATGCGATTCGTGCCTGACGCCATAATATCTTGCGAGAACAATCTGTTATATTCCAAAAGTTTAAATGACGGAGTTGTCATCCTGTGGCGAGTTTGTCTGGCGTAGGCAAGAGTGCCTCAAGAATCGACATATGGAACTCAGTTCTCTCGTCGGAGCGTAAGGTCGATGTCAATTCATGATCGAGCCCTCCGTCCATGGGTGGTGGCTGTGCGGTGAAATGCAGTTTAGGTTTATTGACACCTTCCTATCCCATCCTTATAATGCGACCTCTTCATTGAAATTGGTCTTAGGAGGAGTACGCGATGTCGTTTACGTTTAAACAACCATCGAATCTCAAGCGCAAACGGGAGCATGGCTTTCGTAAACGCATGAGTACCAAGAATGGGCGAAAGGTTTTAGCCCGTCGCAGGGCCAAGGGTCGGGCTCGTCTCACCGTCTGATTGCTTTCAGCCTCAGTCCCCATGTAGGCACACACTTAGGTCCAGGTTGGAGTACCTGGAGTGTGGCAACCCTGTCGCCCTGACTCGGCTATCAGAAAAGAATGGTATGAGAAAATAGGGAAACGCAGCGGGTACCGTTGCCATTTTGCACGGCGACGAGCAGGGGATGAGTGGACCGCAGGCGATTTGTTCATGGCAACTGAAGGACCAGCGCCGTTCTTTTTGAAACGTAGCCGGGACATTCAGCGAATCAAAAAAAGCGGTCGGCGGGTTTCAACAGGATTGTTCAATCTGCAGATCTGTCCTGGCACTTCCCAAGCGATGTTGGGAATTGTGATTGGACGACGGTTCGGCACAGCGGTTCATCGCAACCGCGCCAAGCGCTTGTTTCGCGAGTTGGGTCGATCGGTTCGCACGGCATTGGTTCCCGGGTATAAGTTTCTCGTATTTCCGAAACGAGACTGTCTGGCCCTGCCTTTTGCAGAGTTACGAAGCGTATGGCGAAGCACATTAGAAAGACAACGGCTGGTCCGTTTTGGGGAACCCTCGCCGTAAGATGGTTCTGCATCGTGTTACTGATGGTTTACCGCGCCTGCTTTTCCCCGTTGCTTGGGCCTGCATGCCGGTTTCATCCTACATGTTCCGTATACGCGCAGAATGCCATTGAACGGTATGGCGTGCTCAGTGGTCTGGTAATGGCGATGCGTCGTCTGCTGAAATGTCACCCTTTCCATCCAGGCGGGGTCGACCCGGTACGGTAGCCGTCGTGACAACAACGCCTCATTCTTTCCTCAGTACATAATTGCATGGAAAAGCGCGTCATCATCTTCCTCCTTGTGTCTCTTGCCGTCATTATCGGCTATGACTTTCTGCTCAAGGAGATGGGTTTGGTTTCGCCGCCGGAACCGACCCAAGAAGCTCCCACCACAGATCGCTCTGACCCGGCCGACAAGGCTCCGGCTTTCGATGGAGTGTCGGCGACATCCAGGCCTCCTGCCGATACGTCCTCCGTTGAATCTTCCACATCGCTCCTCTCTGCTCCGAGTGCGACTGGAACGGTCAGCGAGGAACGCACAATTGAGGTCGATACCGAACTGTTTCGAGCCAAGCTTAGCAATCGAGGTGGGGTCATCACATCGTGGGAATTGAAGAAATACACCACCACGGCGGAAAACGGCACGCAACCTGTGCAGCTGGTTTATAGCGGAGGCAAGTTCAAGGGTCCCCTCAGTCTGATCACCAACGACCCAGCGGTTACCAAAGATCTGGGAAGTGCCCTCTACCATGTGACTCAGGACACATCACGGCTCGACGGCACACATCCCGTCGGACATGTCACCTTCAGATACCACGATGCAGAGCGTCGCCTTGATGTTGAGAAGGAGCTTATCTTTCACCACGATTCCTATCTGGTCGATATTGTCATTCGAACGCAAGGTGCGACAGCTCCGGTCGATGTGACTCTTGGTACCAATTTTGGCATCGTCGAATGGGGAGAAGGGTTCATCGGACTCATGGGGTCGGCTTCGCTCGTCGATGACAAAGTGTTAAAGGAAACGCCGGACGGGGAAGCGGAGCGTAAGGGCGAGGTGAAATGGTCTGCCATCCAAGATAAATATTTTCTAAGCGTATTGATGCCCCAAAAGGCCTCAGCGGCTCTGGCGAAGAAGGAAGGGGATAAGTTGGTATCGGCCGGTGTCCGCTTCGCCAAGCCCACGAATGGCGCGGCCATGGAAATGCAGCTGTACGCAGGCCCCAAGGAATACGACACGCTCAAATCATTCAATGTCGGCCTGGAAGACACCATTGACTTCGGTTGGTTTGTTTTTGGAAGTTGGGGGCTGGTGAAGGCTGTCGCCAAGCCTATCTTCTATGTGCTGCGATTCCTCTACGAGTTTACGCATAACTATGGGATTACCATCATTCTTTTGACCCTCGCGATTAAATTGATGTTCGTTCCGCTGCAGTACAAAAGCTATAAGTCCATGAAGAAGATGCAGGTGATCCAGCCGAAGGTCCTCGCCCTGCAGACTAAGCTGAAGGACGACCGTGAGAGGCTAAATAAGGAACTGATCAAGCTATACAAGGATCATAAGGTGAACCCAGTCGGTGGGTGTCTGCCGATGATCCTGCAGATGCCGGTTTTTGTGGCCTTGTTCAATATTTTGTACATGACGATTGACCTCCGGCAGGCGCCGTTCATGCTCTGGATCACGGACCTTTCCGTGCAAGATCCCTATTATGTCTTTCCGATCCTCATGGGCGCGACCATGGTCATTCAGCAAAAGATTACCCCGACGACCATGGATCCGACACAGGCGAAGATCATGTTGTTTTTGCCGGTGTTCATGACGTTCCTCTTTGTGAACTTTCCTGCTGGTTTGGTGCTCTATTGGCTGACGAACAACGTGCTCACCATCACCCAACAGATCGTGACCGATCGCCTGTTTGCAAAGAAGTGGCAAGCCGCCGCGGCACAAGCTGAGGAGGTGGCCCCGGACGATGGGAAAGACGTGAAAGAGCAAAAAAACAAGCGGCGACGCAGCTCAGCCGAGTAATTTCTTGTAAGGGTGCGTCATGCACGGCGCGCTTGACGACACAATCTGTGCGGTAGCCACTCCTCCAGGCGAAGGAGGAATCGGGATCGTCCGTATCAGCGGGATTCAGGCCCTCGATATCGCGTCTCACGTGGTATGCCTTCGTTCGGGTAAACCCCTTCATAGTCTTCGAACCCACGCGATGTCACTGGCAGACGTCACTTCGGGATACAGAGGGCAGACGGCCACTGTTGACGGGAAAGGACATGCTCATTCCTTCATTGATGAAGCGCTCGTGGTCGTGATGAAAAAGCCCCATTCCTTCACCGGGGAAGACGTGGTCGAGGTGCAGTGCCACGGAGGTCCGGTGATTCTCGATCAGCTCTGTCGTGCAGTGATGTCTGCTGGGGCAAGGCTGGCTCAACCGGGTGAATTTACTAAGCGAGCCTTCCTCAATGGCCGGTTGGATCTTACACAAGCCGAGGCGGTTCTCGATACGATTCGCGCGAAGACCGCGCGCAGCCTGGCGATTGCTCAATCGCAGCGACGGGGCGCGTTGTCCCGGGAGATTGAATCGACCCGTTCCGCGTTGGTCGTGGCCTTAGCGCACATCGAGGCAGCGCTCGATTTTGCGGAGGAAGACATTACGTTCGTGAAGCAAGAGGAATTGATGCGGCTGCTTAGTGAGACCTCGGCCAGATTGCGACAATTGGTCCGGTCGGGTCAGGAAGGCCGCATTTGGCGAGAAGGGGCCTCGGTGGCGATTCTGGGCCGTCCGAATGTGGGCAAATCAAGCTTGATGAATGCCTTGCTACGGAGCGATCGTGCCATCGTCACGCCGATCCCAGGGACGACGCGCGACATGCTGGAAGAAGTCGTCAGTATCGAAGGTATTCCTGTGCGATTGTTTGATACGGCCGGTATTCGGGACACCGACGATTTGGTTGAGGCGGAGGGAATCCGTCGCAGTCAGCTTGCGTGGGAAGAAGCGGATCTGGCACTGATTTTATTGGACGGGTCCCGGTTTCTGTCGGAGGACGATCGAGTCCTGCTGGCTCGTGAGGAAGCAACCCAGGCATTGCTGGTCATCAACAAATGCGATTTACCGCGGATTCTCACGGAGAAAGACATTGAGAGCCTGTGTCCGGTCAATGCAGGCGTGATTGAAATTTCAGCGAAGATGCAAATAGGACTCGACCACTTGCGCGATGCAATTCGCGCGCGGTTGACGCCCGAGAGGCTAGAGTCCGAGGAGTGTATCCTGGTGACAAATCTCCGGCATGCCACGGCGCTTGAGCGCGCTTTACAAGGCGTCGAACAGGCCAGCCAATCGGTGGAATCCGGGTATGCAGGTGAATTGATCGCGATGGATCTCCGCGCCGCTGCCGATGCACTGGGAGAAGTTACGGGCGCCATTACGACCGATGAGATCCTGGAGCGGATTTTTGCCGAGTTCTGTGTCGGTAAATGAAAGGTTTGTACAGTGAGTGAACAATGTGCCGTGGTGGTCGTAGGGGGCGGACATGCCGGTTGTGAGGCGGCTCTGGCGGCGGCTCGCATGGGAGTGCGCACGCTGCTCCTCACCATGGAACCCGACCGCATCGCCCAGATGTCTTGCAATCCGGCGATCGGCGGTATTGCGAAGGGACATCTGGTCAAGGAAATCGATGCTCTGGGCGGGGAGATGGCGCGAAATACGGATCGGGCCGGCATTCAATTCCGCATGATCAATACCAGCAAGGGACCGGCTGTTCGCGCATTGCGTGCGCAGTGCGACAAGAAAATCTATCGCGAGGTCATGCAGCGAACGCTCCGAGAGCAGCCAGGCCTTGAAATCCGATGCGGAACAGTTGACCGTATTCTGACCCATGCCGGAACCGTCACCGGCGTCGTGACCGATGCTGGAGTGCATATTCAGGCGAAAGCGGTGGTGCTCACCTCGGGAACCTTCCTGCATGGGCTGATTCATATTGGTCTCAATCGTTTTCCGGCCGGGCGCGCAGGAGAAGCATCTGCGGAGCACCTGTCGGATTGCATGCGAGATTTTGGGTTTGAGCTCGGACGGCTGAAGACCGGTACTCCCCCTCGGCTCGATCGAGATTCGATCGATTTTTCCGTGATGATTCCACAGCCTGGCGATGATCCGCCGCCTGCATTTTCTTACCGGACCGAGCGTATTCTCTTGCCACAGGTACCCTGCCATTTAACCTATACTAATTCACAAACGCATGAAATAATTGTCAAAAATATAGACCGTTCTCCTTTGTTCAGCGGGATCATCGATTCTGCGGGCCCTCGCTATTGCCCCTCGATCGAGGACAAGGTCATTAGGTTTGCCGACAAGGACCGGCATCAAATTTTTATCGAGCCTGAGGGATTGGATACGAACGAATTTTACCCGAATGGAATTTCCACCAGTCTACCGGTCGATGTACAGGCGGCAATTCTAAAGACGATTCCGGGGCTCGAACAAGCCAGGATGATGAAGCCTGGTTACGCGGTTGAGTACGATTTTTTCCCTCCCAGGCAGTTGCACAATAGCCTGGAGACAAAATTGGTCGAAGGTCTCTACCATGCAGGGCAGATCAATGGTACTTCAGGGTATGAGGAGGCCAGTGCGCAAGGCATCATGGCTGGAGTGAATGCAGCCTTAAAGCTGCGAGGCGACGAGCCGCTCATCCTCACACGTTCCCAGGCCTACATCGGTGTGTTAATTGATGATTTGATTACGAAAGATGCCAGAGAGCCATATCGTATGTTCACGTCTCGCGCCGAATATCGGCTTCTACTTCGACATGACAATGCGGATCTTCGCCTCACGGAAATCGGCCATCGGATCGGTCTGGTTTCAGAGGAAGCGCATGCCAAGCTTGAAGCGAAGCGTCTGGCAATCGATTGCGAAGTGCAGAGACTCAAGGAAACCAGACCGAAGCTCACGCCTGATGTCAAAGGTCTCATGGAAGGGGCGGAAATAGGAGCGATCGCTCCGACCCAATCCCTCGCTGAAATTCTCAGACGCCAGGATCTCACATACGGAAAGATCGTCTCGGTATTCGGAGGTCCTGGCATTGACGATCCTGATATCGCAGAAGCCATTCAACTCGAAGTGAAATACGAGGGGTATATCAAGCGGCAACTCCAGCAAGTCTACCGGTCGCAAAAATTCGAGCACCGATCCATACCGGACATCTTCGATTATGATGCGGTTTCCGGTTTTTCAAGGGAGGTAAGAGAAAAGTTTAAGCGGGTGAAGCCAGCCTCGATAGGGCAAGCATCACGAATCTCAGGTGTTACGCCGGCTGCCATTTCATTGCTTCTTGTAGCCATCGAGAGGCATCGAAGACGGGCAACCGTTAAGGAGTAGATGCTGGAAGTCAAATCCCTCCTGATATGGCTTTCTCTGTCCAATACATCTCGAAATCAACTTGACCATGAGAGCAGTTTCGCGTAGTTGTTCCACGTGGAACATGATCCCTTTCTGATAGAAGAGCTTCTTAGAGAATCCGTTGCAGAACTATCTCTTTCCATGCCAGATTCGGCGGTTGCATTGTTCAGCGACTATCTACAAAAGCTCAAAGAATGGAATAAGGCGATCAATCTCACGACCATCCGGCATGATCATGAAATTGTAGTAAAACATTTTGTCGATTCTTTGGCTGGATTGAAAGTGATTGAGATCACGGAAGAAACACAACTGTTGGATGTCGGGGCTGGCGCGGGGTTTCCAGGCCTTCCGATTAAATTTGTTCGACCAGATTTCTGCCTTAAATTGCTTGAGCCAAACGAAAAAAGAGGATCATTTTTACGATATGTGAGCGGATCGTTGGGACTTCCTGGCGTGAGCGTCGCAACGGTTAAACTGGAAGACTACGCAAAGAGAGAAAGCGTTTCTGGACTGTACGATTACATTGTCGTGAGAGCGTTTAAGGTTGATAAGCTCGGATCTCTGCTTGGACGATTACTCAAAGATGGTGGCAAGCTTGTGTTGTATCGAGCCTCAAGAGTAGGGCCCCGTTTCAGGCTCGATAACCTTATTTTGACCGGAGAAGTCGAGTATGAGCTACCGGCTCAATATGGCCATCGCACGCTTTCCGTTTTCTCCAAGCAAGCTGGATAGGCAATGTTCCACGTGGAACAGCCGCTAGAATGTATTTCACTACAGGGGAGTGGGTGATCTGAATGGCCCGAATCATTGCTGTCGCGAATCAGAAAGGGGGAGTCGGAAAAACGACCACCTCTGTGAACCTTGCCGCAGCATTGGCGATAGAGAGAGGGTCGGTCCTCTTGGTTGATATTGATCCGCAGGCGAATGCGACCAGTGGCCTCGGAATCGTCCCTATGTCGCTCGAAGTGACGATTTATGATGCTTTGATCAATAAAGACAGCATTGAATCAATCGTGATGCAAACATCAATAAATGGCCTTTCCTTGGTGCCTTCGAATTCCCATCTTGCCGGCGCCGAAGTCGAGCTAGTCAATATGGACGCGCGAGAACAGCGTCTCCAGGAGGCGTTGGCTGAGGTTGCCGGGCTATATGACGTTATTTTGTTGGATTGCCCGCCGGCGCTCGGACTATTGACCATCAATGCCATGGTAGCGGCGCAGTCAGTCTTGATACCAGTGCAATGTGAATACTATGCAATGGAAGGACTAGGACGACTGATGGAAAGCATACAGCGCCTACGGCAGTCTTTGAATCCTGGCTTGGAGGTCGAAGGGATTGTGCTCACGATGTACGATGCCCGTAACTCGCTGGCACGCCAGGTGGTGGAGCAGATTCGGAGCCATTTCGGAGACATCGTGTATCAAACTGTCATTCCACGCAATGTGACTCTCGCCGAAGCGCCCAGCTACGGTCGGCCGGCCCTGCTGTATAACATGGCGTCGGCCGGTGCTCAGGCCTATCTATCACTGGCGAAGGAGTTTGTGGTCCATGGAGAAAAAAGCCCTAGGTAGAGGTCTCGAAGCTCTGTTGCCGACCGGCAAGGCGTCCAACGAACCGGAGCGTGGCAATGTGCAGGAGTTGCGGCTTGAGGCGATTGTGCCGAACCGTTACCAGCCACGGCAGCAATTTTCAGAGCATGAATTGTCCGAATTGACCGCCTCTCTGAAGGAGAACGGTTTGCTCCAGCCTATTTTAGTGCGGCGAAAGGGTGACGGCATCTATGAATTAATTGCTGGTGAACGGCGATTGAGGGCAGCTAAGATGGCGGGATTGAAGAAGATTCCAGCTCTCATTCGAAATGTGTCCGATCAGGAATCCATGGTCTTGGCGTTGGTGGAGAATCTTCAGCGGGATGATCTCAATCCCATGGAGACCGCACGAGCCTACCAACGCATGCTCAATGAATTCGATCTCACGCAGGATGAAATCGCTCAGAAGGTCGCCTGCGACCGTTCGTCCGTGGCGAATATGTTGCGATTGGTGACGCTTCCCCATGAAGTGCAACAATTGGTCGAGTCCGACCAGCTCTCGATGGGGCATGCCAAAGTCATTCTTGGGCTCATGACTGCGGCAGCGCAGATGAGTATGGCCAAGCAAATCATTGAAGATCGGCTTTCCGTTCGCGAGGCTGAGCGGCTGGTGCAGGACCATGCCGAGGCGAGAAAACCGGGAAAGCGTCCAGTTCGCGCTCTTTTGCGATCGGATCTTGAGGAGCGGTTGCAGAAGCGATTGGGAACGAGGGTAGATGTGCAGAAGGGGCGGCGTGGAGGGAAAGTGATCATCCATTATTTTTCGCCGGAAGAACTGGATGGTGTGGTCGAACGGTTACTCAACTGACGGCAGACCGTTTTCGGGAAGATTTTCCCTTCACGGCCGCGGTACAATACGCGCTTCCTCCGGCCGAGACGGATCATCATCCGATAGTGTCTTGAGCGCATCCTGGTCGCCCATGCAATATTGTCAACTTTGGAGGGTATTCAATGTGGATTAAGGACAAGCCGGAAGGAAAGCGTCTGGCAGGACAAAATGAGGGATTTGAAATGGAGAATCTGGAGTCGACCGCACCGCGTGAGGGCAATGAAGAGATCAATGCATTCGTCGGGAAGGGTGTCAGTTTTAAAGGGGTCATCACCTACAACGGAACGGTGCGAATCGACGGGAATTTGGATGGAGAAATCCATACGGAAGGTATCCTTCTGGTCGGAGAAGATGCGGTGTTGAATGCCAAAATCACGGCCGGAACCGTGGTGTGTAAAGGCAAGATCACCGGGGACATCAGTGCCCGCGAGAAGGTGAAGCTACGCGCGCCCGCCGTCGTGAATGCCGGAGTGAAGGCGCCATTGATCTCCATGGAAGAAGGGGTGGTGTTCAACGGAACGCTCGAGATGAGCCAGCCCGCGTCACGCGAGCCGCAGGGTTCCACACGCGGCCAGGGCGTCAATCAAGGCGTCAAATTGGTGAGCGGATAATTCGTCGCAACGCCATGCGTTGCGCAGATCTGCCTTTTTCACCGGAGGCAGACATGGCAAGGTTGTATTCAGCCCGCGCCCCGGCCTGTCACAGTCGTTGGGAGTGCGAAGGAGGACGCTGATGTGGGGTGAGACAAAAAAACAGGCCGTCGCGGAAGACGACAAATTCACATTCCTCGGCAAAGGCACCCATTTCAAGGGGATCGTCACATTTGATGGGACGGTGCGAATCGATGGCCGTGTGGAAGGGGAAGTTCATACGAGCGGTGCGGTCATCGTCGGAGAGAGTGCCATCATCAAGGGAGTCATCGCAGCCGGCTCCGTCTCAATCAGCGGGCGGGTAAGGGGCACGATCACCGCGCTCCAGAAGGTCGAGCTTCAAAAACCAGGCATTCTCATCGGCGACATTCACAGTCCGATGATTGCCATCGAGGAGGGGGCGCATTTTCACGGCATGAGCAGCATGGGGGCTGAGAAGTGGGTGGAAGATGAGGCAGCGGAATTCGCATCGCCTCAGGATCCCGGAGTCCATGATCTGGTGGCCCATCGCGGCAAGGTCAAAACCCAAGAACCGTAATTGCCCGGAACGCTCTTCCCCTCGGTATCACTATGACACGTCAGACAGTGCTGCTTGGTATGAGCGGCGGAGTGGACAGCTCCGTTGCTGCCTCTCTCCTTGTACGCCAAGGATACGATGTCCATGGCGTCACTCTCCAGGTATGGGAACATGAGGATGACCGGGTGGCGGCCTCCAGGCGATGGGAGGAGCGCGGCTGTTGCAAGATCGGCATCGCCAGGTTCGTTGCCCAGCGTCTGAATATTCCTTACGAAGTCGTCGACCGGCGCGAGGTCTTTCAGCAAGGCGTGATCGATGATTTCGTGGCCGGCTATACGTCCGGCACCACTCCCAACCCCTGTGTGCGTTGCAATGAACGTGTGAAATTACGATCGCTCTATGCCTTGGCGCAGGAGCGAGGCATGGACTATGTCGCGACGGGGCACTATGCTCACGTTCAGCAGACGGAAGGGCAGTGGTCTCTGCACCGGGCACTCGACCAGCGCAAGGATCAAAGTTATTTCCTGTATCGACTCAATCCCGACTGGTTGCCGCGACTGATGTTTCCGGTCGGACAGATGCAAAAACGCGACGTATGGCAGGAGGCCGAATCGCTTGGGTTGCCGGTGGAGGAACTCAAGGAAAGCCAGGAGATTTGTTTTGTGAGTCATGGGGATTATCGGACCTTCATCGAGCGGCAGATGCCGGAAGTCAAGCAGCCCGGCTCCTTTGTAGGAATAGATGGGAGGGTCCTAGGCCGGCACGAGGGCATTGCGTTTTACACACCCGGCCAGCGCCGCGGACTGGGTATCGCCACAGGGCAGAGGCTCTACGTTCAAAAGGTGGTTCCCGAATTAGGTCAGGTCGTGCTCTGTACGGAAAACCATCTCGTGCAATCCGACTGTCACGTCGGGGACCTCAGTCTTTTTCATGGTGCGATCGGCCGGCAACCGGTCGGGGCGGATGTGAAGATTCGATACGCCACGCCTTCTTCAGCAGCGACGCTTGTTCCGTCTGATAATGGAACGATCCAGGTCCGGTTCCACCAGCCGCAGCGTGCCCTCAGCCCCGGCCAGTCAGCCGTGTTTTACCATGGCGACCGGGTGCTCGGCGGAGGGATCATCCAGCGCTGATAGTGATCGGCCATTTTCCCCAATGTCTTCCTCTCGCATCGTCTAGTGTCGTGACCGTTCGGCTGCACGCATCGACGGATCTTTCTGAGGCACGAGTTTGCAAGGCAACAAAGCCTTCCGCATGCTTGATTCCCTCCCACCTTCTTGACAGTACCCGCGTCTGAATGCTACCTTGGCGCGCTTTTTGTCGTGCCCACCGCACGAAAGCTTCTCCTTTGATCAAAAACACGGATACCGAAGCGGAAACCCATTGTGATCAAGACAGCCGTCGCACGTCGATACGCACAAGCTCTGTTCGAACTTCTTGATACCGGAAGCATTGAGGCGACCCGCGTAGCGTTGCATGGGTTGGGAGAAGCGGTGACGCAATCGGTCGCATTGCGCCATGTCGTGGCATCTCCTTCTTTCCCAGAGCAAAATAAATTGGGCGTGCTGATCGAGCTGGCCTCACGGCTCGGATGTCCGCCGATCGGGAAGAATTTTCTGGGTCAATTGGTGAAAAAGAATCGGGTCAATTTCCTCCCGGACATCGCCGAGGCATTCGCCAAGCTCGTGGATGCATCCAAAGGAACTCAGCAAGTATTCGTCTCATCCGCTGATACCTTGCCCGCCGCCGAGCAGAATCGGATCACCACCAGATTGCGCGATCTCTTGAAGCGCGACGTCGATGTCACTTTCCATATCGAACCCGAACATGTCGCCGGCCTCCATATCCGCCTGGGCAGCACCGTTGTAGACAGCACGGTTAGGGGCCGACTGAGCGCCATGCAGCGTGTGTTGACTAAGGAGTAGCCATGCAGATCAAGGCAGAAGAGATCAGCTCCATCATCAAAGAGAAGATCAAGGGCTTCGATCAACAGGTCGATGTCAGCCAGACCGGCTCAGTCATCCAGGTCGGTGACGGGATCGCCAAGGTCTATGGATTGGACGGCGCCATGGCCGGTGAGATGCTCGAATTTCCCGGCGGCCTGTACGGCATCGCTCTGAACCTCGAAGAAGACAATGTCGGCGCGGTTTTGATGGGTGACGACGTCGGGGTGAAAGAAGGCGATCCCGTCAAGAGGACCGGTCGCATTGCGGAAATCCCAGTCGGTGAAGCCTTGATCGGAAGGGTAGTGAACGCGATCGGCCAGCCGATCGACGGCAAAGGTCCGATCGCCTCAAATCTTTCCTCACGCATCGAGGTCGTCGCGCCCGGTGTGAATACCAGGCAATCGGTGCGTGAACCGTTGCAAACAGGTATCAAGGCCATCGATGCCATGATTCCCATCGGCCGCGGCCAGCGTGAGCTGATTATCGGAGACCGGCAAACAGGGAAGACCGCGATCGCCGTCGATACCATCATCAATCAAAAAGGTCTCGACGTATTTTGTATTTATGTCGCAGTCGGCCAGAAGCGTTCGACCGTCGCGCGGGTGGTGAAAACCCTTGAAGAAAATCATGCGATGGAATACAGCATGGTCGTCGCGGCGACCGCCAGCGATCCCGCACCGATGCAGTTCCTGGCTCCATTTTCCGGCGCCGCCATCGGCGAATATTTTCGTGACAACGGCAAGCATGCGCTGATCGTCTACGATGACCTTTCGAAGCATGCCGTCGCCTACCGGCAGTTGTCGTTACTGCTCCGTCGTCCGCCCGGCCGTGAAGCCTACCCTGGCGATGTGTTTTATTTGCATTCCCGATTGCTGGAACGGGCGGCCAAACTCAGCGACAAGCTCGGTGGGGGAAGCCTGACTGCGCTACCCATCATCGAGACGCAGGCCGGCGACGTGTCGGCCTATATTCCGACCAACGTCATTTCCATTACAGACGGTCAGATCTATCTCGGCAGCGATCTGTTTTACTCCGGCATTCGCCCGGCTATTAACGTCGGACTGTCGGTTTCGCGCGTCGGCGGGTCGGCGCAAATCAAGACGATGAAGCAGGTGGCGGGCACCTTGCGACTGGATCTCGCGCAGTATCGTGAAATGGCGGCATTTTCTCAGTTCGGCAGCGAGCTCGACAAGGCCACGCAAATGCAGCTCGCTCGTGGTGTGCGGATGGTCGAATTGTTGAAGCAAGGGCAGTATAAGCCCATGCCGGTTGCAGACCAGGTGTTGTCGATCTATGCCGGAGTCAATGGATTCCTCGACGATGTGCCGGTGGACAAGGTCCTGCAGTTCGAGTCCGATCTGCTCCACTATGTCGCGCAGAATCACCAGGATATGCGAAAGGACCTCTCCACGGTCGGAAAGATCGATGACAAAGTGGGCGGCAGGCTCAAGGAAATCATCGCGACGTTCAAGAAAACAATGGGATATGGAGGAAAGTAAGATTGAGAAATCTGCTTCCGTAAAATATGCCGAGCTTACAATCCCTCAGGCGAAAAATCGCCGCTTTCAAAAATACGCAGAAAATTACCAAAGCGATGAAAATGGTCGCGGCGGCGAAGCTCAAGCGTTCGCAAGACCGGATTTTGGCTGCGCGCCCGTACGCCCATAAAATGCGCGGTGTTCTGAGCAATCTCAGTCGGCGCGTCAATCGCGCTGCTCATCCTTTGTTGCAGAAGCGCGGGGGAAAGAACATCGAAGTTCTCGTCGTTACCAGCGACCGGGGACTGTGCGGCGGCTTCAACGGCAACATCGTCCGGAAGAGCGCCGAGTTCGTCCGGCAATGTGAAGCGCAGGGACTCACGGTCAATCTCAGCATCATCGGCCGCAAGGGTCGAGACTATTTCCGGCGGCGTTCCTGGCCGATCCGGCACGAATGGGCCGGGATTTTCGACAAGCTGAGCTTTGAGCATGCCATCGACATCGGCGGCGATTTGACCGAACATTTCGTGAAGGGCACGTTCGATGAGCTCTATGTCGTGTATAACGAGTTCAAGTCCGCGATCCAGCAACGGGTCATCGTCGAAAAACTGTTTCCTATCGATGCGGCGATCGAGTTTGAGGCAGCGCTGAGCTCGCCGGAAGGCCCCGCCGTCGGCGGAAGTTATCTCTTCGAGCCGGATGAAGATGAGCTTCTAAGCGCCCTGGTACCGAAACATTTTCAAGTTCAGGCTTACCGCATCCTGTTGGAGTCGGCGGCGGCGGAACATGGCGCGCGCATGGCGGCTATGGACGGGGCGACTCGCAATGCGGGGCAGCTCATCAAAAAAGTGACTCTGTACTACAATAAGACGCGTCAGGCCGCCATTACGAAGGAACTCATGGACATCGTGGGCGGCGCGGAAGCGCTGAAATGAGTTTTGGGTTTTGAATGATGAGTTGTGAGTTGAACGCGCGGACATCAACCCGGCGCTCCGGCGTTCAAAAGTCACAGCTGGCGACAGAAGGAGCCATATGAGCACAGGAAAAGTCATTCAGGTCATCGGCCCCGTGGTCGACGTCGAATTCCCTCCCGGTCGGCTACCGAACATTTACAACGCGCTGAAGGTGACGCAGGAAGAAAATAAGGCCACCGGCTTGCCGGCCGTGCGGATTACGCTCGAAGTCGCGTCCCACCTTGGTGAAAACCGCGTGCGTGGGATCGCGATGTCGACAACTGACGGGCTCACACGGGGGATGGATGTGCTGGATACTGGAGCGCCGATCTCTGTGCCGGTCGGACGCGAGACGCTCGGACGTCTGATCAATGTGCTTGGCGAACCGGTCGATGAAAAGGGGCCGATCAAGGCGAAAAAGACCTATCCGATTCACCGTCCCGCTCCGCGCTTGGAAGATCAAGACACGAAGACAGAGGTGCTTGAGACCGGCATCAAGGTCGTCGATTTGCTGGAGCCCTACAGCAAGGGCGGAAAAGTCGGGCTTTTCGGCGGAGCCGGAGTCGGCAAGACCGTCATTATCATGGAGCTGATCAATAACATTGCCCTGCACCACGGTGGATTTTCCGTGTTTGCGGGCGTCGGCGAGCGCACTCGGGAAGGCAATGACCTCTGGCACGAAATGCAGGAATCCAAGGTCATCGACCCAGACGATTTTACCAAGTCCAAAGTGTCCCTGATTTACGGCCAGATGAACGAGCCGCCAGGCGCGCGTCTGCGTGTCGCGCTGACCGGATTAGCCGTCGCAGAATTTTTTCGCGATGAAGAGAATCAGGACGTTCTCCTGTTCGTGGACAACATATTCCGGTTCACGCAGGCCGGATCGGAAGTATCCGCCTTGCTTGGACGTATGCCGTCGGCAGTCGGGTATCAACCGAATCTGTCCACCGAGATGGGGGCCCTCCAGGAACGAATCACGTCCACGAAAAAGGGATCCATTACGTCCGTACAGGCTATTTACGTACCGGCGGACGACCTGACCGATCCGGCTCCGGCCACTGCATTTGCGCATTTGGATGCGACGACGGTGTTGTCGCGGCAACTGGCCGAATTGGGGATTTATCCCGCGGTCGATCCGCTTGATTCCACCTCGCGCATTCTCGATCCACAGACCATTGGGGACGAGCACTACAAGGTGGCGCGTGGCGTGCAGTCGGTGTTGCAACGTTACAAGGATTTACAGGATATCATTGCCATTCTCGGGATGGATGAATTGTCCGAAGACGATAAGATGGCGGTCGCACGGGCTCGCAAGATTCAACGGTTCCTTTCGCAGCCGTTTCACGTGGCCGAGGCCTTCACCGGCGCGCCGGGAAAATACGTGAAGCTGAAGGATACGGTGCGGAGCTTCAAGGAAATCCTCGAAGGCAAATACGATCACCTGCCGGAACAGGCGTTCTACATGGTGGGCCCTATTGAAGAGGCGGTGGCGAAAGCGGAAAAAATGGGAGTGAAGGTTTAGGGAGAGGCGGACCAGGCGTCCTCTTTGCTCGCGCAAACGCGCGGTCTCGGAAGACCCTCGTGGGACGCGCGCAGTAGAGGACGCCCGGCCCGTTCTCTAGTAGAAATAGGACAAGGAAGTAGGAAGAAGAATGGCTGGAAAGATTTTATTAGAGGTCGTGACGCCGGAGAAGTTGCTCTTGAGCCAGGAGGTGGATGAGGTCATCGCCCCTGGAAGCGAGGGCGAATTCGGCGTCTTGCCTGGCCACTGCCATTTTTTGTCCAGCCTTCGCATCGGAGAGCTTCGCTACAAAGCCCAGGAAGCGTGGCACTACATGTCCATCCTTTGGGGCTATGCTGAGGTGACGCCGGTCAAGGTGACCGTAATGGCTGAAATCGCCGAAAAAGCGGAAGACATCAATATCGACCGTGCCAGGCAGGCCGTGGAAGCAGCAGAACAACGCGTCCATATCGGTGGCCTACCCTCCGAGTTGAGAGAAGCTCAGGTCAGTCTCGAAAAGGCGCGCCTTCGAAAGAAAATAGCCGACCGTGCCAGCCGCGGCCATTCCTAAGTAAGGCGCCAGGGTTCTCCGCTTTGTTCCCAATATGCTGTCATGTGTATGTTCTGGCGGCGAGCTTCGTTCGGCCAAGCGCCTACTCTCGATTCAGCGGAAACTCGATCACCAAGCCACCCATGACGTCGTTTATCCTAAAATCTTTCTTAGGGCTTTGCGGGTGACTGTTGTGGCAACCGATGCAGGCCTGGGTCACTGCACGGTCGGCGTAGATGGCTTGAAAGTACGAATGGCCCTCGACTTCTACTCTGTTGGTGGCAGCTCGTTCGGGATGTTGCCGCACGGCCTCCAAATTTTGACGTTCTGAGTCGCTTGCCGGTGCGTTGCGAGCATTGATCGGCCACAGGCTCAATAGGCGGTAGCGAATATTCGTTCCGGTCAAGGTGGCCAATTCGTTGGCTTCCCGAAGGAACTGCGCCGGGAGCGGCAACGTTGCCTTGTCGGCGCGCCACGTTTCTGCCGCGCTGGTACTTCCCAGTTTTTGCATCCGCTCGACGACGTGGACGGTATAAAAGGTCCGGTCGGATTCGATCACGGCATGAAGATAGTCTGCCACTGTTTCCGGCGGGATGCCCGGCGGGTCCGCTGCCTCTCCGACAGTCGTAAGCCCAAAGACAAGTGCCAGGCACATTGCGACTAAAGCCGATCTCCTCTTCATGGGCGAACCTCCTTATCGTGAGCCGAAGCGGCCTCCCATTTCCAGCATAGGCCGATTCCCAGGTGGAGGCAATCCGCCGGTTCTCTCCAATTGCATTCCCCAGCCGCATTGCCGTAGCGTGTCGGAATCATGCAAACAGAATTTCATATCTCCGCCGGTGAGCAGTCAAAACGCTTGGACCTCTTTCTGGTCTACCGCCAGCCGAAACTTTCGCGCGCTGCCTTGCAACGCATGATTGCGTCAGGCTGGGTGAGGATCAACGATCGGCCGGCCAAGCCGAGCCAGAGAATCAAGGCAGGCGATGTGGTCGCTTTCGATTCCCCGCAGGCGGCGCCGTTACGGCTCGCCGGACAGACGACGTCGCTCGAGATTTTGTTCGAAGATCACTCGTGCCTGGTGCTGAATAAACCAGCCGGGGTCGTGGTTCATCCGTCGCCGGGACATTGGTCCAATACCTTGCTGAACGCGCTGCTCGACCATTGTGCCAAAATGAGCGATGGGGCCATGCCCGGCCTTGTCCATCGATTGGACAAGGATACATCGGGAGTGATGGTCGTCGCTAAGACAAGGGATGCCCATCGGGGCCTGGCAAGACAGTTCGAAAGCCATTCCATCAACCGTCAATATGAGGCACTCGTGTGGGGTGTGCCGGAGCAACGAGCGGGCCGGATCGAACTCTCGATCGGCCCGGATCGGCAGAATCCGCAACGGACTTCGATCCGCACGTCTCAACCCAAGGCATCAAGAACGCAGTATCATGTCGAAGCGTGTTTTGGGGCGCTCGCTGCCCGTATGCTATTGGTCCCCCATACAGGTCGCACACATCAAATACGAACCCATCTTCACGCGATCGGCCATCCCATTCTCGGGTACATGCTGTATGGGGGAAATAACATCGGCGTGATCAAGGAGTACGCGATTCCAAGGGTCATGTTACATGCAAGGATGCTGGGGTTCACGCATCCAACCGATCACCTATATCATGAATTTACGGTCCCCCCTCCGCAGGATTTTGACTCTTTGCATCATGCGCTCTATCTTGCGGCGCTCCTGGACAAACACCCATGCGTCGGCGCTCAATGATTTCACATTCCAGGCGGATGCCCGCCACGTTGTGATGTCCGCAAATGCCTGCGACGTTTCCATCTCAAGGCTTAAGATGGTGGTCTTGTGCTGGCAAAGCGGGCGAGGTTGGGCCTGCCCGCCTCGATAAGAAGCTTGGGGACATGACAGTCGATCGGACGAACGTGAGCCCTGGAAGGAGAAACGCTTACAGCGGAAGACCTGAAATATTTTGATCGATGTGGTGACGCTGGACGAGAAAGTAAGGAAATCTTCCGAATGTCAGGTGGCAGCCGGCAAGATATCGCTCAGGGGTCTTCCCGAACGGGAGTGGCATGGACCATCGGACTTCAAATCGGGGCCCGTCAAGGTGCTGTTGCAGCGCGGGGTTATAGATGGCTACAAGCTGTGCCTTGTCCGGTTTCCGATCGAGCAACAAAAGAATGCCCCCCACACTAATGTTCAAGGAATAGGCCTTGCCGCGGACGGTACAGGCTTCTTCCCCCTGCCCTTCAACCAATTCATAGATGCAGGGGCTTCTGACGGCAAATCGAACATCGATCCGGCGATCGCTCCGAGGCCGGGACGACAGCCGTTCAAAGTCGTTGTTCACAGGCAATTCATGGCGGAAAGCAGATGGCTCACTGTTCCCTGTGAGTTTTCTGAGGATTCTGTGGATAAAGTGGCCGGCCATAAGATGGTCGCAATCTCCAAACTCTCGAGTCGGAACAGCATTGATAAGAAAGCAATTCAAATGCCAGTTCAGAGAAGAAGGTCGTCCCATCTAATTGCTGGATTTTTGTCAGAAATCCCAGTCGATAGGTCACGCCGGCATGACAATCTCCAGAATTATTCTGTGAAGTTGACGGCCATATTGACGGAAATGGACCTGCGCGCCATAGTCTGCAGATCGACGCGAGAAAAGAAATGTCGCAACCACATGTTGACGACTTGTGGACAAGATTTACCACGACGCCGGTCGAATTCCTCGTTACTGCCGGTGAATCATCGAAACGGATCGATCTGTTCCTTGCTAACCGTGATCCGGCGTTTTCCCGATCGGCGTTACAGCGATTGATCGAGGAAGGACGGATCCAAATCAATGGACGGGCGACGAGGTCGAGCCGGAAAATAAAGCCGGGGGATCGCATCAGGTTGGAAGTTCCGAGGCCGGAACCGCTCGACCTTCAACCTGAGGCCATTCCATTCGACATCCTGTATGAAGATGCCGTTCTGCTGGTGCTCAACAAGCCGGCTGGGCTCGTGGTTCATCCAGCGCCAGGCAATTGGTCAGGGACCTTGGTCAATGCATTGCTGTATCATTTTTCGACATCTGGCGTTTCGCCGTCACAGATCGGAGGCAAGGAACGTCCCGGCCTCGTCCATCGGTTGGATAAGGAAACATCCGGCGTGATGGTCATCGCCAAGACCGATCAAGCGCATCGCGCGCTTGCGGCCCAATTCAAGCTGCATACGATCACACGTCTGTACGAGGCTCTGATTTGGAATGTGCCCAGGAAGGGACATGGTCTCATCGAACTTGCCATTGGCCGGGATACAAAAGAGCGAAAGAAGTTTTCGTCACACACGACCAAACCGAAGCAATCGGCGACCGAATACCAAGTCGATTTGCGTTACGGCAGGATAGCCGCCCATGTACGGCTTTCGCCTAGAACCGGGCGAACTCACCAGTTGCGCGTACACCTGGCATCGATCAAGCATCCGATCTTGGGTGACCAGACCTACGGCGGATCCAAAGTGATGACCGTGCAGGGACTAGCCATCCCCAGGGTCATGCTGCATGCTCGCGTTCTGGGGTTCACCCATCCCACAGGCGGAGAGTTTCGTCGATTCGAGGTCCCTTGTCCCCCTGATATGCAGGGGGTGCAGGATTTTCTCGCATTCGCGATGGCTCGTCAGGGGCGGGTCGAGAACGGAGCATGAAGGTGATACAGGATGATGCCTACAACACCGTCGGCGAGACTGAGGAGAGACGAAGGTGCAAACGAATGCCGTTCTCGATCTGCTTGGCGAGTTGATCGCACAACTGAAGGGCTATGCATCCAAGCTGCCGCCGGTTGTGCATCTCACGGCGATGCCGAGCGGAATCAGGCCAAAACCAGAAGCCATTGAAGTCTTCGAACAGGCGCTGTCGCGCTTCCGCGAGCAAAGCAGCCGCTCTCCATTCAAAGGGTTGCAGGACTATTTGATCGAATCACTGGAGGCGTTCGAGGTCGGCAATGTGCTGGGCACGGTCCAGCCGCTTCTGGCGGTCCTCGATCAAGTGGACCGCATGCACCGGGACCAGGAAATCATTATGAATCGGGCGGAGGAAACGCGGATGGGCGAGTACCGGGCGGCGTTGATCAAGATTCTACCTGGCAGTCAACCGGAGTTGGAAGGCGCGGGACGAGGAATGTAGCTTAGTCGAATGGTGAAAGCTGAATGCTGAATTATGAATTGCACGATCCGCACATTCATCATTTCCCCTTCATAACTCACCATTCGCCTGCACGAGTCAGTGTCCCATTTTAGGTCCTGCGGCAGTTTCGCCGGCCGTCACCAGCCGAAAGCGAACAGTCGACCCGCAGTGCGGGCACTTGGTGCGGATGGTCTCTTCGTCGATCACGTCATAATGATCTTGCTTGAGCCACATCAGTTGAAAGCACTTCGGACAGCTTCTTACTTGCGTTCCCATGTTCTTCCCCTTACACTACGGTTTGGCCCAGTTCCCATGGATCGGAGGGAATAATTTAGTACAAGATGCCTCCCGCTCTCAAGACCGGCAAACGAGCCATCACGTTTTCCGACCGCAACGATTTCGACGCTGCACAACTGATCCATCTATACCGTCAGGCTCCCTGGGCCAAGCATCGTATGCTTGAACAGGCTCATGCCATGCTCGCACAAACTGACGTCGTTATCTCTGCCTGGGATGGGCCTCGCCTGATCGGGTTCGGCCGTGTCCTGACCGACTATGTCTATCGCGCCTCGATTTGGGATGTGATCGTCGATCGCGACTATCAAGGCCGGGCGATCGGCACAGAGATCGTCAGGCGAATTTTGGACCATCCCACTCTTCAGCAGGTCGAGCTGTTCTGGTTGTGCACGCGCATGCCTGGATTTTATGAACGGCTTGGATTCAGTGCAAAAGAACAGACCGGCATGGTCTGGTCCCGGGCGAAGGCGAAGCCGCAAGACTGATATCCGCCCGCCCTCATTTTCTCTTCCTTCTCCTCCCGCCAGGTCAAACCGATGCTCAACAGTAGCCATGCCGCCCACTCATGCTCTCGTGAAGAGGCTGGATTTCTCCATCCTTCAGGTCCTCCGGCGGTTTCCTTACGGTGATTCATAAGCCGGATGTCCCGTGGCCTACTGCGGCTGAATTCTATGCAACCGCTTGGGTGAACAACAGACCGCCAGGAAGAAAAGACTGGTGGCAAGCAGGACGATGGACGGACCGGACGGAAGGTCGAAGGCATAGGAGAGCAGTACCCCGCTCACGGCGCAAAACGTTCCGATCATGATGGAGTACAGCGTCATTTGGCGAAGGCTATGCGTGAGTTGATAGGCCGTGGAAGCCGGAATTAAAATCATTGCGAACACGAGAATGGCGCCGACGGTTTTGAGCGAAATCACCACGGTCAGCGCCACGAGAGACAGGAGCAGATAAAAGATTTGTCGTGCGGGAACGCCCGAGGCTGCCGCCATTTCCTGGTCGAACGCAATGAAGTACAGCTCCTTTGAAAGCAGGAGAATAGTCCCCAGAACCACCACGCTCAAGACTCCGATCGTGAGGAGTTCCTCGGTCGTCACGGATAGGACACTGCCGAACAGGTAGCCGTATACTTCCGGATTATAGGTTTTCATGAGTCCCAGAAAGAGAATGGCGAGCGCCATCGTAGCGGTGTAGAGAATACCGATCGACACATCGAGCTTCATGCGGCCCTTCTCCTCCACCCAGCCGGTAATCCAAACCGTCGCCAATCCGAACAGGATCGCGAGGCTCAAAGGCGGGAGATCCAGCAGATAGGCCAGGGTGACACCGGCAAATGCGGCATGTGCCGTACCGGCCCCGGCGAAGGCGAGGCCTCGTAGGACCACGAACACGCCGATCACGGAGCAGACCGCGCCCACCAGTGCCGCCGCCAGGAGCGAGCGTTGCATGAAGTCGTAGGTCAGAAGTTCCAGCATGTTGTCATTGAGTCAATTGATAATTGAGTGAACTATTGACCGGCACAGCGGTTCAAGCATTGGTCACAGAGTGACTCGATGCTATATCGCTGGATCATGAAATTCTTCAGTGGTGATGGTGATGGTAATCCTCGACGATGACGAAATCTTTGTCGGTAATGACAAGCTCCTTTCCATAGACTTGGCTGAGAATCTCGGGTTTCAGAACTTCTTGCGGCGGCCCAGCCGCGAACAATTTCGTTTTGAGCAGGACCAGCCGGTCCACCCGCGAGCGAATCATGTTGATGTCATGCGTGATCATGAGAATCGTGAGCTTCAATTCCCGGTGAAGCTGCTGGATCAATTCCACGACGCTATGTTGAGCGGTGAGGTCCAGGCCGGTCGTCGGTTCATCCAGGAGAAGGATCCGGGGTTGCTGCGCCAGGGCGCGCGCGATGAACACGCGTTGCTGCTGGCCTCCCGAAAGAGCACCCAGTGCGGAATCCCGGTGATGGTCCATTCCCACGTGGGTAAGTGCCTCACGGGCGATGTCCCCATCCTTCCGTGAGGGGCGGCGGAACAATCCCAACGCGCCGTACCGTCCCATCATAACCGCCTCCAGAACCGTGACGGGAAAGTTGCGATCGAGCATGCCTTTTTGCGGCAGGTATCCGATAAGCGCACGATGATGACAGCGGAGTTCTTCGCAGGCACAGTCGAGGACTCTGAGTGTGCCCCGCAGAGGGGCCATGAGACCGAGTACCGCGCGGCACAGGGTGGTCTTGCCGGAGCCGTTGGGGCCGATGACCCCGACGAACTCAGATTCCGGGATAATCAGGGAGATATCTTCCAGTGCGATGACGCCTGGAAAACCGAAGGTGGCATGGTCGAAGCGAATAATGGGAGGGGTCATGCGCGGCGGCGTTCGTTGAAGATACTGGTTCGTCGGTTGCTGTCAGGTGGAGATGGCGACTATGCCTGTTCGAGCGCCTGGGCCAATTGGAGCACATTATAACGGAGCATGTCGAGGTAGGTCTCGGTTCCCGGCAGACCTCCGGGCAGTGTGGTCAGTACGACGACGCGTGCGCCCGTTTCTCGTGCGAGCAGCTGCGGTACCTTTTGATTCAATTGCACCTCGGAGATAATGACGCGGATCTGCTCCCGTTTGATGGTTTCGATCAGGATATGAAGATGTCGCGCAGACGGTTCTCCACCAGGTTGCGTGAGGATCGTTCCTGCAATCTGTACATCGTACCGTCGCGCGAAATAGGGCCAGGCCGGATGGTGGACGATCACGGCCCGGTGCGGCGCTTTCCGGAGCCGTGCCAAGGACTCCTGCTGGACGCGCACAAGTGCTTGGAGATAGGCTGCCGTATTGGTCCGGTAGTCCGGAGCGTGGGCGGGGTCCGCAGAAGCCAAGGCATCAGAGATGTGCTGCACCATCGTCGCGGCGGCTTCCGGGTCCAGCCACACATGGGGGTTGCCTGCATCGTGATGGTGAGCCTGCGTCGATCCGGCTGGCTCAGCGCGATCCTGGATCAATGCAATGCCCTTGGAGGTCGTCACTACCTGCAACGCGCCGTTTCCCGCGTTTTTGACCAGCGAGGACACCCACACTTCGAGCCCTGCTCCCACTTCGAACAGCAATGCGGCCTTTCGCACCGCCACCAGGTCGCTCGGCTTCGGCGAATAGGTATGTTCGTTTTCATAGCCGGTCATGAGCGAGGTGACATGCACATGCGTCCCCCCGATATATTGTGCCCAGTCCTTCAGGACCGGAAGCGTCACGACGATATTGAGGGGCTCGGCAGCAAGTGCAACGGAAACCGTTGAGAGATTGCCTTGAAGCGGCGCGGCAGCCAACATGAAAAGGATGGGCAGGATCAGGCGAGACATCCGGCGGACGGTAACACCCGATTTCTGCAAAGTCAACGCGAGGACTCACTCACCTCTTTCTTGCGCGCTGAAGCGGGACGCTTGACCCATTGCCGAGGTTTCGATTAGCGTAGCGCACCGAATGCAGGGCGAAGTTATCGTACATCGACGAGCGAGAGGGATTGGATGAAAGTCGTCGGGCTGATGTCCGGGACATCTGCGGATGCCGTGGACGCGGTTCTTGTCAACATTACGCGGCGTAGCCGGACTCCGAGGATCGCCACGCTGGCCTTCGCATCCCTTCCGTATCCACGAGCTCTGCAGCAGCGAATCTGGAAGCTGTCTCTCGATGGTCATGTGGCCGACATCTGCCACATGAATGCGTATCTCGGGGAGCTGTTCGCGAAGGCCGCCCTGCTGGTCATTCAGAAAGCCGGTTGTCGCCCCACTGATATCGGCTTGATCGGTTCGCACGGCCAAACGATTCACCATTTGCCGAAGGGGAACCGTGAGCCGGGCGTCGGCCTGGTCCGGTCCACACTTCAGATCGGTGAACCGGCCGTCATTGCGGAGCGGACGGGCATCATCACCATAGGAGATTTCAGGCCGCGGGATATGGCCGCGGGCGGCGAGGGAGCGCCATTGGTTCCTTATGCCCATGCGGTGGCCTTCAGCCATGTCCGGCGGGGGCGCTTGGTCGTGAATATCGGCGGGATCAGCAATGTGACGTACCTGCCGGCGGGAGGAGGAGTCTCGGAATTACGCGCATTCGACACGGGCCCCGGCAACATGGTGCTGGATGCCATCGTGCGGGAAGTGAGCAAGGGAAAGCGCTCCTACGATCCTGCCGGTCGATTGGCGCGGCGTGGGACCGTGAACCGGCGGCTGCTCGGCGATCTCATGGCCCATCCGTTCATTGCGCGGCGTCCGCCGAAATCCACCGGGCGAGAAGAATTCGGCGCACCATTTGTCAGGAATTTATTGGCTAGGCAACGTAGAGCCCGGCTATCGACCGAAGATCTGTTGGCCACCTGCGCGATGTGGACGGCAGAGTCGATCAGCTCGTCGAGACGGTGGCTGGCCGGCGAGATTCATGATGTCATCGTCGGCGGCGGCGGTGTGTACAATCGCGCAATCATGGGATCTCTTCGGCAGGTCTTTGAGCCGACGCCAGTATCGACGTTTGATGATTGCGGATGGGACAGCAAGGCGTTCGAAGCGACTGCGTTTGCCCTGCTGGCCCATGATACCTATCATGGACAGTGCACGAACGTGCCGCAGGTGACGGGAGCCAGTCACCCGGTTCTCCTGGGCTCCCTGGCGCCGGGCCGGCTCGGATCCCTAAAGAAATGGCCCAGTTTGGTTCGCTGAACTCGCAGGATACTTCAAATGGAATGGTTCTATCCAATCCTCGGCATTGGGGTGCTGGTCTTTTTAGGGAGCCTGGCCTGGGAGAGTTTCGGAAGAAAGCGCGCAGTTGTTTCCTCTTCGGATGGTCCTCCAGCCGGCATGACCTTCGTGGCCAAGCCTCTCCTGACAGATCGTGAGGTGCAGCTCTACAATCTGCTCCGGCTGGCCGTGGAGGATCGATATTTACTGTTCACGCAGATTCCTCTCTGGTGCTGGTTGGACTTACGGATTCCAACGGGGACGCCGCCTGCGGAGACGTTGCGGGAACTCGCGCTGAAGCGGGCCACCTTTGTGCTCGTGCATCCGGGAAGCCGGTTGGTCGAAAAGGTGGTGCAAGTCGAGCGGCCGTTGTCGGACGATGTGCCAGACGGTTCGCGTGACTCGATGTTCGAATCGGCCCTCGGGGCGGCGGGCGTGCAACTCATCAGGTTAAGCCCGCTCCACGCCTATACGGTTCCAGGTCTTCTCACGCAGTTAGACCTCGACGAACCGGAATAATCCGACAGACCGCCGGGACCTGCCTTGCCGGAGGGCGACAAACGGACGGGCGGGCGGGTCAGTGCAATTCGGCAGAGAGCGCCTCGCTTTTCACGGATGCGGCTTCCAGGATTTTGCGCGCGGCCTCGGCTTCCGTGCTATCAGGATATTGGTCGGTCACGCGCTCATACATCATCAGGGCCTTTTCCCCTTCGCCCTGCTTCGTGTAAATCTGTCCGATCTTTAGAGTAGAGGCGGCGAGTTTTTGGCTCAAGGGGTAATAGGCGATGACATTGTAGAACGAATCGAGCGCATCCTTGTACTGTCCCATGCGGTACTGACATTCGCCCATCCAGTATTGAGCATTAGCCGACAGAGCCGACCGCGCATGCAGTTCGAGAAAAAAACGAAACCCAGCGAGTGCGGCGTTGTAATCTTTATGCCGGAATTCCTCCATCACGCGATCGTATAACCGATGCGAGGTATCGGCGGGTTGGGCCGGAGCAGCAGGCAGATCCGAAGCCACCGCGAGACTTCCAAGGAAAACCAACAAGGCGAGGACGCTTCGAAACGAAACGAAATTACATTGAGCCTTCGTCATGAGGTCCCCTTTCATGCTTGTGACCACAGGAGCCTGCGATTAGGCAATCGCCGTGCCTATGCCGATATGGAAGAAGCGCACCAATGTGACCAAGCGGATGAAACCAGTGTGAAATTGGATGGTTGGCTGGAGTATGGTGAGGGGAGGCCGGTGCGGCTTCGAAGAGAATCGTGGAGGAATTCAGACAGCATTGTACGGAAAGTGCCGTCGCGAGTTTCCTGTGCCGCGGAAATTGATACAAGTTCAGGTCATTTTTGGGGTGGTTAACGTTCAACCGTCCCGGCAAACAGGACCAGTGATCCGGCCTGTGCGGGATCGAAAAACAGGGATATGGAAAGACAGCATCATGAAGGTTCTGCCGATGAACGGAAAGAGCCGCTCATCGACCCGCCGCCAAACCCTAAAGGAGGACGGACGCTGATCGTCGATGCCCGGGATCCCCATGCCTATGTCAGGCCCAGTGCGGCGCTGAAAGAAGCCGGCGAAACGGATCAGGTGTTTGTCCGTCCCGGCCTGTATGAAGACAAGGTATTTATCGCGGACCGTCCGGTACTCCTCGTGGGTGCCGGGCGGGACCATGTTCAAATCTATAGCCGACGCGGGGGGCCGCTCTATCTTCAGCGCGTGCCTTCAGGCCTGATCAGCGGGATCACCTTTCGGTATGTGGGGAGCGACCAGCATTCCGCGATCAATGTGCTCGATTCACTCTGCACCATTACGCAATGCCGGGCGACGGAAGGCTTGCTGTCGGGGGTGGTGATCTATGGTCCGGAGGCCCGCGTCACATTCATCGACAATGAAGTCTGTTACAACCGCGAGTCAGGCATCTTCGTCTTTGCCGGGGCACAACCGCGCGTGGCGCAAAACGTCTGTTATGGAAATCACCACTTTGGATTGGCCGTACGGGATCCCGGGAGCCATCCGGAATGTGTCCGCAATCTCTGCCACAGCAACATGCTGAGCGGAATCCTGCTGTTCCACCATGCGGAAGCGTTGTTGCTCGACAATGTCTGCCGAGACAATCAGCATTGGGGGCTGGTGATGACTCCTGATACGCATCCGACTCCCGTCCGTGAAGAATTGGTATCCGCAAATGTGCTGTTGCCCAATCCGAGGGGATCGGTGATCGTGACCGAGCAGCCCCTCGCCGATATCGGACGGTAATTGGCTTCGGCTTATATCGGAGATACGTCATTGTCCAGTAAAAAGCCGATGGAAACGAAGCGGCGTTGTCAGCTTGCCAGGCCGGCGCTGTCGGATGGATGATGACCGGTCGTCGAATGAAATTGAAACCGGCTTCCGCCTTGTTTTTTGGCGGCGTACATGGCCTTGTCGGCATGCCTTAGGAGCTCATCGATATTCTGGTCGTCCAGCGGGTAGAGGGTGATCCCGATACTCACGCCGATCGAGATATGGTCCTTCCCAATGTGAAATGGCGCGCCGATTGACTCCACGATCCGATTCGCGACCACGATCACATCCGCTTCTCCGGAGACTCCTTCGAGAATGGCGGTAAATTCATCGCCCCCCATGCGAGCTATGGTATCCACCTCGCGGACGCATTCAGTAAGCCGCGAGGCGACGACTTTCAGCAATTGATCTCCGACATCATGACCCAGCCGATCATTGACGGCTTTGAAACGGTCGAGATCGAGGAGCATGATGCCCAAGGGTTGGTCTTTTCGTTTACTGCGCGCCATCGCGTGGACCAACCTGTCGCGAAACAGAGTGCGATTGATCATGCCGGTCAGCTGATCGTACTGGGCGAGGTACGTCAGTCGTTCCTGCGCCCGCTTGCGTTCGATGGCATAGAGGATCGATCTCGCAAGGAAGTCCGCCCCGCCCGTTCCTTTCACCAGATAATCTTGCGCCCCATGCTGGAGCGCTTGCAGCGCGAGCGGATGGTCATCATGCCCGCTCAAGACCACGACCGGTACTCCGGGGCTTGTCGCCAGGACCTGAGTGACTGTACTTAAGCCATGCGTATCAGGGAGCGAAAGATCCAGGAGCACGACATCGAACCGGCCTCGTCCCAGGCTGTTCAAGCCTTCTGCCAGGATGGCAGCATGGGTCACCTCGAACCGATCGAGCGCCCATTCGGCAAGCAGATCTTGCGTGAGCTGCGCATCAATCGGGTTATCTTCAACCAGGAGCACTTTGATCATAGTCTGTCGCTCGCGGCGCCCTGATGTTCCAGTGCTATCGCATCATATCCCCAAGTATCGGGGCGCGGAGACTTCCTCGGCCCGAAACGATTCTAGCACGTCGCATCATAGCCTCAAGCAATAGCATCCTTCTTCTTGATGCAGTCTCGTGCAGACCTGAACGCAACATAAACAGGCCGGCCCTTCGGTCAGCTTTGTCGATGGGAGTGGTGGAGACGTAGTTGGATTGGTTGCAGGAAAAGTGGCTTGGTGTGGGGCATGCCGGATCTGGCATCGATCGTGAAGTGCGGACAAGGCGCGTTCAACTTCGTGAATGTTTCGCCTGCGGTTCAAGGCATCCGGCAGCTCCGCCGGGGGGAATGGGAAAGAGATCGTGACGGTTGCCGACTGGATGCCCGCGGTCGACATCAGTGAAACCGCAATCGAATATGCGATTAAGGCGGAACTTCCGGAAGTGAAGAAGGAAGACGTGACGGTGGAGAACGATGTCCTCACCATCCAGGGCGAGCGGAAACAGGAGAAGGAACAGAGTGGAAAGACTTATCACCGGATTGAGCGACCGTATGGCCGGTTCGTCCGAAGCTTCACACTTCCCAATACTGTCGATGGGGGCAAGGTGAGGGCGGAGTATGCTGACGGCATGTTGACGTTGCACCTTCCGAATCCGAAAAAGCGAAGTCGAAACAGATCGATGTAAAAATTGCCTGAGCGATCCGAACTGCCGCACGAAAGGCCGCCCACGGGCGGGTCTTTGATGTTACAGTGGGGCAACGCAATCGATTTCATCGGCCTCGGCTCTCCGTCTGGTAATTCCACCAAGCCATGGGCTCGCCATATCAATTCCTTCCCGAGTGCCAGGTCAGTGATGGCGGTGACTCTGACGGGCAACTGGTCGCCTTCCTTCCACTGACCGGATTGATTCACCCCATAGACATAGACTGAAAGACGATCTGGTCCTTCAAACGCAGTCTCCTGTCTTGTGTCCGCTATGGTGCTCCTAACGAATGTTTTTTGCTGACCTTCCTTCACCCCTTGTTTAGATGCTTGATCTGTTCCTTTCTATTCTCCATCCAGAGGTCGAAAAGAGCTGAAAATCGCG
>JAJFBJ010000115.1 GCA_020697375.1 Nitrospira sp. | reverse complement strand
AGGACACAGATCCTGACAGGCTTAATTCTGCATGCGTTCTGCAGAGGTGGACATTCGCTGGCATCGCAGCCTTCGATTTCGGGTGCATTTCCACTGGAATGAGACGCCGTAGGTTGCCACGCAAGAATCGGCCAACTCAACAACAAGCCTTTTCTTGCTTGCAGTCTAGGGTAATCACTAGGCCCGCCCGCTATGTTTGTACGCTACAAAAAAGCAAGAGCCACAAGATAACCTGATTGGTGATATCACCCTCACAGAATCGTCGCAAGGAGGTCACTATGAAAGCATCTCTACCAGGCCGGAGTTTTGGATTAGGGTTGTGTCTTGCGGTCGTCGGCTTAACGGTCGCGGCCTGTAACACCACCAAGGCCACCATCGATACCACCGTCAATTTCTTTTCCAGTACGACCCCGAATGATCTGTTTTCGGCCGACGGGATGGTATTGAAGGAGCAGAAAATCAATTTGTTCGCAGGAGTGGCCTATCAGAATCTACGGGAAGAAGCCGCGGCAGGTGGCGGTCAATATGTGAGTTCCTTGGCGGATCTGTATCAGATTCCAACCGCCAAACATCAGCACTTCGCGCAGGTTCTCCAGAGCAGGTACTCCGATCTGTTCACGGCGGAGCTGACCGAGGACCGGACCGCCCATTTGAAGATGGTCAAGGCATTGAATCGTGAACTCGCGGCTGCCTCGCTGGTCCCATGAGCCAAGTCATCTCCGGATTGACAGGAGGAGCATATGGGAACGTTAGGCAAGGGATTCATACTTTGGGTTCTAGGCGTTCCGGCCAGCATCCTTCTCTTGTTATGGTTCGTCGGCATTCTCAAATAGGCGGCGGAGCGGCGAAAGAAGACTGGCCTGCCGACTGAAAACCGATAGTGGGAGGTATAAAATGGCAGCATGGAAACTGGCGATCCTGATGCCGGCTCTTGTGGCGTTTGCACCTTCGGTCTACGCCGCGGATCTGGAGATGCAGGTCGTGGATAAGAACTGTTATATCGAAATCTTCGAGGACGATGATTTCGACGCCGATGACCCGCATGTCACGCTGCAAGGGCCAAAGGAATATGCTACGTTGAAAAATCTGGCAGGCAAGGATTGGAGCAATGATATCGAAAGCGTCATTGTGGGCTCCAACGCCATCGTTCGGGCCTATGAAGACAAAGACTTCAAAGGCACCGAAATCGCGTTTGCGTCGGGACAGCGCGTCCCCAACCTTGGCAAGTTGGACATGGCGAATGACATTGAATCGCTGAAAATTGCCTGTGGCAGGTGAATGGGCTCTGTAATCTCGACGATCCTTCGAGCACTCACCGTCGTGGTTCATGGTCCGGCCGACGAGCCGATTGTTTATGATGCTTGCTCCGTCCGACCCTCCCGGTCGGGCGGGCCTTTCCCCGCTCGGTTTATCTCGACAGAGCGCCGCTATGTCTTCGCAAGCTTCGTCGCGTGTAACGCATGTCCTGATTACTGGAACCAGCGCTCATACGCATAGAGCAGGTCGAGGGTGAGGCGGGCGCCAAAGGTAGGGCCGTAGTCTTTCTGGTTGATCAGATCGTTCCAGGTTTCGAAGGTGAACGCGGAGTAGCGCAGGGCGGCAGACACGAATCGTTCTTCCAGCGAATCTCCCCGATGGTCCACGAAGAGTCCTGAATCGAACGTCACGGCTACCTCAAGCTCCCACGGAGTACTCTCCTCCCAACAGCGATAGTTTCCCAGACCGATTGAAGCCTGCGCAAGGTACGATTGAGGAGCCACTTGATCGAACGCTGCACCGCTGTACGGCCGGCCATACCGGGCCATGGCTGACACGCGAAGATGCTCGCCGACCCAGGGAATCGGCTCCAGCGCCGCCAGCCGCCGAAAACCGGCTTGGACATAGGGCTCGTAATACAGCGATCCGCCCGCTCCGCCTATTCCGGCGAAGAAGACATCGTTCGACCCGAACAGGCTGAACCAGCGGGTCAATGTGCTGCTCAACATGAAGTCGTTGGCCTCGCGTTTTCGGCCGACCGGCACGGGCGTCAAACCGCGGAATTTATGCACGACCTCGTTTTGCAAGAACCGGCTCGGCCCGTCACGAGTGGGTCCGCCGCCCGCGGTGAAGTTGAAATTCCAACCGGGAAAACGCGCGAGCGGCTGGGTCCAACTGATCGTGAAGAAGTTGAATCCCATCGTTTCTCGAATATTGTTGTACCGCTTGCCCTCACCGTCGAACTCCGTGAACCGGTCCACCACGGTCATCCCCAGCGTGAGCGTCTGATCGTGATCGGGAAATGCGATCGAGCCCCAGTGCACGCCCTGGGCTGGGGGTTCCGCCTGTCCATCGAGGGCCACGCCAAAACATAGCGCGCACAGGATGACCAGGCCTGAGCGGAAGGGAGACGCGAACATCCGGGCATCCTGCCTGCATTCCCTTGGAATTCGCAACCCGCTCGCCTGGTTGCGAGCGAGGGGTAGGTCGGCTGTCCCGCCACCTTGCATGATCAGATTGTGCTGACTAACAAATGGTCGAAGATCAGCGGCAGGTTATTTGCTCAAAAATTCGCCGATGGGCTCCAGCGGTTCCACATGATGGCAAATGATTTTGAATGCCACCAGAAGGGGGACGGCCAGCAACGCTCCACCGATTCCCCAGATCCATCCCCACAGCATCAGGCTGAGAATCAGCACCACCGGGTTGCTTTCGAGCCGCTGTCCTAAAATCATCGGGGTCACGAAGTAACCTTCAATGAGGGCAAAGCCGGCATAGGAGCCACCCGCGAGAAACATCCGCCCGACTTCATCGAAGCTCAATGCCGCCACCAGCATTACCACGATGGTTCCGAACACATGGCCCAAATAGGGGATAAACGTCAGGAATGCGGCCATGACACCCCAGAGAATCGGATTCGGCATGCCGAGAAACGACATGGCGATCCCGACGGCGATGCCTAGACCGATATTGATTCCGGTGACGGTGAAGAGGTATTGGAACAGCTGTCCTTCGATCTGGCGCACAATTTCCACAGCCCGCTTCTTATCTCCCCAACGCGGCAGCACCTTCACGAGTTTTTGCAGGAAGAGATCGCCGGAAGAGAGTAAAAAATACAAGAGAATCAGAGTCGTCGCGAGTCCGAAGATCAATTCACCGGTGATGCTGAAGAGTTTACTTTGCCATCCATTGCCCCTGACCTCGACCTGCTGCACCTTCTTTCCTTCGTTCAATTCGGCGGCCTGAGTGAGAAGCTCCGTCGCTTTGGTCACGTCCTGCATGGGCTTCTTGATGACTTGAAGCTTGTATTCCGCTTCGCGGAACGCGTGGGGAACCTTGACCGCCCATTCCGCCGCCGGTCCGGCCAGTCGTGACATGCCGTAGCCGGCTATCGCGATGAACAGCGCCAGGAGAAGTGCCGCTCCGACAGGTTCGGGAATTCTGATGTCCTTCATGCGCCGCAGAAGTGGCGCAAAGAGCACCGCCAGGAGCAGGGCGATGGCGATCGGAAGAAAGATGACGCGGCCGAAATGCAGGCTGTACAACACTGCCAGCAGCAACAGCCCGGTCAGCGTCGTGGAATGCACGTTGAGATGTTGTGCGACCACATTAGGCGCTACTTCGGTATTCTGCGCTTGTTTCTTGATGGAATCAGCCGGATCGCTGGTCATCCTTCGCCCCCATCGTGATAGTACGGCGGCCCGTACCGGCCCGCGCCGACATGGGCCGGGAGGGCGCGATGGTTTGTGAGGGATGTCGCGCGGGGAACTCTCGAAGCGGCGCCGAGAAATGGAATGAGCAGGTGCTCGAATCGTTCGGCCAAGCCGCCGGATCGAATCACTGATCGCAGTCTGTCGGCCTGGAGCCGGTATCCCGGCGTATGCAGAATCTGATCCAAGAGGTCGGTCAACGCCTGCAAGGTGAGGTCGCCTGCCCGAAGGTATTCACCCGCTCCGTATTGCTGCAGGTAGCCCATCATCAGATATTGGTCAAGGTTGCTGGGTATCCCCAAGACGGGAGTTCCAGCCCCCAATGCCTGGTACACCGTTGCGCTTCCGCCATTGCAGATGACGACGTCCGCACGCGCAGCTGCCTTGAGGCCGGGCAGATAACGGGACATCCATGTGCGGGCCGTAACGGCAGCCGGCGATATCCGGCCGGCCGTCGATACCAGCGCGCCGACTCCAAGGCGGTCCAAGGCCCGCAAGACCATCGGAAGCAGATCGGACCGGCCCGAAGTCCCAAGGCTGACATAGGCCATCGGCCGGATGTCAGGCAATGAATCCCACCAGACTGGTGTCGATTCAGGAGACCAGAGCACCGGACCGAGATAGTGATGCTGCGGCGGCCGGTTATAGGTCGGCACCAGCTCCGGCAGGTCGGCGTACAAGGTGGCATCGGCCTCCATGAACATCCGCGGCAGGCTATAGCCCAAGGAGGGCAGTCCATATTCGCGTCGCACCCGGTTGAGCGCGAGCGTGTAGCGGGCGAAGACAAAGGGCCGCATCATGGTGAACAGCCCTTGCCCGAAACGCGGACCGAACCGCTCGGTAATGGCCAGTTCAGGCACGATGAACCGCTGCCTCGCATAGGGACTCCAATGGGCATTGGTAACCGTCATGTATGGAACGGCGGCGATACGGGCGCTCACCGACAGGGAGAGGCGAAAATCTCCGATCACCGCGTCTGGGTTGAGGTTGCCAAGCAGGCGCAGCTCTTCTTTCACGTAGCCACGCAAATCGGTCGCGCTATAGAGCGGACGCCCTTTGAGCAGCCGGTCCTGGAATTGATTGCTGTCGATGGACTGGATCGCATGGACCGTCGCAGGTAATGGTTCGAAGAGATGGAGGTATCGCCGGTCGCAAGCCAGATGGACGTCGTAGCGATCGGGATCAAGTGTCCGGGCCAACGCGACCGCTCTTGCCACATGTGCCAGGCTCACGGCCTCGGCCATGAAGAGAACCCGATGGCGATGAGGAAGCTGGTGGCCCTCCGCTGATATGGGAGGCCCGGAAGAGGCGAGGGGACGGGACGGGCATCGCCGGCTTTTGAGCAATCCCGGTATGTCCATCCGGTTGGCCAGGAGTTTCTGTGCGACCATGCCGGTGATCCGGGCCACGTCTCGCATCTGCCTGAAATGGCTCCGCCGAAGATGGCGTCCATAAATGGCCGGCACCGGCACCGCTCTGATCGGAATGCCCATTCTGCCCGCCTCGATCAGCACCTCGCTTTCGAAGGCGAATCCGGACGTGGGGTCGCAACGCGATCCCGCCTTATTGAGCACTGCAGCCGGATACAGACGGAACCCGGACTGGCTGTCTTGAATCTGGTACCCGGCCGCCCACGATACCCAAAAATTTGCCGTGCGATGCGCGATAGCCCGAAGCCATGGAATGGCCTGCTTCCGGCGAAACCTCGCTCCGATGATGATGGCCATGGGATCGCGCCGGTGCATGGCGATCAATGCCGGGATATCGTCCGGCTCGTGCTGTCCGTCGCCGTCGAGCGTGAGGACGGCGGCGGCGCCTCGTTCCAGGGCATACTGCATGCCCAGCCAGAGGGCGGCGGCCTTCCCTTGGTTGTGCGGATGGCGCAGCACCGTCACCGGCAGCTCGCGAATCGCCTCCGCCGTCCGGTCGGAGGAACCGTCATCCACGACGATGACCAGATGGATATATCTCAATGTGCGGGTTGCCACGGCATGTATCGTCGCGGCCTCGTTATAAGCCGGGATGACGGCGGCGAATTCCGTGGCCGGGATGTTCACGCCTGCCCTCCGTTCATGGAGATGATCTGTCCGGAAAGATAGGCGGCGGCATCGGATACCAGATAGGTCACCAGACCGGCCACCTCTTCCGTGGTGCCGGCGCGTTTCATCGGGACCAACCGGCCGACCGTCTCTGTGTCGAACAATTCACTGGTCGCCGACGTGGATATGATACCGGGGGCAATGGCGTTCACCGTGATGTTCCGCGAGGCCAATTCGAGGGCGAGGGCTTTGGTGGCTCCATGGAGCCCTGCCTTCGCGGCAGCGTAATTGACCTGGCCCCGGTTGCCGATCACGGCGCTGATGGAAGTGATAGTGACGATGCGTCCCCAGCGGGTGCGAACCATGGGGAGCAGCAGGGGTTGCGTGACATTGAAAAACCCGTTCAGCGACACATCGATGACCCTGCTCCATTGCTCCAGGGTCATACCGGCCATCGGCGCGTCATCATAGATGCCGGCATTGTTCACCAGCACCTGAATGGCGCCGGCTGTCTGCAGGCGTTCCAGAGCCTGCCGCGCCTGATCGAAGTCCGTGACATCGAAGCAGCAGGCATCGGCCTTGCCGCCCCGGTCGCGAATCGCCTGCGCCACCGATTGCGCTCGATCGAGATGCCGGTGTCCATGGACGATGACCTCGAAGCCGGCAGCGCCCAACGCCAGACAAATAGCCCGGCCGATATCCCCGCTTCCCCCTGTGACCAATGCGCGTTTGCTCATGCCGGTCTTTCCGCCGGTAGGGGCTGAGACCTGTGGAGCTCCACGGGAGAGGTCACGACAGTGAGACGCCCCCTCAATAGAGTCCGGCCGTCACCCGACACCGTCACGTCGTAGATCCGTCCTTGCTCGTGGACCAGCCGCACATCGGCTCGTATCGTCAAGGCGCCGTGAATGCCATCCAGATGGGAAAGGGCCGTGGTGAGATCCCGTACGGCAGCCAATGCTCCCGCCTGGACATCGCCTCCACTTGGCCGTCCGAGCAGAGCGGCATGGGCCGCAATGGCCTGGGCGCCGTATTCGACGGCGCAAATGGCGCGCAACCCGCTGCTGTCACGCAAGGGATTATCCGGACGCTGGTGGCTCATGGCCCGGCACACAATAGAATGGTCATCCCAACGTTCGACGCGGTCCAATAGGCACATGGCGCCTTGATGCGGAATCAACTCTGCCATGTCCCTGTATGACGTGTTCATCGATCACATCCCGTTTCGCATGTGACCATGAGACTGCTGGAGTCGGAATAGTCGAGCGTGATGCGGTCCATCCGGTTTTCGGCCAACGTCGCCAATAACGGCAGGCAACGAGCCGCCGGATTGCTGCGCAGGCTGCCCGGCAGTCCTGCCGGAAAGGGCGTCGCCGGACTGCGAGCATCGAGACCGATCTGCCACCGTACGAGGGGCGCACGACCGGCGGTTGAAGTCATGAGCAGGGCGGCGGCAAAACTCTGTTCGACGGGACGAATGGTATGGAGCGGGGAAGGAAAGGGCAGGTCGGAAGCGATCAACATCACGGGTTGTTGCTCGACGACGGCAAAGCAGGCCGCTTCGAGGAGCCCGGCGGCGAACGAGACGTCGTAGGCGCAGAGGCTGGTCGAGGCGAGCCGCGATCCGGTCGCGATGCTCCAATAGCCGGCTGCTACATTGTGTACGGAATTGTGGAAAGAAGTGGGAGAGACTTCTCGCGCCTGGCCTGCCAGCGCTTCACAAATTTGCTGCGTAATGTCGCCGTCTCCGTCGGAGGACGCAAAGACCGTGGCCATCTCTTCGCTCCGCACGTTTCCTGCCCGCAAGGCTTCCTGCGCCGCCAAGAGGGCGAGTCGTACGGCGGGGCTGCTGCGGCGACGTTCGGCTGCCGACAGGATATCGGGGATCGTATTTGAAGTAGGAGCCATGCGATGCTCCGCAAGCCCGGCCAGAATCGGCCGGGAAGCCGCCCATCCATCGAGCCCTGGACCGGTGATGCCGACACTCTGTAAATAGACCTGCATCACGGCGCCATCCCGAAAATGAGGCTGCAATTATTCCCGCCGAATCCGAATGAATTGCTCATGACCCGTCGGAGAGGCCGGTATTCGCTGGCCATCACGACCAGGCCCTGGAGGCGGGAATCGAGACGGTTCGTATGCAACGTCCCCGGAATGAATCCTTGCCGCAAACAGAGCGCCGCGATGATGGCCTCTGTGATACCGGCTGCGCCGAGGGTATGTCCTGTTCTGCCCTTGGTCGAACTGCATGGCGTCCTTCCGCCGAATGTCGTCCAAATCGCGCGATCCTCAGCGAGGTCATTCGCTTGGGTGCCGGTGCCATGAAGATTGACGTAGTCGATAGCGACCGGCTTGAGCTGCGCACGATCAAGCGCCCGTTCCATCGCCAAGGCGGCGCCGGTTCCTTCCGGGTGAGGCGTGGACATGTGATAGGCATCGTTGCTTTCGCCGTATCCGAGTAGCTCGACGGTTCCTTCTGCTCCACCCCCGCGTTCCAACAACATGAATCCTGCGGCTTCCCCGATCGAAAGCCCGTTTCGGTCCGCATCGCAGGCGCGGCAGGGACGGTCGGACAGCAGGCCGAGGGAGGTGAATCCATAGAGGGTCATGAAACAGAGACTATCTACTCCGCCTACCACGACCGCGTCGCATAGACCCGTGGCGATCCAGCGCCACGCGGCAGCGAAGACTTTGGCGCTGGATGAACAGGCCGTGGAGACGGAGACGACAGGCCCATTGAGCTGCAGGCGCCGCTGGACGAAGTCGCTGACCGAAAACAAATTCTGAGTCTCCCGATAGCGCACGGCCATCGGCAACATCTCTCCGGAGGGCGCTCGCCGCCGATAGGCCAACTCCGTTTCCAATATGCCGGAGGTCGTCGTGCCGATCAGGACCCCGACGCGATCCGGTCCGTATCGCTGTCGCGCGCGCTCTACGGCCCGTTCGAATCCGTCCTGACGCAGCCCCAGCAGGGCCAGACGATTGTTCCGGCAATCATAGTCGGCCAACTCGCCTGTGATGGGCTCCGCTTCCAGCCCGTCCACTCGCCCGATCCAGGTCTTAATGGCTGCATCTTCGAAATCGTTCGGCCGCAATCCATGCCGATCCTGGCGCAGGGCCTCCCAGGTCTCCGGGACGCCGAGCCCAAGTGGGTTCGCGGTTGCCATGGCCGTCAGCTGCAAGGCGCGGTTCATGCTGTCACCTTCGGTCGGCCCAACATGGCGGCGACCGTCAGAGAGAAGGCGGCGCCCAGGCCGACCGTCAGGCCGATCGCATGGAGCACGGGGGTATGCGAAAAACTGAGCGTACCGAATGCCGACATTGTGGCCAGGATGCAGACGGTCAGTGAGAGAAGGGTCCGTCGTTCCTCTTCCTCATCGGCGAAGGGCCGGTTGAAAAACAAGGCGTAATTGAGCCCGATGCCGATGACCAACAGCAGTGACACCAGATGGAACAGCGACAGAGGTTCTCCGATCACCGTGAGGATGGCCACCACTAAGAGCAGGGCGACCAACGCCGGAAGCAGGCTGCGACCGACCAGACGCAGATCCCGCAACCCCCACCACAGCACAGCCATGATGGCGAGCAATCCGACGGCGCTGAGCCGAAGGGATTCATTCCGGTACCCCTGCACCATCAGGCCGGCTTCCGCCTTGAGGTCGAGAAAGGCCACGCCCGGAGCGGCCTTCTGCATGAACCGGCTATTCAGAGCGGCAGCAGAAGAGACCCCGCTGAGCGGCGCCAGTCCGATCCATTCCTCGCCGCTCGGAACCAGGAGCGCGCGCAGCTTTACGGAAAAAGCGGATTGCTGAAGGTCGCTGATATCTAACAAGGGTCCGGTCCGGGCCTCTTCCACGTCCCGTAGAAACGGCTCAAACAGTCCCGGCCGAAACGGCATGGCTTCCAGCGCGCCGGCCAGGGATCCGCGGAGCAGTTCGGGAGAGGGAAGCGCAGCCCGGCGTTGTGCTTGGGTCTCACGCGACGGGAGGTACAGACTCGGAAGATCGAAGCCTGTCAACAGCTCATCGGCTGCCAGCTGACGAAGGAAGGGGGCGAGCGATTCGCTTCGCCGCAGCACCTC
>JAJFBJ010000114.1 GCA_020697375.1 Nitrospira sp. | reverse complement strand
ACTCTGCTTGCCTCGCCCTTGATCCAGCAGACGCGGTGAAGGATGATGACGGCGGTTCATCCCAACTACTTGCGTAGCTCGAACGGAAGGCGCAGCATGAACCGGCGAAACAAGCCTCACACTTCCGGGACGACCTTCACCGCCATGGCCAAGCGAGCCGGCGCAATCGCCTGGCAGCAGGTATCGCATGATCTGGATGCGCAGGGACATGCGACGGTGGAACGGCTGCTGACAACGGAAGAATGTCGGAGACTGGCTTCAATGTATTCGTGCGATGATCTGTTCCGCAGCAGGGTCGCGATGAGCCGGCATGGTTTCGGCCGTGGAGAGTATAAGTACTTCAACTATCCATTGCCCGAAATCATCGCGAGCCTGCGGACGGCGATCTATCCCTATCTCGTCCCGATTGCGAACCGCTGGCATCAGGCCATGGGCTTCGATGCGCGCTTTCCTGAACGGCATGCCGACTTCATCGAGCGTTGCCATCAGGCAGGCCAGATCAAGCCGACGCCGTTGCTTCTTCAGTATGGAAAAGACGATTACAATTGCCTGCATCAGGATCTCTACGGCGAACATGTCTTCCCGCTCCAGCTCACGATTCTGCTGTCCGAACCGGGTAAGGATTTTACCGGCGGCGAGTTCGTCATGACCGAACAGCGTCCGCGGATGCAGTCACGGCCAGACATCATACCGCTCAGCCTGGGAGATGCCGTGATCTTTGCCGTCCGGCATCGGCCGGTTCAAGGCCGGCGAGGTCCCTACCGAGTCACGCTTCGGCATGGCGTCAGCCGGCTGCGCTCGGGACAGAGGCATACGGCCGGGATCATCTTCCACGACGCGCAATGACGCTAATCGATGCATCACGGCTCGCCGTTCGCAAGGCTAGCCGGATCGTGGACCAGATTTCGCCAGGATCGCATCCACTTCCGCCAGGTCTAACTGGCTCAGCTTCCAACCGGCGGCGGTGACATTGGTCCGTACTTGCTCGGCTGATGTCGCGCCGGCGATCACCGACGCCACGGCCGGCCGAGAGGCCAGCCAGGACAGGGCGAGTTCCAGGAGCGTACGCCCGCCCGACGTGGCGAACTTAAGCAAGGACTCCACCAGGAGAAGATTGTCCTCCGTAAAGGGCTCCTTGCCTGATTGAGACTCCAGCCGGCTTCCCGCAGGCGCCGGCTTGCCATGCCGGTACTTACCGGTCAACAGACCGCTCGCCAGTGGATAATAGGGAATGAAGGCCAGCCCGACGCGCCGGCATTCGTCCAACATCCCATGCTCCGGTTCCCGCCGCAGCAAGCTGTACTCGTTCTGCACGCTGACAAACCGCGCAGCGCCGGGACCTGCGGCTTTCTCCGCGGCGCGAAGCTGCTCTACCGAAAAATTGCAGCAGCCGATCTCGCGCACCTTGCCGGCTCGCACGAGATCATCCAGAGCGCCCAGGGTGTCCTCGATCGGCGTGGTCTCGTCGGGCTGATGGAGCTGATAGAGATCGATGCGGTCGGTACCGAGCCGGCGCAAACTGTCTTCAACCGCCTGGCGCACATAAGCCGGTTTCGCTCCATGCCGTTGCTCGTCCACTTCCAAGTTTCGTTCCGCCGTACATATCAGCCGTGTCGAAGAACGTGATGCCCGCATCGAGCGCGGCCTTCACCACCGCCGCCGTTTGGCCTTCATCGATCCGCCAGCCGAAGTTGTTGCAGCCGAGTCCCACCACCGACACGTTCAGCGACCCGATTCGTCTGGTTTCCATGGTGACTCCTTATTCAGATCTTTTCGCTACAGGTGATTCATGAGCTCCGGTTCATCCGGCCGGCGCGATACCAGCCGCCGGAGCATCCGTTCAGAGCGGATGTTCGCCTGAGGGCAGTATAGACCCTCGCTTTTCCTACGGCGAGAACCTCACGTACCAGGCAGGGATTCTTTCTGCCGGACTGTGAGATCGCTGCGAACAACCACCGGCCGCGACAGATGAAACCATTTCGCATCACAGCAAGGGCGAGAGGAGCCTCGCAACCGAGTCTCTGAACCGGATGGCCACATGACGTTCCTTATAGGTTGCCAGATCGAATTCCGTGCAATGGGCAAGGTCCCCTTCGAAGTCCTGTTCCCATTCCTTGGCAAGCTGCTCGCTATAGAACACCGCGTTAAGTTCGTAGTTGATGCTGAAGCTGCGGATGTCGATATTCGCCGAACCAATCGAGCAGACCTTGGAGTCGCTGCTGATCGCCTTGGCATGCAAGTAGCCTTTTTCGTACAGGAACACGCGCACACCGCTCTCGACGATCTCGGCAATATAGGTATTCCCCGCCCAATCCGGCAGCGGGTTGCCCGAAGGCTTGGCGCTCAGCATGACCTTCACGTCGATCCCCGACATGGCAACGGTGCTCAAGGCTTCTGCGAGGCTCGCATCGAGGATGAAGTAGGGTGACTGGATGTACACGTGCCGCTGCGCCGAGACGATCATGAAAGAGTAGAGCTGCCTGATCGCCGCCCATTGCGAGTCCGGTCCCGACGTGAGGATCTGGACCGGCACGTCGCCTTTCGGAGATTCCGCCGCATCGGTCGGAAAGTAGGGGGTCGAGAACAGGTTCTCCTTCACGGCGTTGTACCAATCGACCATGAACACCGCCTGCAACAGGGCGACCGCTTCTCCGACGATCCGCACCTGCGTGTCGCGCCAGGAATCGAAGCCTTTCCCTCCGTCGAGATGCTCCCGGCCGATATTCATGCCGCCCGTGTAGCCGATCACGCCGTCGATCACCGTAATCTTGCGGTGGTTGCGATAGCTGATCGTGTGTAACCGGTACATGGGCGAAGTCGGCGCCACATGGACTCCCGCCGCCCGCAGCTCTTGGAGATAGGAACGGCTGAGATGGGCGCGCGAGCCGAGCGGATCATAGAGCAGCCGGACTGCGACCCCGGCTTTGGCCTTCGCGGTCATGATGTCTTTCAATTTCTCGGTAAACGCATCCGCCGCCCAGATAAAGTACTGGAGGTGGATGGAATGACGCGCGGCTTTCATATCCTTCATCAGGCTGGGGTAAAACTCCGCGGCATCCTGCTGGATCTCCACATGGTTCCGGCTCGTCAACGCCGAATTCGAATTGTGCCGTACGAGACGCATCAGCTTTCTGCGAGACGCGCTCTTGGTTTCGAGCCGGGTGATTTCCTCATCCTGGCGGCACAGCATCGGCGCGAGAAGGGGAAAGGCGTCGGCCTCGAAATCCTGCCCGAGCAGTTCACTCTGCTTGCTGAAGGCTTTCCTATCCCGGCCGAACAGGAAGTAAATCAAGACGCCGACGCCGGGAGCAAACCAAAACGCGAGCATCCAGGCCAACGTCGCTTGGGGTCGCCGGTTCTCCAGAATGAGAAACAGGCCGGTCCCAAGCGCATAGAGCGCCAGCGCAACGGTCCATATCGTACCGAGTTTGTCCATGAGTCTTCGAACATTTAGCGCAGCTTTTCGGATTGCGTTCAAGCCGCTTTGAGCCTTCGCGTCCCCATGGTCGTCATACGTATGGCGCTGCCGGACCGTGATTGCACGGTATCCATTACTCATCGATTAGCCGTCCATCCGCCTTCCTCCGTCTTGTTCCATCGACCAACGCCAGACCCGGTCGGGGGGACGGTGAACTTGTTCTGAGCGGATGTAGGTGGTACTGTCGGCTATGCCTGGTGGATGTCTATCAGGCTGTTGACAAACTACTGGGGCGCTACGGAAACGTGGAAACTGAGACAATTACAGTCTTTCGCATCGTCCGCAGGCTGTTCAGAAAGGCCGTCCAGCAAGGCCGCAGCAAGCGATGAGGCGAAGCGTACTTGTCCCGTCCGTTGGGCCACTGAGCGTCGCGGGAACGCCGCTGGCGGGCTTTGTCAACAGCCTGCTATCTGATATTCCCCAGCTGGCCCGAGGAGGTCATCATGAGTGTACCGGGACAATCAACTCGACGAAGCGGTGACCAGAAACCGGAACGGCGCATACAGCCGTCCGGCAACAAGTCCGGAATCCGGGAAGGTATCGAGCAGATGAAAATGCCGCCTGGCAAAACATGGCTCTGGTTCATGCTGATCCTGCTCACGAATTTTTTTCTCGTGAGGATGCTCATGCCGGGCGCCGAAGCGCCGGTGACGGTACCCTATACCGTGTTTAAGGAAGAGGTCCGCAAGGGCAATGTCGAGGCCATTTATGGCCGGGCCGATACCATCACGGGGCGATTCGCGTCACCGGTCACCTACCCGCCCGCGGGCGACCAGAAGGGGGAATCCGGCAAGGATTCCCAGTCGTCGGCCAAGCGCGGCGCGGCGCCCCGCGGCGTTCCCCCGAAAACGGCCGCCACCTTCGAAACCACGCTGCCTTCCTTCGCTGACCAGGGCTTGGAAAAATTTCTGATCGATAACCATGTGGAAATCAGCGCCGAACCGATTCAAGACGGCGGCAGCGCATGGGCCACGCTCTTTTTCAGCTTCGGCCCGGCCCTGTTCTTCATCGGGTTCTATATCTGGCTGTTCCGGCGCGCGGCGCAGCAGGGCGGCGGCATGGGGGGCGGGCTGATGGGTATCGGCAAGAGCACCGCGCGGCGCTATGACCAAGAGAAGGATTCAAAAATCACCTTCGACGACGTCGCCGGCATCGATGAAGCCGAGAACGAGCTGGTCGAGATCGTCGACTTTCTGAGGGACACCAAGAAGTACACCCGCTTGGGCGGGACCGCTCCGAAAGGCGTGTTGCTGGTGGGTGCGCCCGGAACCGGGAAGACCCTGCTGGCAAAGGCCGTGGCGGGAGAGGCAGGGGTGCCGTTCTTTTCCATGAGCGCCGCCGAATTTGTGGAAATGATCGTGGGCGTGGGCGCGGCGAGGGTGCGGGATCTCTTCAAGGAGGCGCGCGAGCATGCGCCGGCGATCGTGTTCATCGACGAGCTCGACGCGATCGGGCGCGCAAGGGGGCAGATGGCGATCGGCGGGTCGAGCGAACAGGAGCAGACCTTAAATCAGATTCTCACCGAAATGGATGGCTTCTCAAGCCGGGAAGGCATCATCGTGTTGGCTGCGACCAACCAACCCGAAGTGCTCGACAAGGCGCTCCTGCGGCCGGGACGGTTCGACCGGCGCGTCGTCGTGAACCTTCCGGACAAGGTTGGACGGGAAGCGATCCTCAAGGTGCATACCCGCAAGGTGCCGTTGGCCAACGACGCTATCTTAGAAGATCTGGCCGCGGTCACGCCGGGACTTTCAGGAGCCGACCTGAAGAACCTGGTCAATGAGGCAGCCCTGCTGGCGGCCCGCCGGGAGCAGGATGAGGTCCGCCACAAGGATTTCCTCGACGCGCTGGAGAAGATCGTGCTGGGCCCGGAACGTCCGATTCTCATGAGCCGTGCCGACCGGGAACGCATCGCATACCATGAAGGCGGGCACGCTATTCTTGGCCTCGTGGTTCCCGGCGCCGACCCGGTCAACCGCGTTACGATCGTGCCGCGCGGGCAGGCCCTCGGCGTGACCTATCAACGTCCCGACAGCGACCGTTACAACTATCCCGAAGCCTATCTCCGCGCCAGAATCGTCGGCATGCTGGGAGGCCGCGCCGCCGAGGAGGTCGTCTATGGCACCAAGACCACCGGCGCCGAAAACGACATCGAGCAGGCCACAGGCCTCGCTCGCGGGATGGTCACGCGTTGGGGCATGAGCGAGCGGCTGGGGATGGTGCAGCTCGCGCCGCGGGAGAACCCCTTTTTGAGCGGCGCGGGTGGTTTCGGAGGCACAAGACCCTTCAGCGAGCAGACCGCTGAAGCGATCGACACGGAGGTACGCAGGATCATCGGCGAGAGCCATGAGGAAGCCAAGCGTCTCCTGACCGTTCACCGCAAGCAACTCGACGCGCTCGCCGAGGCCCTGCTGTCGCGTGAGACCCTCAATGAACAGGAGATCCTCGAAGTCACGGGGCTCCCGCCTGCCCCGGCCCTGGAGACCGGAATGTTGCCCGTCCCCGTCGCGGGCGGCGGAAGCTCGGCCTTCTCGTAAGGGAGGGCGGCGCTCTCCTCTGCGACGCATGACCGCGGCAACCTGTGAGCCGCGGAACCAATCATCGGCAAGACCTTAACTTCAAGGCACATGTCATGACCAACATCAGTCCAGTCGTCACCCTGTCCCCCCGTGATTACGATGCCGTCCTGTTCGATCTCGACGGCGTGCTGACCAAGACCGCGAGCGTCCATGCCGCGGCATGGAAACGGCTGTTCGACGAATTCCTTGAACAGCGGGCACAGCGCAGCGGCGAACCCTTCGTGCCCTTCGACATCGACTCGGATTACCGTCGTTACGTCGATGGAAAGCCCCGGTATGACGGCGTGGCATCCTTCCTCACATCGCGCGCGATCGAAATGCCGTTCGGCTCCCCCGATGCAGAGCCCGGCATGGATTCGGTACAGGCCCTGGGCAACATGAAGGACTCCTACTTCATGCAACACCTGACGCAGCAGGGCGTTGAGACCTATGAACCGGCAATCGACCTCGTTCGCTCGCTCCGAGCGCAAGAGGTCAAGACGGCCGTCGTGTCTTCCAGCATCAATTGCGCGGCTGTCCTTGAGGCGGCCGGCATCTCGCATCTGTTCGACGAGCGGGTGGACGGGGCGGATATCATTCGCCTGTCGCTCAACGGCAAGCCGGCTCCCGATGCGTTCTTGGAGGCTGCGACCCGCCTCAAGGTCGAACCGTCGCGCGCGGTCGTCGTGGAGGACGCCATCGCCGGCGTCGAGGCGGGGCGCGCGGGCAGATTCGGCAGCGTCATCGGCGTGGATCTCGGCGGGCATTCCAAAGCCCTGCGCGAAGCCGGCGCGGATGTCGTGGTAGCCAATCTCGCTCAGGTTTCGATCACAATCGAGCCGCCTTTCGCCTGGTCGCTGGTGTACGAGGAATTTGAAGCCGGCTGCGAAGGCATCCGCGAAGCTCTGTGCACCCTCGGAAACGGGTATTTCGCAACGCGGGCGGCCCTGGCCGGGGCGACGGCGGATGGCGTGCATTATCCTGGTACGTACCTGGCCTGCGGCTATAACCGGCTACGTACCGATATCGGCGGCCGGGTGGTGGAGAACGAAGATCTCGTCAATCTTCCGAACTGGCTCCCGTTGACGTTTCGTATCGGCGAGAACGAATGGTTCGATGTCAGATCGACGCAACTGCTGTCATACCGGCAGGAGTTGGATCTCAGGCGCGGCATGTTGTTCCGATTCATCCGCTTCGAAGACGGCCACGGGAGGCGCACGACGCTCAAGGAGCGCCGCCTGGTTTCGATGGACAACCTGCACCTCGGCGCATTGGAGCTGACCTTGACCGCGGAGAACTGGTCCGCCGGCGTCACGGTGCGCTCGGGGATCGACGGCCGTGTCATCAACCGGGGAGCCAAGCTCTATTGCGAATTCAACCATCGACATCTTGAGCCTGTGGCAGCCGAAATCGTGGGCGACGACGGCATCTATATGCAGATGCGCACCAACCAGTCGAACCTCCATGTGGCGCAGGCCGCGCGCATGCGGGCGTTCGTCGACGGAGAGCTTCGCACGGTTTCGCGCCGGACCATCGAGGAGCCGGGCTACATCGGGCAGGAGCTGACGATCCACCTTAAGCAGGGCCAGACGCTGGCGCTGGAGAAACTGGTGTTTTTCTATAGCTCGCGGGATCAGGCTATGTCCGAATGCGGATTGGCGGCGCGCAAGGCGATGGCGCGCGCGGGCCGCATCGACGGGCTCATGGCGCAGCATATGATGGCCTGGAAGCATTTGTGGCGTCGCTTCGACGTGCAGCTCCAGCCGGCAGGCTCCGGGTTCAAGCTGAATGTCTCGATGCTGCTTCGCTTGAACATGTTGCATTTGCTGCAGGCGGTGTCGCCCAACTCCATCGGTCTCGATATCGGCGTGCCGGCCCGCGGCTGGACCGGGGAAGCCTATCAGGGCCATATCTTTTGGGATGAGCTGTTCATCTTCCCGTTCCTCAATTTTCGCATGCCTGAAATCACCCGGTCGCTGTTGATGTATCGTTACCGACGACTGGACGAAGCGAGGGCCGCTGCCGCCGGCGCGGGATTTCGGGGAGCCATGTTTCCCTGGCAAAGCGGAAGCGACGGGCAGGAGGAAACCCAGGAGTTCAATCTGAACCCGCATTCCAAACGCTGGATACCGGACAATTCCTACCTGCAACGCCATGTGGGCAGCGCCATCGCCTATAACGTCTGGCAATATTATCAAGTCACGCACGACGTCGAATTTTTGCAGTACCATGGCGCCGAGCTGATCCTCGAAATCGCGCGCTTCTGGTCCAGCATCGCGACCTACAATCAGGAGCGCAGGCGCTATGAGATTCGCGGCGTGATGGGCCCGGACGAGTTTCATGAGGGGTATCCGGATGCCCCGACCCCCGGCCTCAATAACAACACCTACACCAACATCATGGCCGTGTGGGTACTCTGCCGGGCGCAGGAAGTGCTCGACCTCCTTCCCGACGTGCGCCGCGCCGACCTAATGGCCAGGCTGCAGCTGTCTACTGAGGAGATCGCCCGTTGGGGCGAGATCAGCCGCAGAATGTATGTGCCGTTTCATGGCGACGGGATCATCAGCCAGTTCGAGGGCTACGAACAGCTGATCGAGCTGGATTGGGAAAGCTACCGCATGCGGTACGACAATATCCAGCGGCTCGAACTGATTCTCGAGGCGGAGCATGACAGCGCCAACCGTTACAAGCTCTCGAAGCAGGCCGACCTGCTGATGCTGTTCTATCTGTTCTCTTCGGAAGAGCTCCGTGAGTTATTCGCCCGTCTCGACTACCCGTTCGAGTACGAGACCATTCCGCGAAATGTCGTCTATTACGACGCCCGCTCTTCACATGGCTCGACATTGTCCCGCGTGGTCCATGCCTGGGTCTTGGCGCGGTCAGACCGCGCGCGCGCGATGACCTACTTCGCGGAGGCATTGCAAAGCGATGTCAGCGACATTCAGCAGGGCACCACGGCTGAAGGAGTTCATCTCGGCGCCATGGCCGGCACTGTCGATTTGATGCAGCGCGTATCCACCGGAATCGAAGTGACGGGGGACGTGCTTCGATTCAATCCGAAATTGCCCGAGGAACTGGAACGTCTCGACATGCGCATCCGTTATCGCGGGCACACGCTCGATCTTCGGCTCACGCGGGAGGCGCTCACCGTGCGCGGACGCGATCACGGCCCTGCCCCGATCAATCTCGGATTCAAGGATGAGGTCCATGAATTCACGGGTGGAAGCACGCGCGTATTCAAGCTGGGTTGACTCACTCTTAGCGGCAGCAGCCTATGCTCATCCACGGCTCACCGCGCCTGTCAGCAGCTTGCTCAATTCACGCAGCCACAAGACCGAACTTGCCACGATCGCGCAACGCGCCCAATCGCCTGCGCTCAAGCCCACGGTCGAAAAACCCTGCTGCAAAAACGGGACGTAGATCACTGCCACGTGAAGGAGCAGCGAGAAGGCGATGCCCGCCCAGAGCCATCCGTTCGTAAAGAGTCCGGAGAACGCGCTGCGCTCGTCCGAGCGCGCGTTGAAGATGTTGAACAACTGAAACATCATCAAGGTCGTAAAGGCCATCGTCTGCGCGTACCCCACCGAGCCGGAGCCTTCAATCAATCCGCCCGGCAGGCTGGCATCCAGCACCAGCAGAGTTCCCGCCGCCATGATCATGCCGACGAACAGGATACCGACCCACATGCTTGTGGTGATCACGCCTTCACCCCGCGCGCGCGGAGGTTGGTTCATCATATCCGCGTCGGCCGGGTCCACGCCCAATGCAAGCGCGGGCGCGCCGTCGGTCACCAGGTTGATCCAGAGGATTTGCGTCGCCAGGAGCGGCAGTACCAGGCCGTTGCCGCCCTGCGGAACCAGCCCGATGACGTCCGCCAGCAGCACGCCGAAAAACATCGTCATCACTTCGCCGAGATTGGAAGAGAGCAGGTATCGCAAAAATTTTCGGATGTTCGCGAAGATCGCCCGCCCCTCTTCGACGGCTGCGACGATGGTGGCGAAGTTGTCGTCCGCCAACACCATGTCGGCCGCTTCCTTGGACACGTCCGTCCCGGTGATGCCCATCGCCAGGCCGATGTCGGCTGCCTTCAACGCGGGCGCGTCGTTGACGCCGTCGCCCGTCATCGCGACCGTCATGCCCTGCCGTTGCAAGGACCTCACGATTTTCAGTTTGTGTTCCGGGTTGACCCGCGCATAGACCGACACCTCCTGAACCGTCCTGTCGAGCAGGCCATCCGGCATCTTTTCGAGCTCTGCGCCGGTAACGGCTCGTCCATCCCCGCTGATCCCGAGTTCAGCGGCGATCACGGCGGCCGTCTTGGGATGATCGCCGGTGATCATCATCGGCCTGATGCCTGCCCCTTTCGCGCGCGCGACTGCCGCCTTCGCCTCCTCACGCGGGGGGTCGATCATGCCGATCAATCCCAGGAATGTCAGATCGCATTCCACACGCGCATCCAGATCTTCTCCTTCCAAAACATCCTTCGGCAGGGAACGCGAAGCGACTCCCAACGTACGCAACGCTTCACCGGCCAGTTCTTCGTTCTTCTTGAGAATGTCGGAACGGCGTTCCTCCGTGAGAGGCCTCGCCTCTTCTCCGACGAGCTCATGCGAGCAACAGGCGAGAAGCACGTCCGGGGCGCCTTTGGTAAAGGCGAGCATGCGCTGCCGTTCGTCGGCGTCCGTATGGACCGTGCTCATCAATTTGCGCGCGGAGGAGAAGGGGACTTCCCCCACACGGGCAAAGCGCGCGTCGAGCGCGTCATCCTCCAGACCGGCTTTGTGCGCCGCGACGATGAGCGCCCCTTCCGTCGGATCACCCTGTACCGTCCAATGTCCGTCACGTTCATGCAAGGCGGCGTTGTTGGCCAGGTCTGCGGCGGCAAGCGCTCGCTTGAGCTCGAATTGCAGCGCGCCGTCCAGCGGCCCCTCTCCTTCCCGTCGCACGTCACCCTGCGGCTCGTATCCGGTACCCGCTATATTGACCCGTCCACTCGCGGTGATGACCACCCGCACCGTCATTTCATTTTTCGTCAGCGTCCCGGTTTTATCGGACGCGATCACGTCAGCCGAGCCGAGCGTCTCCACCGCGGCGAGGCGACGAACGATGGCGTTTTTCTTCGCCATACGCTGCACGCCGAGAGACAGCACGGCAGTCACCACTGCCGGCAAGCCTTCCGGGACCGCTGCGACTGCAAGCGCGACACCCAGGATCAACACGTCGAACAATGCTGAAAATCCGCTCACCTCTTCAACGAGGAGGATCGTGCCGATCATCACGATGGCGATCCCGACGACGATGAACCCCAGCAATTTGCCGACGCGCGCAAGCTCCCGTTGCAGCGGGGTTCTCTCTGCCGGCTGGTCCTTCAGCATCCCCGCGATGCGGCCCATCTCGGTCTGC
>JAJFBJ010000022.1 GCA_020697375.1 Nitrospira sp. | reverse complement strand
CGCCTGTTCCTGAAGGGTGATATTGACGGTCGTGGCTTGCGCGTGGCGCGCCACATTGGTCAGGATTTCCTGAAAGATCCGGAACATGGCCGTCGATTCGGCATGAGACAACGTGACGGAGCGCAGGCAGATGTCGAGCGTGCATTGGATTCCCGTGCGCGACTGGAATTCATGGGCCTGCCATTCGATGGCGGGAATCAGGCCCAACTGGTCCAGCACAATCGGCCGCAGCTCTGTGGCGATCCGCCGCACCGATTGAATCGTGGTGTCGATGAGGGTGGAGATGGCTTCCAGCCGGCTTGCGAGAGCCGGCCGGGCTTCAGGTAGCTGGTCGCGCAATAAGGACAGTTCGAGTTTGACGCCTGTCAACGATTGGCCCAATTCATCATGGATTTCCCGGGCAATGAGAATCCGTTCTTCTTCCCGTACCGACTCCAAACGCGCAGTGAGATTCCTGAGCTGGGTATGCGACGCCCTGAGGTGCGCTTCAGCCTGCTTGCGTTGGGTTATGTCGAGGAATATAACCACGGCCCCTGTAATCCGCTCCTGCTCCAGGACAGGAAAGGACGAGTACTCCACCGGAAACGACGTCCCGTCCTTGCGCCAATATACTTCATCATCGACCTGGCAGCCTGACCCGCTGGTGACTGTCTCATAGATGTGGCAGCGCTTGCGCGGATAAGCGGTCCCATCCGGGAACGAATGATGAATCAAGTCGTGCATGTCCTTGCCCAGGACATCATCCAGCATGTACCCGAGCATGCGAGCGGCGGCGGTATTGATGAATGTGCAACGACCTTGCCGATCCATGCCATAAATTCCTTCTCCCGTAGATTCAAGAAGTAAAAGGCGATCCTTGGCCAGCTGTTGCCGTTCTTCGTCCGCCCGCTTCCTGTCGGTAATATCGGTGGCGATACCGCATAAGGCGTAACATTGCCCCTGGGAATTGAACAATGGAAACTTCACGACTAGGTTTGTATGGAGTCCGTCATCATAGAGGGCGGTTTCCTCGAACTCCATTGGTGTGCCGGTATCCAATACCTTCTGATCATTCGCGCGGAACGGCGCAGCCTGCTCAGGCGGAAATAAATCGTCATCCGTCTTGCCGAGGACCTCCTTGTTGGAAAGGTGGAAGATTGTCTCACAGCGGCGATTGATCTGGAGATAGCGCCCTTCCATATCCTTGATGAAAATGAGAGCCGGGCTGTTGTCCATGATCGTTCTGAACCGTTCTTCGCTTTCGCGGAATGCCGATTCTGCTTGGGTCCGCTCGGTGATATCCCGAATGATGCCGGTGATGAACAACTTTGATTGGGTCGTCCAGGCCGCCAGACTGAATTCCAACGGGAATTCTGTGCCATCTTTTCTCAGGCCGATCAGCTCGAACATGGTGGCTTGCGCGGTCAACCGTCCGGCGGCGGCGACCCGTTCGACTCCTCGCTGATGAGCCTCCCGAAATCGCTGAGGAATAATATGCGCCACCGGCTGACCGAGCATCTCTTCGGACGAAAAACCGAACGTTTTCTCTGCGCCGCTGTTCCAGAACGCCACCTGCCCCCGGGCATCCATCAGAATAATTGCGTCGCCCGTTGATTGGACGATCGATCGCAAGCGTCCTTCGCTCTCTGATAACGCCTCTTCCGCGCGCTTTTGCTCGGTGATGTCAAAGATGGCCCCATCAAGCCAGAGGAGACGGCCGTCGGGCGCGAATACGCCTTGGCCTTTTTCATGTACCCATCGGAGACTGCCGTCTTTGTGAAGCATCCGATACTCGATGGCAAAGGGCCGGCGCTGTGCCACGGCGTCCAGCACGGCGCGTTCAATCATGTGCCTGTCACTCGGATCAATCACGCTGGCATAGGATCTGACCCGGTTGACGAGGAAGTCCGACGCTGGATAGCCGCAGAGATGCTCGATCGGCTCGCTGAGAAACTCCATGGTCCAGTCGGAATCGCATGCGCAGCGGTACACTGCCCCCGGAAGGTTGGACACCAGCGATCGGAAGCGTTCTTCGCTTGCCGCGAGCGCGTCCTGAACATGCTTGCGCTCCGTGATGTCACGGGCCACCGCTTGGAATCCGACCACCTTATTGTGTTCCAGGAGGACTTGCACATTCTGGCCGATCCAGATTTCGCTACCGTCCTTGGCGAGGGCCAGAAATTCGTAATACGTGCTGGACTGGTGTTTAATGAACTGGCGGCCGTAGAACCGTTCCGCCGCCTGTCGATAAGCGGGATGGATCAGATCAACGAATCGGCGCTCCAACAGTTCCTCTTCCGAATACTTCATAATGCGCATGGCGACCGGATTCACGAAGGTAAACCGGCCCATGGCATCGGTTCTATAGATGATGTCGTTGGCCTTCGTCACCAAGAGCCGGTATCGCTCTTGGCTTTCGCACAACGCTTCGTCCGTTCGCTTCGAGCCGGTGATGTCGCGAAAGACCGCGACCCCTCCCTTGAGTTGCCCGATTTCATCCCGCAACGGTCGGGCGGTGACGCTGAGCCAGGCTCCGCCAGGCCGATCCGGATGGTGGAAAAACATAAGGACATTGGTGAGGCATTCCCCACGAATTGCCCTTGCCAATGGCAGGTCCGTGGCCTGATAGGGAGTAACGGTGTCCGGCAAGAATAGACCGTAGTGCTTGGGCCATTGGTCAATTCCTACATTCGTGGGCCCTGTGCCCATAATACGTTCGGCCGCGGGGTTCCACACTTGAAACACCCCCTTTTCGTCCGCCATCACTACGCCGTCTGCCATGCTATTCAGTACAGATTGGAGAAAATGCGTTTGCCGCCGCAATTCCTCTTCCAACCGCTTTCGCTCGACCGCATACTTCAGGGCACGGGTTAAGAGCGGCGCGGTGACCTGTCCTTTTACGAGATAGTCCTGGGCGCCGGCTTGGACTAACCGAAGTCCCAGTTCCTCGTCTTCCAGCCCGGTCATGAGGACGATCGGCACGCCCTTCGCCGCCGCATGCATTCGGGCAAGAGTTTCCGATCCATGGCTGTCCGGCAAGGAAAGGTCCAGCAGAATGATGTCGACCGCCTTGAGGTTCAGATATCGTATGCCCGTATCAAGACGATCTACATGGACGAGCGTGAACCTTTCTGCATCGGCTTCCGACAGGAGTTCCCTCAGTAGACGCGCATCGCCCGCGTGGTCTTCCACCAGCAGGATATGAATGGGACGAACGCTCACCTGACTCCGCCTTGGTTGCCGGCCGGCAGTACGACGATCCCGAGCCAGAAATCCTCGATGGATCGCACGACCCGTATGAACTGATCCAAGTCCACCGGCTTCGTGATATAGCAATTAGCGTGCAAATTGTAACTTCTCAGCACGTCCTCTTCGTCCTGTGATGTCGTCAACACGACCACCGGGATTCGTTTCAAACAGTCATCGGCTTTGATATCGGCAAGTACCTCGCGGCCGTCCTTTTTGGGAAGGTTCAAATCGAGGACTATCAAATGAGGACGCGGCGCCTCGCCATAGGGGCCTTGACGGCGAAGAAAAGTCAAGGCCTCGACACCATCCTTGAGCACCGTCAATCGATTGATAACCTTCGCTTCCTTCAATGCTTCGATGGTCAGGCGAACATCGCCGGGATTGTCTTCCACCAGAAGAATTTCAATCGGTGTCACCATGTCTGGAAGAACCATACACAATACTCCTCTGAGGTGGGTTGTTGAGTCACTCGGCCCCTGTTCGCAGTATCTGTCCCTGGGAATTTGTCCGTTTCATCTGAGTGGTCGGGAATCGTGAACCAAAAGGCGGCGCCTTTGCCGGACTCCGATTCAACCCCGATCCGCCCACCATGGTGTTCGATGATCTTCTTGCAAATCGCCAAGCCGATACCGGTTCCAGGGTACTCTGCTCTATTATGCAGCCGTTGGAAAATTACAAAGATCCGATCCGCATATTGCGGATCGAGTCCGATGCCGCAATCACGAACGGAAAACCGCCATTCGCCGTTGCTTCGAGTGGCCGAAACATGGATCTTTGGCGGCTCTAGTCCGTGAAACTTGATGGCATTGCTCAACAGATTCTGAAAAAGCTGCACTAACTGTCTTTCGTCCCCCCTCACTGCCGGCAATGAATCGTGAGTGACCACGGCCTGGCTTTCCTTGATGGCATTCTGCAGGTTATCCTGCGCGTGGGCCAGCACGACTTCTACGGAGATGATGTCCGACGTACGGGCTTTTGTGCTGACTCGTGAATAGACTAAAAGGTCCTGAATGAGCCGCTGCATGCGAAGTGCGCCATCCACGGCATAGGCGATGAATTCATCCGCATCGGCATCTAGTCTTCCTTTGTATCGCCTTCCCAGAAGTTGTGTGTAGCTGCTCACCATGCGGAGAGGTTCCTGCAAGTCATGCGATGCCACATAGGCGAATTGCTGTAACTCGGCGTTGGAACGGCCGAGCTCCGCCACCGACTTTTCCAATTCTTGTCTTGTTCTCACCAGATCATTTCGTTCACGTCCCAGTTTCCAGGATGCCCAGATGCCAAAACCGGTCAGCGGAAGGACGACGAGTAATCCGATTCCGCCAACGGTCCACAACAGCTGGTCGATGGGCGCATAGACCTTATCGTGACTCAATCGGAATAGGACCACCCAATCGAATCCCTGGAAATTTTTGTATCCTTGGGTACGAGCATAGCCTGTGACGATGGACTCTCCGCGGCGATGGTGGATTTCCTCCACAAAACCGGGTTGATATGGGTTAGAGGTGGCCCTGGCCTGCGAAGGCAATTCCACCTTCACCAAGTTGTGGGTCATCTGTGTTTCAGGATGCTTCTCGGTGATGATTGTCCCATCATGATTCAGCAATACCCAGTCGTAGGTATTATCTCCGTACCGCAACCTGCCTTCCTGCTCAAAAATCGTCCGAAGATTCTTAATCGGCACCCGGCTGATCACCGCTCCACGAAATTCTCCCTGCTTTCCATACATCGGCGCAGTGAATCCCACGGTCTGAGTTCCTTCTTGTCCAGAGGAAGGAGAGACGTCCTCCAGGTGAACCGTTCCGGTCCGCCGCACTGATTCAAATGTGTCTCGACTTAATTGTTGCCTGACCGGATCGGCAAGTACATCGGTTGCCGTGATAAGTTGTCCCGTTTCATCCGTCACTCCAAGCCAGGAGTAATACCAATATAACTGCTTGTACCGAAGGAGTCTGGCGGTCTTTTGCTCCGAAGTTCCATCCAGGAGGATTCCATCACTCGCGAACCATTGGATATCGCCGAACCTCTCGTACAACACGCGGTCAACGGTGCCGGCGACCGCGGCCGCGTTCATCGCCAGTTCGCTTCCCCGTTCAGAAACCAGCACTGTCCGTAGGAACGAGAGGGCATAGAGTCCTAAGCTCGCTGCGGTGACCAAACAGAGCAAGAGGACCAGCGGAAGAATTCCTTCGCTCCATCTGGTCTTGCCTGACATGGAGCCTGCCTTGGGGGTTGCAATCATCACTTCATGGCTTATGAAATCCGACAGGTCAAAGTCTCAAGGATGAGCACAATAACGGAGTTCTTTGAAGTTATCTAAGGGTTGTGAGGCAGTCTTGCCGCATCGGCTGCCCGGTTGTGCGATGTGATCTTTCTCGCCGAGTTGACTCCCGGGCTTTGGTGCCGGTACGTTCTCTTCACAAAGGTGAGTCCGACTAAGATGTTATCTATTGCGCCGCACGTGGCAATTCCGGACGATGAAATCGAAATGACGGCTGTTCGCGCTCAGGGGGCAGGTGGGCAGCACGTCAATAAAGTCTCTTCGGCGATCCATCTTCGGTTCGACGTCGCCGCTTCCTCGTTGCCTGCTTTCTATAAAACGCAACTTTTGGCATTGAAGGACCATCGAGTTTCACGCGAAGGGGTGATCATTATCAAGGCCCAGGATTCACGGAGCCAAGAGCGAAACCGTGCCCTTGCGTTGGATCGACTTCAGGAGTTGATCCAACGTGTCGCAGTACCACGCACTCCACGTCGTCCGACCAAACCGACTAAGGGGTCTGCGCGGAGGAGATTGGAGAGCAAAACCAAGCGGGCGCGCCTGAAATCCCTACGGGGGAAGCCTAAAGAGCAGTAAAGGCATCAGCGCAGGGTAAAAAGAAGGGGCGCTTCAGATGAAGCGCCCCTTCGGAGACGAACGAATGACGTTTTAGAAGCGGTTGCGTCCGCCGCGGCTCTCGCCGCCGCCGAAACGTCCACCGCCGCCGCCCCCACCAGAGCGAGCTTCTTGTGGCTTCGCTTCGTTCACGGTGAGCTGTCGGCCGTCCATATCCGAGCCGTTCAAAGCTGCAATAGCTGCCTTCGCCTCTTCCTGAGTGGACATCTCCACAAAGCCGAAGCCCCGTGACTGTCCAGTGAACTTGTCCGTGATCACGCGTGCCGACTCAACGGTACCATGAGCGGAAAACAAGTTGCTTAACTGGGACTCCGTTGCTGCATACGGCAATCCGCCGACATACAATTTTGAACCCATAGGGGTCTCTCCTTTTGAATAATGACATTGTCGGCGACGCGAGAAGGAACATATGAGGGGAATGAGATGGCCGAAGACGCTACCATTGAGGCGGCTTGGGTCTGACTTCCGATCAGATTCTCGGTAACAAACAACATCGGTGATGGGCCCTCTAAAACCATGTTTCCCATGCGGCCCGTCATGAGATTACGATGACATCCTAGCAGATGAATACGGGGAATGCTATGCCTGTCGCAAGAAAATGAAAAATATTCTGCACCTCGATCGGACATATTCATCTTCGGAGCAAGCGGTTCTGCCTACAGACCACCGGAAGAGGCTGTTCGAAGCGAGGAGGCAAGTCCCAACTTCGACAGGATGTAGATGAACCACTTCGAAGGATCGAAATTGTACCAGAGCGGTCCATTGCGATAGTCGCTGGGGTAGGTATGGTGATAGTTGTGATAGCCCTCCCCGAAGGTCAACAATGATACAAACCAGGAATTGCGGCTTGAATCGGCGGTACCGTATGGTTGGGCTCCCCACAAGTGGCAGACGGAATTGATGCAGAAGGTGGAGTTCAGCACCGCAAAGGTACGTCCGACTCCAGCCAACATGAAGCCACCGATTCCCCCCCTCCAGCCATCATGGATGAATCCTATGATGAAGGGAAGAGCCAGACCAACCAGCACGATCGCCGCATAATTACGGTGCTGCCACATCGCCACGCGGTCCAGCATGACACGAGAACCGAAGCGTTCATCGTTGCAGGGCACGGGATTGAGAAGCCAGCCGCAGTGACTATACCAAAAGCCCCGCTTGGCGTTGTACGGATCCTCTGGATCGTCGCAGTGCGCATGGTGACGAAGATGGTCAGCCGTCCATTTTACCCCGGAATTCTGCAAAGCCCAGCCTCCGGCGATCAGGAGACAGAATTTCACCCAATCGGGGCATTCGAAACTGCGGTGGGTCAACAATCGGTGGTAGCCTACGGTGATACCGAGTCCGGTGAGGAGGTAGAGAACGGAAAACATCGTCCAATCCAACCATGAGTAGCCATAGACCAGCCCATAGCCCGGCACTGCGATCATCGATCCTGCGACGATCGACCAGAACAGGAGATAAGTCCAGAATTTATGATGGATACGGTTGACGATGTCGACCGGAACCGAGCTTTCGGAGACCTGTTGCACTCCTTCACAATAATCAAGCCGGAAGCTTTTCGCAAGTGCCTTGTCAAAGTGCATCCATCGGCGGAGCAGAGACATCCGATCCGGAACCGGTCAGCATGGACGCTTCATCTTCGGCGGATCAGGATCATCCAGGCGCGACGGCCGGCTTACCGGGTACCCTGGGGAGGAAGCGCAGCCAAAAGGAGACCGTCCTGCATATGTTGGGGCATGTCGGAAAGCGGGAAATGACAATTGTTCGAGCCAGGCGATCTGAACCGGGCGAGGTATCCGGCAGCAGATCCATTTAGGGATCTGACCAGCTGGTTTCCTCATTTCATTTCTTGGACGGCCCCGCTTGAGATACAGTGACAAACATACATACGCGAGCTACGTATGAATGGCGCTCCAGAGCAAGAACGTTTCCAGGTTGACTTGCGTCAGCATCCACGCTTGAGGATTCCTGCTCCCTTTGTCTGTTCACTGTCCCGCCTCGGACTTGCGAAATGGCTTGGCCGGGGACAGGAGGATATCGGGGTAGTATTCGATGTGTCGATGAAAGGCGCCAAGGTGATGAGCGAGGCCGGCATTCAGCGAGGCGACAGGCTGTCGGTCAGTTTGTCTCTGCCGAATCAGGTTTCGCCGATGACGGTGGAAGAAGCCGCCGTACGCTGGGAGAAAGACCAGGTCTACGGATTGGAGTTTGTCGACCTCTCTCCTGTCGCCGAAATGCGATTGCGAAAGTTCATCACGATTACCATGAAGCCGACACCGTAACCGGGGGTCGGCATTCTGTCTGACTGCCCCTCCACTCGTCCGAAATCGTCGAATTCCATGTTTCTTCCGCACTTGTCGTAAGAGCCGGCATTCTCCCATGGGCCGACGGACTCAAATCCGGATTGCGCTTGCCGGTTTGTTTCCCTACAATGGCTTCCCCATTCGGTCATGTCCAGTACGAACACACGAAGCCATCGGCCGCCGCCGCGCAGTTTTTATCATCCCTTCCATTGGCCCACAAGAGCCGGACTCGGACTATTTCGTCTTCTTTCCCTATTTCCCTATCGCTGGCAGCTTGCGCTGGGACGGCAGTGCGGACGTGTGCTGCACAATTTACTCACCAAGCGCCGGGAAATTGTGCGGGTGAATCTGGAGCTGAGTTTCCCCAACCAGACAGCCACCGAACGTGAGACCGTCACGCTTCGCTGCTTCGAGTCGATGGGAATGGGCGTCGTGGAGATCGCACTCGCCTGGTGGGCCAAGGATCCTCGCGAACAATGTGAGTGTACCATCAAAGGATTAGAGCATATCCGAGAGGCGCTCGGCCATGGACGCGGAGTCCTGCTCTGCGGAGCTCACCTGCATACGGCGGAACTTGCCGGCCGCTTCATGGCGCTGGAGCAACCGGTTGCGATCGTGTACCGGCCCCAGAACGATATCGTGGCGGAGACGATCGCCAATCGATGTCGCAGCCGGTACTATTCAGAATTGATCCAGCATCGGGATATGCGGGGCATCCTTCGAGCCCTAGCTAAAAACCGGGTGGTATGGTACGCCCCTGACATTGATGCGGGATCCAAGCGCAGTGTCTTCGCCCCATTTTTCGGAGTACAAGCGGCTTCACTGACTGCCACGTCCCGTTTGGCAAGGGTCAGCGGCGCGGCAGTAGTGCCCTGTTTTTATTACCGGCGAGCCGATGGAACAGGCTACGACATTGAGGTAAGCCCGGCGCTCGATCAATTTCCATCCCAAGAAATCCTACAGGATACGGTGCGCATCAATCGTCTGATCGAGGGAGCCGTCAGCCGGGTGCCGGAGCAATATTTCTGGCAGCATCGGCGCTTCAAGAGCCGCCCGCCAGGAGAACCGCCGGTCTATCGGCGATAGGCGGTTTCCGTTCTGCGATGAATGATGAGAAATATTCGGCGGTGCGGGCCTCTTACGCTATACTGATCCTGTCGGAATCAGAATGCGCGCATCATCCGTTCCACCATGGATCATTAGATCATCGATCGCGGAAGGCATTGAATGATGACAGCATCAGTAATACGCCGTTCCATCTATTTCATCCTTTCGCTCACGCTTTCGTTTGCTCGCTTCAGTCTATCCATGATCTTCAGCGGTGACTCGTGGCAGAGGATGCCATATCGATGATGATTGATCGCCTCGCATCATCTCCGACGACAGTCGATTTCGCCTGGTTTGTGGATCTCAAAGCAATTTTTGGTGCGGAGTTGGTTCCATACCAGCTGTCGAGGTGGCTCGCCTGCGCAGGTTCCTGGCATCTGCCGACATGTCCATGCAGCAAGCCAAATTGCAGCAGTCCATTTGTTTTCCTGGAAAGTGAGCAGCCGTGGAAGAAGCGAAAGAGTTACGAAAGTCGCGCCGTGTAACGATCGGTTGCCGGTTGGCATTTTACGGAGAGGATGAGATGGAGGGAGATGCAGAGATTCTCGATCTCTCCTGCGCCGGCTGTATGGCAAAGTCCGAAACTCCGGTTCAGCCCGGTCTTCGGATGAAACTATCGCTCTTTTTGTCGGACGGGCAGGAACGGCCTATTCATGTGGACGAGGCCATTATCCGATGGGCGCGAGGCGGAGAATTCGGGGTCGAGTTTTTGGCCATGAGTCAACCGCAATTATTGCGCATACAGCAGTTCGTCATCAACTCCTGGCTCTTGTGATGAGACCTGGATGCCATGATCCGGGCATCATGACGCCGTCCCTCTGAACAGTCTTATGGTTTCGAAGGTGCGGTTCCGTCAATCATCGCTTTCCTTCCATTCCCTGGGCGAAGTGTTGATGTTGGATGAGTGGCGAAGCAGGCAGAGGGTGACGTAACGCGTACAGTTCCGGAGCATGGAAGGGGAGTCTTGTGTCTGAAAAGGAGCTGAGTGGTTTCTAGGGCATGATAACGTTCAGCTTGCTTGCCTGTAGCGGAATTATTTGATGGCGACCGCTTTGACTTCCTTGTAAGAAGTGTGGCCTTGCAGCACTTTATCAATCCCGTCTTGAACAAGGGTCGTCATCCCCTCCGACATCCCGAGATGGAGCATCTCCTCGGTTTTCGCCTTGTTTTGAATCAATCGCTTCATCCCGTCCGTGCCCAGCAGTAGCTCGTGCAACGCAACGCGACCCTTCAAACCAGTACGATTGCAGGTATCGCATCCCTTGCCTCGATACAAGCGGAAGGAACTGTCATAGATGATTCCCAGTTTGTCCCAGTAGGCTTGCCCATACCCCTGCCTCAATTCTTCAAACTCTTCTTTCGAAGGCTGATAGGCTTCCCGGCAGTCTTTGCAGATACGTCTTGCCAAGCGCTGTGCCAGGACCCCGAGCATCGCATCGGCGAAACTGAACGAGTCGCAGCCCATGTCGAGGAGCCGCGTAATAGTTTCCACCGCACTGTTGGTGTGTAAAGTACTGAGCACGAGGTGACCGGTGAGAGACGCCTCGATTCCGGTGTCCGCCGTCTCTTTGTCCCGCATCTCGCCGACCATAATCACATCCGGATCGGCCCTGAGGAATGCGCGCATTGCGGCCGCGAAGGTGAATCCGATTTTGGCATGGACCTGCACCTGGCGCAGCCCATATTGCGTGATTTCAACGGGATCCTCAGCCGTCCAAATTTTAATGTCCGGAGTGTTGATGTAGCCCAATACGGAATGCAGCGTGGTGGTTTTTCCGGATCCGGTCGGTCCCACGCAGAGAATGATGCCATAGGGCTTTTCAGCGATACTTTTGATTTCACGCAGATTTCGGTCGGAAAAGCCCATTTTGTCGACAGGCAACGGTTCGCTTGCCGCCAGAATACGCATGACGACGTCTTCGTTGTAACCGGCGGTCGGGATTGTGGCGACACGTAATTCGATTTCTTTGTTTTCTCCGATCTTGAATTTGATCTTGCCATCCTGGGGTTTTCGTCGCTCCGCAATATCGAGACTGGCCATGATTTTCAGTCGGGACACGATGGCGCGGCGATAACTCGGCGGAATTTTCATGTATTCGAAGCACTCGCCATCGACCCGAAACCGCACCACCGTATCGCGCTTTTCTCCATAGGGTTCGATATGAATATCAGAGGTGCCTTGCCGGAACGCGTCGGCGATGATCTGGTTTGCGAGACGCACGATGGCATTGTCGTTTTCGTCCAATCCCGAGGATGCCGCATCTTCCGCTGCTTCAAGTTGCGATTCGTTTACCAGCTCACCGAGAATATCGGATACATTCTCATTGAGTTTCGTCACCACCTCCGGCGTCCCGCTCGTGCTGGACAGGAAAAGCGAAATGTCGCGACGGAGGCTGACTGCAAACCGGATATTCAAGCCTGGGAAGGTACGCTTGATATCCTGAACGCGGTCCAGGTTGCCCGGATCATCGGTCAAAATTTCGATCGCGGCGCGGTCCCGCTTGAGCGGCATCCAATGGTTTTTCTTCAGGTAGTCGACGTTCAGGTTCTTAAGCAGTTCGATATCGGCGATCGTGCGATCGCTGTACTCGATATAGGGGCATTTGTGAAAGTGGGCGAGCGATTTTCCGAGATCGGTTTTCGGAACCTTATACTTCTCGATGAGTAGCGATTCGATATCGATGGTGCCTTTCTTGGATTCTGCGATGGCATGGTCCAGATCGTTTTGTGAAATCTTGCCGTTTGTCAGTAGGAAATCGAACTTGGAGGGCGCCTTCTTCGATGTCTTCCGAAGACTGTAGAACGCGGTGCCCAGCGATTTCGCGATCTCGGCGACACATTCCTCGTCTTTACGGGTGAACCGCCCGCCGCTCTTTTTGTTCAGGAGCTGGATCACACCCATGAGGTACTTGTTTTCAGCGACCACCGGATAGGTAAGGACTTGTCTCGTTTTGAAACCGGTGTTCTTATCGTATGCGGCATCATGTGCGAGTGACGGGTGAACGGCGTTAAGTTCGGCCTGGCTGTAGGCGTCCCCCACATTGACGGGTCGGAGATATTTGGCGCAGAACCCTGCCAGGCTCTGTTCTGTAATCGGGGTGCGGACTTCTTGAACTGTGTCGAGATGAGGAATCTTAGAAAAGATTTCTTTCTTTTCAGAATCCACCACGAAGAGTGTGAGATCCTCCGCATCGAAGCAGCCGAGGATGTCATGGCGCAGATCGAGCAGGATCTGATCGATGTCGGCCGCCGCGAGAATTTGCGCGCTGATGCGCTTGACGTTTTCGACGAACCCGGACTTGAGAGTGCTGTCGCCTAAACCGTGGAGCGGAGCTTTGGGCTGCATCAAGCTATCTCCAGGAATGGGCAGAAAGAAGGATGGAGCATGGTGGATTAGGAAAGCGATGTCGAGGCTGGAAACAATATTGCAAAGAGTGGTTCCAGACCGTATGCCTTCCGTTATGAGTCAGTGTATCGCAACGAGTCGTCAAGGCAAGCAAAAGACATTTTGTTGGAGCAGTTGGACCGCTACTTTCGTGCGTGGCCACATAGGAAAAGCCCGTGCAATGTTTCTCGGGATCGAATTGGACAGAACGTTAGGAACCGGTCCGGAGCAAAGCAGACAATGTGGCGAGAACCTGGCCGGGAACGACTTTTTGTGTCTCATTCGTATGGCGAAGTTTGAGTTCTACCTGGCCTTGAGCCAGTCCCTTTTCACCGATGACCAAGTGAAAAGGAGCGCCGATTAGGTCGGCGTCGTTGAATTTGACCCCGGCCCGATCGTCGCGATCGTCGAAAAGTACTTCAATACCGGCGTCCTGCAATGTTTGATAGAGGGTGTCGGCCAATTGCATGACTGGCTGGGACTGACTCAGCGGCAGGAGTGTGACGTGAAAGGGCGCGATGGGAACCGGCCACTTGATACCCTTGGCGTCATGGTTTTGTTCGACTGAAGCCGCAGCGGTGCGGCTCACGCCGATTCCGTAACAGCCCATGACCGCCAGTTGTTCCTGCCCCTGCATATCCAGGAAGGTGGCTTTCATCGCTTGACTGTATTTCGTGCCAAGCATAAAGACATGGCCGACCTCAATGCCTTTGGCGGTCTTCAGGATGCCGTCTTTGCGCGGAGAGGCATCGCCTGCGCGGGCATTGCGAAGATCAGCGAATTGCTCGACGGTGAAATCACGCTCCCAATTGGCATTCACAAAATGGGTGTCGGCTTGATTAGCTCCGATGACGAAGTTGGCTAGGGCCTTGACGGCCCAGTCGGCGAGAATGCGGATCTGCTTCAATCCGACAGGGCCCACATAACCGACCGGTGAGCCGGTCAAGGTCGGAATGAGTTCGGATTTGACGAGCTCAAGGTCGGTGACTCCCAGGAGACGTTTCACCTTGATTTCATTGACCTCATGATCCCCCCGGACAAGTATGGCGACCGTTTCCTTGCCCGCGTTGTAGAGCAGCGTCTTGACGAGTCGGCTCGGCGTAATATTCAGGAAAGCCGTGACTTCATCAACGGTCCGTTTGGCCGGTGTGGAAACGGCAGCGATCGCACGGTGAGCCTCATCGTCGCTTAAATCCGGTGGAAGTACTTCGGCGCGTTCGACGTTGGCCGCATAGCTGCCGTCTTCGCTGTATACGAGGGTCTCCTCGCCGGTGTCTGCCAGTACCATGAACTCATGCGAGGAGCTTCCTCCAATCAGCCCGGTGTCGGCTTCAACGGCGCGGAACGTCAGCCCGCAGCGCGTGAAGATGCGGTTGTAAGCCTCGTACATCTTCTGATAATTCAACCTGGCCCCGGCCTCGTCTTTATCGAAACTATAGGCGTCTTTCATGATGAATTCGCGTCCGCGCATCAATCCAAAGCGCGGGCGGATTTCGTCGCGAAATTTCGTTTGGATCTGATAGAAATTCAGGGGCATCTGCCGGTAGGAGCGCACTTCCCGGCGGAAGAGATCCGTGATGACCTCCTCATGCGTCGGTCCCAGGCAAAAATCACGCTCATGCCGATCTTTGAACCGAAGCAGTTCCTTGCCATAGAAATCCCAGCGGCCCGTTTCGCGCCAGAGCTCGGCCGGGGAAGCCACCGGCATCAGCAACTCCTGTGCGCCGGCCCGATTCATCTCCTCCCTGACGATGTGTTCGATTTTGCGGAGCACCCGAAGTCCAAGCGGAAGGTAGGTATAGATCCCTGCCGCGACTTTCCGGATCATGCCTGCGCGCAGCATGAGGCGATGGCTGACAATTTCAGCCTCGCCCGGATCTTCTCGCAATGTGGGAATGAAGGTTTCGGAGACGCGCATGCGGATTTAGGGAGAGATCAATCGCTCGATGTCGTTCCAAAACGCAAATATCATGATGCCTACCAACAGAACCAGACCAACCTGTTGTGCCAATTCCCGCTGGCGGTCTTCCAAAGGTTTTCTCCGGATGGCTTCGATAAAGAAGAACATCAAGTGGCCGCCGTCCAAAATAGGAATAGGCAGCAAGTTAAGTACGCCCAGGTTGATGCTGAGCATGGCCATGAGGAATACTAAACTGGAGGCGCCCTGTTCGGCTGCATCCCCGGCGGTCTTGGCAATCGTAAGGGGTCCGCCGATGTTCTTGCGAGAGATATCTCCCGTAATAATTTTGTAGATTCCTACCACCGTGAGTTCTGTCCAACCCCAGGTGGCCTGGGCGCCAAGCAGTGGCGCTTTAAAAGGATCATTGGTCTGCAAAATGGTTTGATTCTGGGCGGAGATACCGATCTTGCCGATTTCGACCGGCTTACCGTCGACCGTGGAATTCTCACCCATTGGCGTCACCGAGAGCGATTGGGTAACGCCGCTTCGTTGAATATCGAATTGAAGGGCACGATTGGGGTTTCCGCGCACGAGCGCGGTCATCTGGGACCAGGTAAAGACATCCTGACCATCGATCCGTATAACCTTGTCTCCCGCTGTCAAACCGGCTGTCTGTGCGCGTGAACCAGGAATCACAGCCGTGATGACCGGCGCCCGCTCTTCAATCCCGAGCTGAAAAACGGTCATGTCCTTGCCGTTATCCTGCAGCGTCGTTTTACTTGGTGTCACGAGCACGGTCTTGACGTGTTCTCCACGTGTAAGGTCCAAGGTAAGCTGCTTCCCATTGCTTTGGGCGATGTATTTCAACAGTTCAGCGCTGGTCGAAATTTCTTTGTCATTGACCCGAAGGACGCGGTCGCCCGGCTTGAGACCTGCCTGATCAGCAGGCGATCCCGGTAACACCGCTTCTATCTCCGGAATGATGTCCTTGAAGCTTGGGACCGGCAGGGTGTAGCCGAGTCCGAGATAGGCGGTATAAATAAAATAGGCCAGAATGAAGTTGAAAATCGGTCCCGCGGCGACGATGAGTGTCTTGCTCCAGAGGGTTTGGTGAGCAAATGCGCGTGTCTTGTCTTCAGGCGTGATCGTTTCGTGTTCGTCTTCTCCAAAGAGTTTGACATACCCTCCCAGAGGGACGACAGACAACAGATACTCCGTTTCGCCGATTTGCCGCCCGAAGATTTTCGGTCCGAAGCCGAGGGAAAACTTCAAGACCTTGACTCCGACCCAACGTGCGGCCAGGAAGTGGCCCAGTTCATGAAAAGCGACGAGGACGCCCAGCACCACGAGGAATGGAATGGCCCAGTGGGTGAGAAGCGAGACGAAATCAGGCGACCAGGCAAAGGCTGTTCCCACAAAAAAGCTCCTTGGGTTCGTAATATTACCGCGTCAAGGCATGCACAAGGGATTCGGCTTTGTCACGAGCCCACCGATCGGCTTCCAACGCATCATTCAGACCGCCGATCTGTCGCGGCGCATGCGCTTCCATTGTACTCCGAATGATGTCCGGAATATCGAGAAAACGAATTCCGCGCTGAAGGAACGCCTCCACGGCCACTTCATTGGCGGCGTTCATCGCCGCCGGCATAGTGCCACCGATCCGCAAGGCGTCATAACCTAATCGTAAACAGGGAAACCGGTCGTGATCCGGTTTAAAAAACGTCAATGCGCCGATTGCAGCCAGATCCAGCGAAGGCAACTCCAGCGGCATCCGTTCAGGGTAGCGCATGGCATAGGAAATGGGAGTTCGCATATCAGGAAGTCCGAGTTGCGCAATCACCGAACGGTCTCGGTATTCTACCAGAGAATGGATGATGCTCTCGCGATGGATCAACACTTCAATCTGTTCCGCGGGAATATCAAAGAGCCAGCGAGCTTCAATGACTTCCAATCCCTTGTTCATCAGCGTGGCGGAGTCGATGGTAATCTTCGCACCCATCTTCCAGTTGGGATGTTGCAGAGCGCGTTCCGGTCCGACATCACGCAGTTGCTCGTGCGTAAAGTCCCACAGGGGCCCTCCCGACGCAGTCAAAATCACGCGGTTAACGTCTTCAGGCCGATGTCCTTCAAGCGATTGAAAAATGGCACTATGTTCACTGTCGACGGGGAACAAGCGGACCTGGCACTTCTGGGCTTCGGCCTGCATCAACGCCCCGGCCATGACCATCGGCTCTTTATTGGCGAGGGCGATATGTTTACCGGCACGAATGGCGGCCAGCGTCGGAACCAATCCCGCACCGCCGACGATGGCGGACACGACGAGTTCGGCATTCGGCGCTTGAGCGACCTGTGCCACTCCGTCGTTTCCCGACAGAATTTCGACTGGAAGGTCTGCGCAACGTTGCCGCAATTTCGAGGCTGCGGATTCGTTTGCGAGCGCCGCAAATGCCGGGCGAAAGCGGCGGATCTGCTCCTCCAGCTTGTCGTTGTTCGAGCCGGCGGTCAGTCCGATGACATGGAACTCCTCAGGAAAGCGATCCACAATATCGAGAGTGTTGGTTCCGATGGAACCCGTCGAACCAAGAATGACGATGTTCTTCATTGCACGCTCCTGAGCAGGCGGACGGTTATCCATCATAATCCGTTGTGAAGGATCGTGACATAGTAGTAAAAGGCCGGACTTGTGAACAAGAGGCTATCCAAGCGATCGAGCATGCCTCCATGTCCGGGAATCAGCGCGCCGGAATCCTTGAAACCCGCGCTTCGTTTGACGGCCGACTCCGCTAGATCGCCCATGAGCCCTGCCGTGGTCAACAGGATGCCAAGCGCCACGCAATCCACCACTGAGAAACCAGGAAGGAACCAGGCACGCGCCGCGAGAGCCATGAGGCATGCGAGGACCAGACCCCCCGCCAAGCCTTCATAGGTCTTTTTAGGGCTGATGATCGGAGCGAGTGCACGCCGTCCCATGGCCTTTCCGACCACGTACGCGCCGGTGTCACCTGACCAACTTACAAGCACCACAAAGAAAATAAGCAGCGCCCCGTCCGGCATTCCCCGGATCAACAAGAGATAGCTTAGCGTCAATCCGACATACAGGACACCCGTGACCAGCACCATGCCGTCCGTGGCTGTTGCGCGCAAGGGCTTTGACGATAGCAGAGGCATGCAGAGGGCCAGCACCACGGTTCCGAACAGTATCGTACGGTCGTCAATCAGCCAGGGCCACTGCGCGCTGGTCAGTAAAGAGCCGGTGGATACAACGCCCAGCCAGCTCCACCAAGGCCAGCGCTCCTTCCCGTGATGGAGCCGGTAAAACTCTCCCACGGCGAGCATGCCGGCGATTGCCACAAGACCGAAGAAGGCTACCGGCACGAGATCGTGGACCAACACATAAAAAATCGGCAGAAATACAACTGCCGCAAGGATACGACGAACGGCTTCCGATGATGAACGTGGTCGTGCGGCTTCCAGGGGCTTCGGCATCGTCTCCTCGCAATGGAAGGCTCCCGGTTTCACCACGCAGAGGCTAGGAGGAGACGCTGCTGAACACTCGGCCGAAGCGGCGCTCGCGCCGCTGATATTCGACCAACGCGACCAATGTTTCGCGTCGTCGGAAATCCGGCCAAAGGGTCGGGGTGAAATACAGTTCCGTGTAGGCCAGTTGCCACAATAAGAAATTGCTGATCCGGGTCTCGCCGCTAGTGCGGATCAAGAGGTCTGGATCCGGTAGATTCCGGGTATAGAGTGCCTGTCGCAACGCATTCTCATCGATTTGGTCAACCGACAATCGCCCCTCTTTCACCGCGCGTGCGAGGTCCTTTGCCGCATCGACTAATTCCGCCCGCCCGCCATAGCTAAGAGCGACATTCAGGATCATCTTGTTCTGGTGAGCAGTGTCCTGCTCGGTCGTACGAACCCACCGCAAGGCCGAAGGGGGTAGAGACGATACCCTGCCGATGGTTTGGAATCGCACACCCTGTTCGACCAGGCTTGAGCGTTCCGTCGAGAGGTAATGTTCCAACAGACCCATCAAAGCCGTGATCTCTTGTGCGGGGCGATTCCAATTTTCCTGGGAAAACGCATAAATCGTCAGAATTTTGATGCCGAGTTCGAGCGAAAGTGAGATCAGTTCCCGGACAGATTTGATGCCTTCCTGATGACCGGCAATACGCGGCAAGCCTCGTAACTCAGCCCATCGACCGTTTCCATCCATAATCACGGCCAGATGTTTCGGAAGCAAGTCTGGTTCGAGTTTGGAGAGTAGATCGGAATCAGCGGCGGGCTCGATATCGCGGGATCGAGATTCGTTCATGGAACGGCGTGTACACCTTTTCTTCCTTCTTGCGTGGATCTCCGAGAAGGTCAGGCGAGTCTAGCCATGGGGTCGTTGAAAGTCAAACAGTATTTCCCAATTTCGCTGTATTTGCAGATGGTTCGAGAGTGTTTGCATTGCGCCTCCTAAAAAGAGTGCGTTATACTCACGCACTGTACGAGAGGAGCACCACCATGGCTAAGGATGTGTCCGGCGCGCTGGCGCGCTTTGGAGTAAGCGATCGAGAAGTCGAACAGGCGTTGGGACGGGTGAAGGTGTCAACCGTCGATTATGCCGATTTATATTTTGAGTATTGCCAGTCGGAGTCGGTCTCCATGGAAGAGGGGATCGTCAAGCGCGCGACGAAAAGCATTGGGCAAGGCGTCGGGGTGCGGGCGACCGCCGGCGAAAAGACAGGGTTTGCCTATTCTGATGAACTAACCTCGAAAGACTTGAACATCGCCGCCGACACAGCGCGGTATATCGCCGATTCCGGCCAGGAGACCGTGCCAGTTTCGGTGACACATCACCCGGTCTTGGCACGAAATCTCTACCCGCACGATCGTACCGACATCGAAGTGGCCACTCCCGATCGGGTCAGACTGCTCAATGCCATCGACGCCGAGGCCAGACGGTACGATCCGCGGATCAAAAATGTGATGGCCGCCTACAATACCGAGTACAAAGTTATGCTGGTGGCGACATCGGAAGGGTTCATGGTTGGAGATATTCAACCTCTGTCCCGGTTGCAGGTGACCTGTATCGCCGAAGAAAACGGCAATCGGCAGGTCGGGTCATTCGGCGGCGGCGGCCGCATCGGGCTGGAGTATTTTCAAAAAGATGGGCGTTACTTGCAGTTTGCGAAGGAGGCGGCGCGAGAAGCGATCCTGAACCTCAGCGCCGTCGATGCCCCGGCGGGCGTCATGCCGGTCGTGCTGGGGGGCGGCTGGCCTGGAATCCTGCTGCATGAGGCGATCGGGCATGGTTTGGAGGCGGATTTCAACCGCAAGAAGACGTCGGCCTTCTCGAATCTCATGGGCAAGAAGGTGGCCTCGGAAGTCTGCACGATCGTGGACGACGGGACGCTTCCCTTTCGGCGCGGCTCCCTGAATGTGGACGACGAGGGTACGCCGACCGGCCGCACGGTTTTGATCGAGCGCGGCATCCTGCGCGGCTACATCACCGATAAACTGAATGCCCGCCTCATGGGCATCCCGGTAACCGGCAATGGACGGCGTGAGAGTTATCAAAGTGTGGTGTTACCTCGAATGACCAATACGTTCATGCTGGCCGGCGAATCCGATCCACAGGACATCATCAAATCCGTGAAGAAGGGGCTGTATGCCGTGTCGTTCGGCGGCGGGCAAGTGGATATCACCAACGGCAAGTTTGTCTTTTCCGCGAGCGAGGCCTACCTCATTGAAGATGGACGGATCACGAAGCCGGTCAAGGGGGCGACATTGATCGGCAATGGACCTGAAATTTTGACGAAGGTATCCATGGTAGGGCATGACTTGAAGCTCGACGAAGGCATCGGAACCTGTGGAAAAGAAGGACAGTCGGTGCCGGTGGGCGTCGGTCTGCCGACGATTCGAATCGATGAAATTACCGTCGGTGGGACGAAAGCATAGCCATGGTACGCACAATAGGCGAACAGGACTATACGAACGTCGCGCGGGATCTTCTCGCACGAGCGGAGAAGCATGGAGCCACGGCGGCGGATGTGATGGTGGCGGACGGGGAAACTTTGTCGGTTCAAGTCAGAATGGGAGCCGTCGACCGTTTGACGAAGGCGCGTGAGAAACGGCTGGGTTTGCGCGTCTTCTTCGGACAGCGGTCGGCAAGCGCCTCGACGTCCGATTTTTCACTGGATTCTCTGGAGCGATTCGTCGGGGAAACCTGTGCTTTAGCTAAGGCCGTCATCGAAGATCCCGTATCGGGGCTGCCTGAGCAGGATCAGTACGCCACCGAATGCCCAGATTTGAGCATTCACGACGCCACGAAGCTTCAGACGGATCAACAGATCGATCTCGCCCTCCGCGCCGAGCGCGCGGCATTTGCCGCCGATCCGCGTGTCACGAATTCCGAAGGAGCCGAATGTGACTCATCGTCCGGCCGTATCATCCTGGCGAACAGCCGAGGATTTTTCGGTCAGTATGCCAACAGCAGCTTTTCCCTCTCCGTTTCCCCGATTGCTTCTGACCCCTCCGGGATGCAGCGGGATTCCTGGTATGGTGTCGATCGGTCATTTTCGAAATTGGAGAGCCCGGAAGCGATCGGACAGGAAGCGACGAAGCGGACGGTGCGAAAACTGGGTGCTCGCAAAGTATCCACCTGCTGCGTTCCGGTGGTATTCGAACAGGAGGTGGCAGGCAGTCTGCTCAGTCACCTCTGCAGCGCTCTCTCGGGCTACGCGTTGTATAAGGGAGCCTCCTTTCTCATCGGCCAACTGGGTAAGCAGATCGCGCCGGATTTTGTGACCATTTATGACGATGGCCGGATGCCGGGTGGATTGGGTACGCGTCCCTTTGACGGGGAGGGGTTGCCGACGAGAAAGCAAGCAGTGGTCGAACGCGGTCGATTGGTCAGTTATCTACTGGACACCTATTCGGGGAAAAAATTGGGGTTGCCATCCACCGGGAATGCTGCCCGCAGCATCGGAGAAAGTCCATCGGCCGGGCCAACGAATTTTTACATGGAGCCGGGAGTCACAAGTCCCGGAGATATCATCGCCTCGGTGAAGCGGGGCTTGTACGTGACGGATCTCATCGGGTTCGGGATCAATATGGTCACGGGGGACTATTCTCGTGGAGCGAGCGGGTTTTGGATCGAAAACGGAGAACTGGCTTACCCTGTGGAAGAGATCACGATTGCCGGTAATCTCAAGCAAATGTATGCGAATATTGAGACAATCGGCACCGATTTGGTGTTTCGTGGACGCGTCGCCTGTCCAACCGTGAAACTCGCCGAGATGACCATTGCGGGACAGTAGTCTGCATTTACCAGTGAGTCATTTTGTCAATGAATCATTGAGTCTCACGTTCGCCCCGCTGATTCAGTGATCGCATGTTGGGATGAGCGACGCCCTAGAGGTGCACCATGGTGGATATTCATGATACGACGGTTCAATTTTCCGGCGACGGAGTGACGCTGACCGCCTACATTTCCGCGCCCGTCACCACGGAGAAGCGGCCGGCCGTCATCATCGTGCAGGAGTGGTGGGGCTTGGTCGAGCATATCAAGGATGTTGCGAGACGATTCGCCAGGGAGGGATACTTCGCCATAGCGCCGGACCTCTATTCTCGGCTTGATCACGCGGTGACTGTTGATTCCAATGAAGCCGGGGCCTTGATGAATCGACTGAGCCAGGAGGACGGGCTCAAAGATTTACGGTCGACGCTGCTCTATCTCCAGACCCTTCCCGACGCCGACGCGGCGCGGGTCGCCGTGGCGGGATTTTGCATGGGCGGGTTCTATGCGCTGATGCTGCCTTGTCTCACCGGCGACATTAAGGCGGCGGTGCCATTTTATGGACAAGTGCCCAATCCGGATACACCGTTGCAGAATTTGAGTTGTCCCGTTCTATATATTTATGGAGAAGAGGACGGGTGGATCACCAAAAGCGACGTCCATCGGCTGGAGGCGGCGCTCAAGAAGTACAAGAAGATCGGTGAAGTCAAAACTTATCCCGGTGCGACCCATGCCTTTTTCAACGATACGAGAGAAGATGTGTATCAGCCTGCCGCGGCGAAGGATGCCTGGACTCGCACCCTGGCATTCTTGAAAGAACATCTCGCCTAACAGGCTCGGTATTGTTTATATGCCGTCTTGCACAGGGTGAAACGGCTCGAAGCAGCAACTCGGGATACGAGGGATTTTACACCGTCGAGGGAACCATGGCACTTGATGCAGAATTCGGGAAGACGATGCTTCAGTTAATTACCTCACGGTATAACGATCGCCATTGGAGAAAGAGGATTGAGAAGACGCTCAGCCTTCCACAGGGCGGGGTGGGTGATGAACGTCAGCAGCAGATATTCATGTACCTAAAACAGGAGCTCAAAGCGTACAAATCCAGACGCGCAGACCCGGATTCGTGGATCCTGGGTGGGTATGCCACGAAGGAAGTGATCGATCGCGTCAAATTTCAGCCACACCTCGTTGGAGAAGGTATCACAGCCGATGATGTCGCGTTTCTCGCCGTCGATCCAGGGTCTGAGATCGATGAGGCTTGGTGGGAGGAGATGTTGGTCGCCTGGTTCGAGGCCCCAGAGGAAGAGGAATCGGAGGAGCCTGAGACGGCGGACGAAACTCCTTTGTCGGCCGACGCGGAAAACAATCCCGCACGTACCTGAACTCTGTGAGCCAGACATTCCCGCAAGTCTGGCGCCCAGTTTGTCCGTCGCCTCAACTACGATCCAAACAAGTCCATCTGCTGTTGTTCGGTAGACGCGGATGGACTGATCTGCAAGGCATGGCTCGTGGCGGACGAGGCGCCGGCCTCCCTTGCGATTTTCTCGCTGTGCTGACTTTGCCGGTCTAAAAACTCCTTCAACTTCTGGAAATCTTCCCGCAAGGGCTGCAGCATGGTTCTTTGATGCAACGCCGCGGCCGGATGAAGAAGAGGGAAGAGGACGAACTCCTTCAGATGAAACGCCTGCCCGCGAACCCTGGTAATTCCCACCTTGCGTTCCAACAGAGTCTGCGTGGCCCAGTTTCCTAATGAACATACCAGTGTCGGTCGGATCATGGCGATCTGTTGCAGGAGAAAAGGTTTGCAAGTATCGACTTCCTGCGGTTCGGGATCGCGATTATTCGGTGGGCGGCATTTGATGACGTTGGCAATGTAGATATCCGTGCGGGACAGCCCGGCCGACTGCAACAGGTCGTTGAGCAATTGTCCCGCTGCGCCGACGAATGGTTCTCCCTTCTGGTCTTCGTAAAATCCCGGCGCTTCTCCCACGAACATCACTGATGCGCGCGGGTTTCCCACGCCGAAAACTACCTGGCTGCGCCCCAGTTTGGCGAGCGGGCAGCGCTGGCAATTATGGAGCGACTCGGCGAGTTCTTTGAGCGTGGTCGAGAGCTGAGACATGGCATACCATTCGAATGCTGCGGAGAATCTTAGTCGTGGGCCTGAACCTTGTCAATGTCCTGTCGGCGCGCCGGTGATGGACGAGCGAAGAGATCGCGCTGTGAAGGCCCAGAGGAATAATTTCGGCACCCCGGCTGTTCAAGGGGTCGAATTCGCACGGGCATCGAACAGCGTTACGCGGCTTGCTATGCGGGGATCGCATCGGCGCATCGTTGACCGCTGAGGATAGCGGATTCAAGATTTGCGGGCCAGCCGGTGTCGGTCCAATCGCCGGCGAGGAGCAAATTGACAAAGGGGCTGTTCGGCAGAGGTCGGCATTGCTGGGTCCCTGGTTTGGAGATCAAAACTGCCTGAGGCGCTCGAAAAATCTCTGTCTGGATCAGGCGCGGAGACGAAGCCGTCGGAAAAACTGCCGCCATGTCTTTCAGGGCAAGCCGAATGACTTCTTCATCCGGCTGCGACAGCGAATCGGGCTCTCCCACAGCCATGGCCCAGACCACGGCTGCCTGTTCATGCAGTTCCTGGTCTGGATGACGGATGAACCAATGGAAAGTGTGACGTTCGAGGAGGACCAGCTGACTCTGTTCAACCGGATGATCGAGGTGCAGCCGTACCACCATGAGAGGTGTTTCGCTTAGGCGGCTGAGTTGCTGGAAATAGGCATAGTGAGTCATGATCCGTTCCGGCAGAAGAGTCGTCAGCCGATGGCGTGGAAGCGCGGCGATGTACCAATCAGCGGTAAGCGTGGTACGGTCTTCCAGTTCGACTCGTGCGACGCGGTCCCGGTCAAAGTGTATTTGGGTTGCGGTCTTGCTCAGGTGACACTTCACGCCGGTCCTATCGAGTTGAGCCATGAGCGGCGCGAGAAGAAACGAGTCGAACCCGTAGGGAGGGATGATCAGTTTCGTCGCCCTGGCGCCGGTCAAAAAACAGCGCCGCAGGGTTCGCATGAACAGCCCAGCCGATACATGTGGGAGCGCTGCGCCCAGCAATAAACGGGCGAGACTGTCCCAGACGCCTCGCCTGGCATTCTCCGACTGGCCGATGCCCGCGAGCCATTCGTCCGCAGCCCGGCCGTCGAGATCGGTCGGCAGCGGAGGATCTTGCTCCCATGTGCGTTCGAGAAACGAAAGGAGATGCCAGCGGTCCCGCATGGACAGACCTTGAAATAACGTCGTTCCGAGCAGCGCATTCAGCGGGGAGGGCAAGGGAAGATGCAGGAATTGAATACGGGCGCCGGTTGATTGCAGGAACTCAAGGGGGGTATGTCGAAGCTTCCGGGTCAAGGTCTCCTTGCCGAGGCGGTCGAGCAAAGACCAGGTGGCGGTATGGGCCTCCAGCAGAAGAGGAGGAGGCGCATGCTGCAGGCGTCCTCCTAACCGGGGGGCCTGCTCGATGACCGTGACGGCATGACCCCTGGCGCTCAGCTGAAGCGCCGCCGTGAGGCCGGCGATTCCTCCGCCGAGGATGAGCACCGTGCCGCTCATGAAGTCGAGAAAGGTAGTCTGGACTGCAGCCATACGCCGGCTGCCACGGCCAACCGATGGCTGGGCGACAGAGTGATTCGGTCGCCCAGCACGCGATACCCCGAATCCTCGATACGGTGCAGAATGCGGCTGTAGACGCCTCGCATGATTTCCGCAACCGTGAGAGCCCGGCGTTCGGAGGCCGGCAACGATTCGAGCGCTCGCACGGCTTTGGCGTAAAAGTCCTGCGCACGGCCGACTTCAAACTGCATGAGGTCGGTAAATTGCGGAGAATAGCGCCGGTGCAGGAGATCTTCTTCCCGGGACTTGAAGCGTGCGAAATCTTCTTGTGGCACATAGATGCGGCCGGCTTCGGCATCGTTGCCCAGGTCGCGAAGTATATTCGTCAATTGAAAGGCCATGCCGAGATTGACGGCATAGTCCTGGGCGCGAGGGGACGTGGTTCCGAAGATGTGCAGGCAGATCAAGCCCACGACCGAGGCCACTCGATAACAATAGAGCGAGAGTTGCTCGAAGGTGGCATAACGCGTCGTGCCAAGATCCATTTCGACCCCTTTGATGAGTTCCTCGAAGTATGCCTGCGGAATCGACAGCTCCCGGACATGCCGGGCAAGGCTGATGGTCACCGGGACTGTCGGGTTGTTCTCGTAGGCGGCCGTCAATTCTCGTCGCCAGCGTGCAAGCTCCTCTTGCGGATGGCTTCCAGCGGGCGGCTCATCGACGGCATTGTCCACTTCCTTGCAGAAGGCATAGACCGTGTACATGGCGTCACGGCGTGCCTTGGGCAAAAACAGAAATGAATAGTAAAAGTTGCTTCCGCTCTTTTTCGTGAGGGCCGTACAGTAGGCTTGAGCTTCAGCTGCGGTCATCATTGCAGCCGTGCCGCCCGTGTATCGAGTCGTTCGGCGGACCCCGGAAGGTGATAGTCATAGCGGGCGGGATGACAGATGGCGGCCAACTGTTCCGTACCGTCGATCAGACGCGGCCCAGGGCGGCTGAAGTACGACAGAGCTTCGACCAGATAGACCTCTCCCCTCTGGACGGCGGGAAGCGCCCTCCACTTGGGATGTTCTATGAGCGTGGAGAGTTCTTCTTTTGTACGCTGAACGGTGAACCCGCAGGGCATGAGGACGATCACGTCCGGTGCTGAGGCGGATAACTGATCCCAATTCACCTTTTGAGAAGCCATGCCGGACCTCCCCAAGACATCGATTCCTCCCGCCGCTTCCACCATGTCAGGGATCCAATGGCCTGCGGTATACAAAGGAGCGAACCACTCCAGGCAGGCGACCCTTGGGCGTGTGGTCTCGGAAGAGACTCTCCTGCGTACGGCATCGAGCCGACTGCGGAGGCCGATCGCGAATCGTTTCCCCGCCTGCTCCTGTTGCAGCGCTTGTCCCAGCGTCACGATGTCCAGCAGTATGTCTTCGAGTCGCCGGGGATTGAGGGCAATCAAGCGCGGCGTCGGCGACAGGACACGGAGGGCATGATCCAATTGCGATGGAGTGATCGCGCACACGTCGCACAGGTCCTGCGCGATGATCAAGTCCGGCCGCGCCGCAAGGAGCCCAGGCTCGTCCAATTCATACAGGCCTGCGCCGTCTGACAGCAACGAGCCCACTTGTTCGTCGATCTGGGCACTCGAAAGTCGATGGCTTTCGATCTTCGGTCGCACCATTACTGGTACTTGAGCAAGGCTCGGGGGGTAATCGCATTCATGGCTGATGCCGACGAGGTTTTGCTGAAGTCCCAGCGCCGCGACGACTTCCGTTGCTCCAGGTACCAGTGAACAAATCCTCATGCGAGTCCTCGCGCCTTGTCCCACAGGCGGGTCTGCATATCAGAGAGGCTGGCTTCAGCCAGCGAATGGGTCACGGCGTCGGCCTCCCCCAGGTCCTGCGCCTCATGGGTATTGGCGACGGCAAGGACTTTCATCCCGGCCGCGCGCGCCGCTCTGATGCCGGGCAAGGAATCCTCAATGACCAGACAATCGCCGGGTCTCAGACTCTGTCGGTCCGGCTGCCGGTTCAAGCCGGCCATGGCATGGAGAAAGGGATCGGGCGCCGGTTTCCCGCGGATGACATCTTCTGCGCTCGTAATGTGCTGAAATGCTTTGAGAAGCCCCGCTTCTTCCAGAATCAATTCGATTTCGTTCCGCAAGGCTCCGGAAGCGATAGCGAGCGGAAACCGGTCGGCGGCCTCGCGGACGAATTCTTGGACGCCGGGAAAAATCGCCAGATGCTGTTTGACGGCAGACAGGTACGCGTGAGCTTTGCGGTCCATCAACTCAGCGAGCAGGTTAGGAGAAGTCGGACGATCATGAACCCGTAACGCCGTCGTGAAGCAGCCACGATCGTCGAAGCCAAGGTAATTGGCATAGTAGTCCGCCTCTGAAAGCTCGATGTCGATACCGGCCAGGACCTGTCTCAGAGCGGCGAAGTGCATGGGTTCGGTGTCTGCAATGATCCCGTCAAAGTCAAAAATGATCGCGCGTAACTCGCTCATGGTTGTCGCTCGCTGATCTATGCGCAGATGATGGGATACCGATTTGTCGTTCCTTCGGGCGCGGCATTATAGCAAGGGAGCATCGATGAAAAAAAGGCGACGGCCCATTTCACGCAGAAATGAGCCGTCGCCTGCAGAAATGAGATAGAGGGTTTTCCTAGCGCTTGAGTCTCAGGCTTCGTTCCGGAATCCACCCTTTTCGGCCGTCCTCGGTTCGCACGGCATAGATCCAGCCGTTTTTCTGGTAGTCGCCATCCAATATCGTGAGGGGGGCGGTGGCTCGCACGGTTGCGCTGGTCCTGGTCCCCGCGGAATCGACAAACAGCGGCACGGAGGATTGAGGCCGATTCGGATCCGCAATGACCGTCACCCGTTGGCCCTCAGAAAAGAGAGGATCGGCGACACTGGCCACAGGAGGAAACGACTTCGGCGCCGGCGCGGCAGGGGGCGCTGTGACTGGAAAATCAGTCGGCGCGCTTGATGGAGGCGGGGATACGGACTCGACTCGTTCAGGCGGGACAGAGGTCGGAGCCTCTATCCCGTTTGTGGGCGCCCGGGTAACAGGCTGGGTCGGCTCCGTGCCGCCGTCGAGATAGGGCTCAATGAATCGCATCGCTCCGTCCGGATCCATGGCTACATAGCCGATTCCTCCCGCGAAAAGCAGTAAGAGTATCCAAAAGAATGGTCGTTTTCTCGGCTGCTTGGGTTCTCCCATCGGTGGCGCGGCGGGCGGCGGCGCTTCGTCGAACTCTTCTTCGTTAAACTCCAGGTCTTGTTCGGGCTGACGTGCGAACAGGAGCTGCCGGTTCGTCCACTCACTGCTTATCGCAGGAACGCCCGTTAAAGCAAACATCGGAGGACCTCCTCATCGAAACCATGGCACGGCTGTTCTCTCCCTAGGTACTTACCACTGCCTCTGCAGCCTGTCAATTTTGATCCAGAAAGCGACAGGTCGATCCAAGCTTCCGACGATCTGTTTTCATCCGCTCGAGAAATGAAACCGAAGGCGTCAGTCGTCCATGACGGAATGTGGAATGAGATCAGATATGACCGGCGCTCGGTTCTCAAGTTGTGTTCCAGGGCTTGCAAGTTCGAACATCCCCGTTGCAGAATCGCATCACCACCTGTGCGCGGAGTCACATGAAGTCGTATCGCGAGGAGCTCTGGTTCGAAACCAAAACCAGGCGCGCCTATCTCAATATTACCGGGCAGGTCGAAGCCGCGGTCCGCAAAAGCGGAGTCCGTGAAGGGATGGTGTTGGTGAATGCGATGCATATTACCGCCAGCGTCTATATCAACGACGATGAGTCGGGATTGCTGCACGATTACGAAACCGTTCTTGAGCGGCTCGTTCCGCAGGACGCGACCTATCGCCACAATGAGACCGGCGAAGATAACGGTGATGCCCACATCAAGCGGCAGCTCATGGGACGAGAGGTGGTGGTCGCGGTCACCGGGGGGAAACTGGACTTCGGTCCCTGGGAGCAAATTTTTTATGGCGAGTTTGACGGGCGGCGGCGAAAGCGCGTACTGGTCAAGGTCATCGGCGAATGATGCGCCGTCTGTGATGTGATGAGGCTGTCACGCATCGCATGCCGATGACGACAACGGAGACGGCATTCGCGCTTGCCACGTTTTGGAAAGTTTGGCAACATGGACTACAGGATGAACGGATACCTTTCAGAACGAATGTACATCGACATGGGAGGTCTGCCATGTTGAGTTGGTCGAGACCGGATCCGCTGACGCGTGATTTGATCCATTTGATCAATGCCCGCCGCCATGACCACGGCGATACCGATGCCGCCATCGATACCTTGCAAGCCTTCATCGAACAGGGCCGCGAGCAGGATTTGCTGACGGTACTGGCGGCGCTCGATGAGGAAATGGCGGAATGGATGTTCGATTTGGTGGCGGAAGCCTCTTGCGCCGTCATCATGGACGGGCCCGACGATGAAAAGGGGGCCTATGCCTTGATGGCGGCATTAGAGTTGCCGCTTCAAGCCAATCTGGGGCAGCCGCTGGGTTTGAAGATCGATCCCGTGGCGACGGCGGATCTGCTCCACCGACATCTCCGGATTCCGGCCGGCGTGGTCGTGCGCGTCGAGCCCCGTCTCTTGACGGATGCGACACTCGAAGGGTTGACGCTGCAAGCATTAAACGAGCATTTGGCCAGCATCGCAGACTCGCAGCGCACGCAGGCCGTTGCATCCCGTCTCTATCAGCCGGTGGAAAACACCGCGTTTCTCTTCTTCCAACTCATCGGCATGCCCGACCCGAGCCTGCCGGATTCGTTGGAAGAACCAGAACGCCGTGCTCTGCTCGAAGGCCTCGTCGAACAATGCGCCGAGCTGGCGTTGGCGCCGGATACCTTGGAAGTGCCCGTCTATGCATCCTATGCTCTGTTCGATGCTCAGAATGCCGTGCGGCTTCATCGTCTGGCAGACGAGACGGCGGCAGTGTGGCGCGACCTGGATCCCATGGTAAGGGCGCGCACCATCGCCCACTTGCACACGCAATGCGGGAACGGGGTGTACATGCCGGTCTGGACGGATCTCTTCGATCCGGAATTGCCCGAGGACCATGGCCCCGTATGGACGTCGCCCGATGTGTGGGTGTTCACGGCGGATCTTCCGATCGAGTGGCCGGGAGAAATGCTGACGAATCGCTTGCTCGCCGAGGGATGCACGCGCTTCGAGAATCACATCGTGGAAGCCCCGGAGAACTAGCCTCGGAGAACCTTCCTGGCCGGCGTATCGTGATTCGGCGCCCTCGTCACCATCTCTCTGATCAGCGGCATGTTATCGGGGTGGTTTGGCCATCTCGGCTTCGTCGAGGGCGCGACGATCGGCCAGAAGCTTCATTCGGACCCGCAGACGTTTCAATTTCCCGCATAAGCGACGCGGGGACTTTTCCTCAGGTCGCGCACCAGGAACCGCATGGTGATGCCGGCCACCTCCACCACGTCCGCGTGCCGGAGGGCTTGTTCTCCCTGAACCGGCCGGCCGTTGACGAGGATGCGTTTCCCGCTCTCCGTCGGGCTGATCACATACCCATCGCCCCTTCGGCTGATGACCGCGGCGGTCTTCGGCGCAAACCAGCCGGTGAGCGTAATGACCGCATCGTCCTGCGCCCCGATCAACGACACATGTTTGGTCAGGCGATACTGCGAGCGATCGGTTTTTCCAGAGAGAATTTCCATCAGCCCGGCATTCTGGTCCAAGGCGGCCCGTTCACCGGCGGGCGATCCCGAGACGATCATCGTGTGGTCTGTGATAGGCATAGGGCATGCCGGTGGCGCCTCCGCCTGCGCCGGCTGGTTTCCGCGGAAAATCAGACGGTGTGTGCCGATGCGGATGCTGTCGGCATCTTGAAGCTGTCGCCGGTCGATCTTCTGCTCATTGATGAAGGTGCCGTTCGTGCTCGTGAGATCCTCCAGAAACAGCACTTCCTGCACCTTGACGATGCGCGCATGGTGACCGGATACGGCGATGTCTTCCAGGCAGAGGTCATTGTCGTTCCTGCGGCCGATGGCAAAGGGCATCCGGGAGATTTCTATTTCCTTCGTGCCGCCTTGCGGCGCCTTGACGAGGAGCGTGGGAGATTGGACGTGGTTCTTAAACATGGTCGCTCCTAGTATGAACCGGTTGAAGGTGTGGCGAACAGCTTGGCGCGGATCCGGTCCCACATCCCTGTTGTGCTCTTGGTCACGGTCGCCACGATGACTGTCACATTGTCGGCCCCACCGGCGGCATTGGACAGGTCGATCAGACGATTCGAAACGGTTTGCGCGTCGGACGATTCGTGAACGGCTCGCAGAATGTCGTATGGCCGCACTCCCGCCGTCAGGCCGTCGGAGCAGAGCAGTAAGATATCCCCGCAGAGAACGGGGAGCTCCCCCAGCTCGACCTCAACCGTAGCCTGCGCGCCGAGGGCGCGGGTCAGCACATGCTTGTGTGAGGCTCGCTCTGCTTCGTCCGCGGTCAATAGTCCGCCACGCAGCTGCTCATACACCAGCGAATGGTCGGCTGTGAGCGGCCGAACCACGTTGCCACGAATCAGGTACAGGCGGCTGTCGCCTACGTGCGCGATCGATAGGACATTTCCGACGAGCCAGGCGGCGACAACCGTGGTGCCCATTCCCTGGTAGTCGGCATGGCGGGCTGCCTCTTGATGAATCCGGTGATTCGCCAGACGGACGGCGCCGGCCAGCCGGTTGGTCGCGCGTGAAAATTCCGGACGGGAGATACCGATCATGGGGATGGAAGGATCGGATGCGGCTTCCGCAAGGTGACGGGGGATGACCTCGATGGCGCTGGTACTGGCGACTTCGCCCGCTCGATGTCCGCCCATCCCATCGCACACGATGAACAGCCCGGTAGATGGATCGGCATAGAAACGATCTTCATTGTGGTGGCGTGCGAGGCCGACATCCGATGCGGCCCCGTGTATGACGCGCCAGGCATGCATGGCCGGTCCTATCTCGGCATCACCTGAAAAATGTCGCGGAGGTCTTCCGCCATGTCGCCGGCGTGACGGTATCGGTTCGGAATTTCCTTCTGCAGGGCTCGATCCAGAATCGATTGCACCCGGGTCGGGAGATCGCGACGGTACTTGAGCAGCGGGGGATGAGGGCTTTTCGCGATGCGCATGACGAGTGCCGGCATGTTTTCGGCATCGAATGGTTTCGCGCCGCTCAGAAGTTCGAAGAGCACGATCCCGAGGGAAAACACATCGGATCGGCCGTCCACGTCCTTTCCAGCGGCCTGTTCTGGGGACATGTACCGCGGGGTTCCGAGTATCATGCTGGCTTGTGTCTTCGAGGCGCTGGGCATCTTGGCAATGCCGAAATCCATGACCTTTACCAGGCGTTGCTTCAAAATCATGATGTTGGGGGGCTTCACATCGCGATGGACGACACCCTGACTGTGGGCATAGTCGAGGGCATCGGCGACAGTTGCCACGATCTGCAGGGTCTGCTTGGCGGGCAGGAGCGTGGTTTTGTGGCAATAATTGCTGAGCATCGCGCCTTCAAGATATTCCATGGCGATGTAGGCCAGCCCGTCCTGCTCGCCCGCGTCGTAGACCGTCACGATGTTGGGATGAGACAGACGCCCGGTCGATTCCGCTTCGCGAAAAAACCGGTCCCGAAATTGTTTCAATTCTTCTTCGTGGTTGATTTCGTCGAGCCGCATCGTCTTGATGGCGACATGGCGTTGAATCGTCGGGTCCTTGCCAAGGTACACGATGCCCATGGCTCCTCGTCCGAGTTCCTTGACGATTTGATATCGTCCCAGTGCAGCCGGCAGGCCATGGCCGTTGCGAACGATGGGAGCGCCGGATGGACGGGCAGGGGCGGAGGAAATGCGGCAGGAGCTGCCGGACGTGCCGGCTGCCGAAGCCGGTCCTCGCTTGTCTCGTCTTTCGACCGAGCCGCGGGATGGCCGTCTTGTAGTCGCCTGTGCCGATGCATCGGCATGGCTGATCCATGCCAATGCCAACCAAATGGCCGAGCCGATCAGGCTGCCGGTGAACAGCCAGTCGTAGAACGGTTGCTTGGGAGGGCCCAGCAGGGGAACGACGTGCGCTTCATAGGCACGAAAGGCCACGAGAACGATCAGCAACAATGCGGAGGGCGAGAGGATGGAGCGGAGGAAAGTTTGTCCTGTCCCACTATCGCGTAACCCCTGTTTCGCCCGCCCGGCGGCGAACCAGAACATCACCATGCAAATGCCGTCCGCGACCAATCGAACTGCTTGGGCGGCAGTCATGCCCAACGGCCGGACGAAGGTATGCGCGAGCAGGGGAAGAGTCGCCGCGAACGGTCCCACCAGGATGGCCAGGATGATGACGATCAGATAAGGGCCGATCCAGCCCCAGGATGTTGTCATGTAATGGATTCTTGCGCGGTTGTGACTCAGTGTAACGGAAGGCAAAGAGCTGTCAACGAAACGAGAGAATGGCGCAGCGTCAATGGTACGCAACCGAAGAGCCGTATGTAGAGGTCGAGGGCGACGAAGGATTCGGTGGTCCCGTCAGGCGACGGCGGCTTTTCTGAGCGGATCGAGCAGTCTGTCGGATACCTTCAATTGGCCCCGTCCAATGCCCACTTCAATGTCGGGTTTGGTCAGGCCGTGAAAATCGCTGCCGCCGGTCACGAGAAGGTCCAATTGTCTGGCGAGGTCGAGGTATTCCGCGGTTTGGCTTGGACTGTGCGTGCTGTAATGAACTTCGATACCTCCCAACCCGGCTTCTTTCAACTCCCGAAGCAGGAGACGCAAGCCCTCCGCCGACGTTCTCACCCAGGTCGGATGGGCGAGGACCGGCACGCCTCCGGCTTCGCGTATCCACCGCACAGCCTCGGCCGGTTGCGGCAATTCCCGATCGACGAAGGCAGGCCGGCCGTTCGCCAGGTATCGATCGAAGGCTTCCTTGGCCGACGTGACGACGTGCTTTTCCATCAGCAGTCGAGCGATGTGGGGACGGCCGACGGATTCCGTACCGGCCAATGCCCGCACCTCGTCATAGGTCATGTCGATGCCCAGCTCATTGAGGCGTTGAACGATTTTGGGATTCCGGCTATGGCGGCTGTCCCGCAAGGTGACCAGGCGTTGAGCCAAAACCGGATCGGTCCACTGTAAGAAATAACCGAGGATATGGAGCTCGCTTTCGCCAAGTCGTGAACTGATTTCAACGCCGGGGATGACTTCGATGCCGAGTTCCGTCCCGATCGCAGTAGCTTCCGGAATGCCTTCTACAATGTCGTGATCGGTGATCGCCAGGGCCGTGAGGCCGGCTTGCTTCGCGAAACCCATGACGTCACGAGTTGAAAAGCTGCCGTCCGAGTGGGTGGTATGGAGATGAAGATCGATGCGACTCATGGTGCTGCTTCAGGCCCCGCTTTCTGCGCGACCAGCCGCGCGGTATAGGATGATTCGCTGCCATGGCCTCCGTCATGTTCTCCCTCATCGTAATGGAGCACCAGCAGGGGAGAGGTCAGACGGAGCAGTTCATTCTGCGCCAGGCAGAATTCCCATCGGCGCGGATGCTGCCGTCGAAAATGGTTCTCGATGGTAAAGGTTTCATACAGCAGCACCCCGTTCGGCTTCAGTGCGTCCATCAGCGCGGGGAATAATGGACGATGCAAATAGAACAATACGATGATTGCATCATAGCGTTCATATCCTAAGCTGGCCGGCCGGTCCTGGTTCTCTTCCAAATCGACCACCCGCGTGGTGAGCCCGGAGAGATGCCTGGATTTTGCAACGGCATCCATTGCAGCCAGCGCCTCCTGGTCTCGATCGATGGCCTCGACCTGCATGCCTTGGGACAGCAGATGGAGAGCATGGCGCCCCCGGCCGGCAGCCACATCGAGGACCCTGCCCTTGGGCAACCGCCCGAGTTGGTGCAGGAGAAACGGCGCGGGACGAGGCTCTGCGTTCAGCGCCTGGTGGGCCGCGCGGGTGCGTTCAAACCGGACGCCGACCGATGCAGCCACCATGGCGATCGGAGCATGGAGTTTGCGAATCCAGATGCGAACTCGGTCGACGGGGAATTCGGTGAACAACATGCCGATGAGCTGTTCCGCGAGAACTTCCAGCAGCCGGCAATGAAGCGACGTTCCAATGGACAGAAGGCGTTCCGCCACCTGGGCATAGTCAATGGTTTCGGCGAGGCGATCAGAGATGGCGGCAGATTCGACCTGAGCCTCCAACTCCAGGTCCAGGGCGATCAGTTGCGGTTTCCGTCGTTCTTGCTCTGTGACTCCGCAACGACCGTAAAATTCCAGCCGTTCAATCACGATGCGTTCTGCCATGGCGGCATTGTCGTGGATGGGCTTCGGGACTGTCAAGCAAGGGGAAGTGAGAAGGGAGCCCATGGATCTCCTGTGCTCAGGCAACGCGGTCTAGAAGGCCCTCGCTTGGGTGAATGGCACGTCTCTACGTGCCGGGGGGCTGGGTGGGTAAGAGGGTTGGGCACGAGTGGAGATCAATGGGGCCACCTTCGGGTCGATGTGAAAAGGCAAGGGAAGTAGCGGGCGACAAGCCTGCCGGGAAGAGAAGTGAAACGTATGGCGCAGACGCTTCACCCATCGCGCCTCGTAAAACGCGAAGGAGAGCCATGGGGCCGTTGATGCTGCGCTGGTTATATTAGCGATCGAATATCGGCAGCAGAGTATTGAGGCATTCGCAGCCGAATCGATCAGGATGGATGATCGGCCGGCACCATGCTTGGCCTCACTGGATCAGCGGTTTGCCTGATGGGTGCTCGTTCCCAATCCCTATGGCATGATGGTCAGAGTAGAGGTTGCATTGGTACGGAGCGCGGCCTATTGCGCGCGTCGATTCATCAGTATGAGGGCAGGGCGAACCCAAGACAAGGTTCGTACCGAGACTCCTGCAACCAGGCCACGAAGCTTCCGATAGCCCCGTTCACGCAGCAGTTCCAGCAGCTCAAGCAACTCTCCCATCCTGCATTCATCCTCTCGAGCGAGCCCTAGACGGTTCAATTCCAGTTTGTAGGACTTACGCCGTCGCCACGCAACAAGAAGCCCCAGCGCCGCCACGATGGTGAGAAGAGGCGGGTTCGACGGGATCGAGAACAACCATCTCCACCATTCATACAGCGCAAGGGCCGCAAGGCATAATGGGAGGGCGAGAGAATCTTCCCACTTCGACCGAAGCAAGCGAATGCGTTCCTCCACCGACTGGCCGGGCAGGCGGGAAGAAGCGCTTTCAAACGGAGAACGACGCCTTTTTGCGTTGGACATTCGCGCAAACCGGAACATTGCCGGCACCTCCTGCTGTGCAGTTTGTGACCTTCAGGAGGCATTGTAGGGCTGGTTGCATTGTCGGGATAGAAAAGAAGAAGTTTCTGCAGCAGCCACCGGGACTCGTATCATTGTCTCCGGCTATGCTTTCGGATTATCGACCCCTGTCGCCGCTTAATTTGATCACCACATAGGGCGTGAGATAGTAGCACAGGACGGAAATGATGACGCACAGTACCGCCCCGAACAGGCCGCTTACGAAGATCCCGACGAAGGGCAGCAGGAACACGATGAGGATCATCGCTACCGCGAGGGCCTTGTGTGTCTCGTAAAAGGCCGTGCGCCGGGCACGCGTGAGCGAGTCGCTGAAGGAAAGATCGTGTGGGAGCGCCATGGACAGTATATGGCACAGGAGAGCAGGCGCGTGCCACAAGCAAATCAACCAAGAGCGGCTCGAGCATCGGCTGTCACAATGCGTCGAGGGCCATTCCGATCATCCGGCATGAGATCGGAAATCGCGCGATCTATTCCATTTGTCGCCGATTGAGTGTATGAACGAAGAGCAGCTTTGTGGATACCATAGTATTCTTTCAACCATCACAGGAGGCAGGGTATGGCGAAGGGCATGCAACAGAAAAAAACGGACAAAAAGAAACCCACCAAGACGCTCAAGGAAAAGCGAGCCGCGAAGAGCGCCAAGAAGGGCCGCTAACCCGTCTGGTTCTTCGACCCTATCGGTCGAGGCATCACCGCATCCATCACCTGCGTCACCCGGAAGCTGAGGCCATCCGCTACAGATTCCGCGGCACGCATGGTGATGGCTGCGATCCCGGCATGTTGCCGCCGCTTGCTTCGTGAGGCAGAAGGGACTCAACGCAGTTTCTGCAAGAGTCCCTCGGCAACGGCGGAGTCAGGATCGCCACCCACGATCATTTCCTTATCGCCGAAGTGGGAAGCCGATCTCGTAGTCACCCTCATGTTCAAACCGTTCGCCGTAAGCTGATATTCAAACAGCGCGACTTCCTGCCGCTGATCCATGTAGCCCTGGCTGGCCCGTTCGAACGAGCCGGCAATGCCAACCGAGAGTCTGCCTTGTCCCTTCTCCAAGCTCTTCACGACCATCCGTTGCACGCCGCCTCCCGGAGGCACATATTCCAGTATCTGTCCGACGTGTGACAATTTGACCTGCCGCTCCACTCCTTTGTTAGTGGTATAGGAGTAAAGAGGAAAGCCTTGGGGGCTGAAATCGATCTGGACCTCGGCTTGACTGCCGTCGGCTCCCGTCAGCATTCCTGTCCATGCGCCGCTTATCTCGGCCTCCTCAAGGGTGGCCGCCATCGCCGGCAGACATACCGACAGCGCCAAGCCGGCTAAAAGTTTCGTAGCCGAGAGTCGAACCGCACATTCAATCGAGGCTCTTGGCTTCGAACTGCGCCAAGGTTTCATCTTCGACCACATAGCTGATCTCAAGGGGGCTGCAGCAGACTTCACAGTCTTCGATGTAGGTGTGACGCTTGACAGAGAGGTCGAGGACCATCGAAATTTCAGCAGCGCAGGAAGGGCAAATGAAGAACTGTTCCACGGCATCATCACCCACAGTGACTTTACTTGACTTGCGGCGCCCTGAGGCTCAGCGCCGGTGAAACCTCAGGCGGCTCTGCGCCTGTCAAACCGTGATGGGCTGTTGGCGCATAAAGCGCGCCGCTGTCCCGAGCGTAAACAGATTGGGTGACTGGCTGGCCGGCAGGCCTGCCTTGATGGCGGCATGGAAGCGGGCATAATTCCCACGGTAGGCGCCTTGGTTCCAGACCTTCAGCAACTGCTCGGTGAATGCGCCGTTGTAATCGCCGTCGAGGGAGGTCTGGTTGTCCTGGCAGCCCGAGATGAGAATGACTGCAGGTTTGAACTGCGTGACGATCGCGGTCAGTCGAGGGCTCACGGCCAGTTGGGCCAGCATGCTGTCCGGGTCCGTGGCGGAAGTCCTATCGGCAGCCTTGTCCACGTCTCGTTGCAGCTGGTCGTAAAAGGCCTGGTGTTCGCGGTAGGTACGGAGGCCGACGGCAAGTGGCATCATCTTGGAACGCCCTGCCGACATGGTGCCGTCGGGCTGGGGTGTCGCCGCGCGGGTGACGGTGCCGCTATGGCAACTGTCCGACAGGACGAGTATCCGCACGCCTGCCGCGAAGGACCCTAATTCGAAATACAATTCATCGTCGATGAGCTGGCCGTCGTACAGGCACCAGGTCTCGTCCTTCTTGTCCGCTTCCTCTCCCGTCACGTCGGGCACCTGGCCTCCGTGGCCCGAATAGGTCAGGAAGAAGAAGTCCCCGCTCTTCAATTGTCCGGCGGCTTTTCGCATCGTGGCCAGCACGGCGGCGCGGGTACCCTTCTTGGTCAGCAGGAGGGTGGACTTCATGCCGCGCGATTTGGCGATCGCCGCCATGTCTTTCGCATCGAACTCGCAAGCCGCGAGTTCACCGCTCCAGCCACCGTAGGCGGCAGGACTTACCGCATTCAGGCCGATGTGCAAGGACATCGCCTTCGCTTTGCCGGTCGATGAAGCAGGGGTCTTCGCCATGGAGGTCTCCTTGGTTGTGGGCAGCAACAGCCGCGCGGGAACTGCCATGCTAGACCTAAGAAGGATCAATTCTGGATTGTCTCGCTATGCCTGCCGGACCGGCCTATTCGTACTCAAAAGATGGCGGCACGGTATGCTTTTGAAAGAAGTCTGTCAATGGAGGGACGGACTGCATGCTGGTCGATCACCGCTTCGACTTCAGGGTTCCTCCTCTTCAACCTGTTCGATCGATTCCTTGAGCGCTGCCACGAATGCCGCCGGGTCGGCCAAGTCGCTTTCCCGCAGCTGGAATTCAGAGACCAGCACACCGTCTTTGTCCACCACCATCAAACGATAGCCCTGTTTCACGACGACTCCTTTCAACAGGATGTCCGACCGGTTCAAGAGGCGAGAGGCGCTCATGCATTCCCAAGGGTATCTTACAAGGAAGCCGGCCCGCCATGCGATCCATGCTCTCCCACAGAACGAATCTTAGGATTTCTTGAGGGGATTGCTGCTAGGATGGGAATCGTTGTTTGATTGTTCCACGACATTGATAGAAAGGATACCTGTCTTGAATACAACCAAGGTCATGGCCGCATGCATCGCGTTGTCTCTTATCGGGGTTCCGACCGTCTCCTTTGCGAAGGCGAGAGGCGGATCGGGCGGGGGCTATTCCAGCGGTTCACGGAGCAGTGGTTCGTCAGGAAGCATGGGGAGCCGTGGATCACGCACCTATCAGCAGAACGGCGCCAAGCCGATGGAACAGTCGACCACGGCCAAGCCGCCTTCAACGCCATCCCAGACCGCGTCCGGCAACCCAGCGCCCACCGCCCAGCCCGCGCCTGCTGCGCAGCCCTCGTGGCTGCAACGAAATCCTCTGTTAGCCGGCATCGCCGGTGGGCTCGCAGGATCATGGCTGGGCCATATGATCTTCGGGGCGACCGACAGCAGCGCGCGCATCAATGAAGCAGGTGAACGTATCGGCGAGAGCGAGCAGGCAGCCGGAGGGTCAGGGTCCAACGGGATGCTTCTCCTGCTCATGGTGATGGGAGCCGGAGCGCTCTATTATTTCCTGCGAGGACGACGAACCCCGGCCCCGGACTTTTCAGGGATCAGACGGAGCAACGCCGTGAGCGGGTCTCTACTGGCAGAGTCCTCCGCCGGGACCCTCCGGACAGCCACGATCGACAGCGAAATCACTACCGCGGACAAGGCGGCCTTTCAACAATCGCTGACAGACATCCAAACGGCCTGGGGTAAACAAGACTTGGCCGGATTGCGGCGCCTCGTCACGCCGGAGATGCTGGAGTATTTCAGCACCGGTTTGGCCGAGCAGGCCAGTCAAGACATCGCGAATCATGTGGAGGATGTCACACTTCTCCGTGCCGAGGTCCAGGAAGCTTGGGTCGAAAATACGACCCAGTATGCGACGGTCAGTCTTCGCTGGAGTGCCCGAGACTATACGTTGTCCCTGACGAAGCAGCGCGGAGAAGCCGGTTATCTCGTCGAGGGCAGTGACGAAACGCCGACTGAATCAACCGAAGTCTGGACCTTCATGCGATACCAGCATGGCAAGTGGTTGCTTTCCGCGATTCAGCAAGTCGAATAGCGCCTCTGCCGAACGGCTCCTTGTCGAGAGGCGTTGGGCTGCTAATGTGGGGGAGTGACGGACTTGGATAGCCGAGAGGGTCACTGCCCCGTTTTTTGACCGCTCACGACTTCTCCATAGGACCCGCCATCCTACTTCTTCTCCCGATCGCGAAGAATGAATCTGCTGCCACACAGGGGATACTGAACGGTATGGCCGCCGACCGAGATGGCCCTCGGAGCCAAACCAGCCGGACGGCAAGTCGAAATCCCTATCAGGACTTTTCATGCAGGCGGAGCAAGGCGAGCGAGCGCGCGTCAAGATCGTACTGTAGTCCGCCTTTTAGGAGGGTCACGGTCTTTTCGTGGCCTTGCGAGACGGCCGTGTCCAGGACCGGTTGCCATCGTACCCCTGGCTTGTGCGCCGGCAGCGTGAATGGTCGCGGCTCATGATGCGCATTGAGCAAGATCAGGAACGTCTCGTCCAGGACGGCTCTTCCCTTCGAGTCTTTCTCTTCGATGGCGTGGCCGGCCAGCCGGACGCCCAGGCAGCGGACATAGCCTTGGGTCCAATCGTCATCGGTCATCTCCTTGCCATCAGGGCGAAGCCAGGAGATGTCCTTGACCTCCGCGCCACGGATGCGGCGGCCTTGAAAGAAGCGGCGCCGCCGGAACACGGGATGGTGCTGTCTCAATTGAATGAGGCTCCTCGTGAAGGCCACCAGCGCCAGCTGATGTTTGCTCAGTTTCCAATCGACCCAGCTGATCTCATTGTCCTGGCAATAGGCGTTGTTATTGCCACGTTGTGTCCGTCCCATTTCATCGCCGCTGCAGAGCATCGGCACCCCTTGTGACAAAAGCAGAGTGGCCAGCATGTTACGCTGCTGCCGCTCCCGGAGCGCCACGATCGACGGTTTCGTCGTCGGCCCTTCCACCCCGCTGTTCCAACTGAGATTGTCGTCGGTGCCGTCACGATTGTCTTCCCCGTTGGCCTCGTTGTGCTTCTCATTGTAAGTCACTAAATCCTGGAGCGTGAACC
>JAJFBJ010000113.1 GCA_020697375.1 Nitrospira sp. | reverse complement strand
TCTTGAAGCCTCATGGATTAACGTTCGTGCCTTCTTATGTTTGTGGTCGCTTTACATCGAGAACCCGCACATCCAACACAATGAGTTTCCCCGCTAAAGGATGGTTGAAATCAATGACCGCCGAGTCGTTCAAGAGAGACACGACCGTAAACGGTTGGCCTTCCGAGGTGCTTCCGATGTCGCCGGCTTGAATCGTTTCCGGCAACTCACTGCGAGACACTGTTTTTTTCTTTTGTGCGTCGTATTGTCCGAACGCATGGTCCGGATCGAGTTCCACTCGTTTTTTCTCACCGACATGCATGCCGGCAAGAGCATGTTCCAATCCTGGGATCAGTTCACGGGCTCCATGGGTATATTCGCTTTTGTGCGGGGGAATTATTAAATGTTCATTGGGTACCGTGATAGTCATCTCTAGCGTGACCTTGGCGCCTTCCTTGATGGACTCCGTCGATGTCTCGGTCATCTGAGCTTGTAGGGGACTGCTAAGAAGCGCGCAGGCGGCAAAGGCCATGGCAAGTCTCTTTGGAAAGAATCGTATCATGGGATACCTCTCGATGCAGGGGTAAGTAATGTACTGGTTGTTAAGATCAATAAAATTGGGCGCTGGATGTTACGGCGCCATAGAACCCGCCTTTACGATTTTAGTGACTCGGTCCTGCATGTCGATTTCAAGGCTGCAGGTATCGCCCTTTTGAAGTCCTTTGAGCAGGTCCGCGGATGCCGCCGGAAGCGTCCAGATTTGCCCCTCCATCGTTCGAAATGTCAAGCTTGGAACTGACATGTCGATGGCCTGCACGCTGACTTGCGTATATGCCGTTGAGGCAACTGTGATATCCGGAGCGAGCAGTAGGGTGCCGATCCCCATTATGAGAACCAAGCCGATCATCGTTATGAATGGTTTCATCATCACCATCCCCTCCTTTTTGTTGATCGTGACGCAAAGGCGAACAGATGCGGGTTGACCTCATTCAAGTGATGAGCCTAAAAATGTACCTACTATATTGTCAATGACTTACAGCAGGATTTGACCATGAAAAATTCATTGTTCGCTTTACTGCAGGACAGCTTGTGCCCTGCCGCTCACGCAACTATTCGGTTTCTGAATGGCTTGGATCGATGCGCATATTGTCCCTGCGTGACAACTTGTCCCTCTGTTCAAGCTACGATGTAGCAGATCAGCCAACAGCATGTTCCAGAATGCAACACATCATGCGCCCTCTTGGCTGATCATCGCTCTGGCCATGATTACGGTTGTCGTATTTCCCTTGCTCGGTGTGTGGCTTGAGGGCCATGCTCTCCAACCTTATCTTGAACTTCCTCCACGTACAAGATACGTAACCCATTCATCTTTCTCCTGGCCGGTCTTCATCCCATCTGCCACGGGAATTCTCGCACTCACGGTTGTTTTCGTAGTTCGGTTCATGCCGCGGCAAGACCTGGCTGTGCTGATGGCGCGCACCGGACTCGCCTCAGATACGTACCGGTGGATCTTATTGCCCTGGTGGGGATGGTGCGGGATTGGCTGGACGATCATCATTTGGATTTTGGCATGGAACCGGTTTGAATGGGTCGGGACGATGCAACTCCACACCTTCACGGCGCTGTGGCTGGGCTATATCATTACTGTCAATGCGGTGACCTACGCAAGAACGGGTCGCTGCATGCTGCTTCATCAGGTCGATTATTTTCTTTCGCTGTTTCCGCTGAGTGCCGCATTCTGGTGGGTGTTCGAATATCTGAATCGATTCGTTCAAAATTGGTACTACATCGGAGCGGAGGACTTTACTGCAGGCGAATACCTGTTGCTCGCCAGCCTGCCGTTCTCGACGGTATTGCCTGCCGTCATGGGCACAATGGATTGCCTCGCTTCCTTTCTGGGATTCAATCCAGGAAGGAAACAGATGTGGAGCATGCGCGAGAATCCTGTCCAACCTGCCGGTTGGCTCCTTGCGCTATGTGCGGGCGCCGGTTTGATGGGGATCGGAATCTGGCCCGATTATCTTTTTCCGCTGGTGTGGATGGCGCCGTTGCTGATGATCACGGGGTTGGAATGGTTATCCGGCCATCCGAGCATCTTCGATGGCCTCTTGCAGGGGCACGGGGAACGGATATGGATCGCGGCGATGGCGGCGCTGGTTTGCGGATTCTTTTGGGAAATGTGGAATGCGAGCAGTCTCTCCCACTGGGAATACGCGATCCCGCTCGTGCACCGCTTTCAGATCTTTGAAATGCCCATTCTCGGGTACGCCGGGTATCTGCCCTTTGGGCTGGAGTGCCTGGCGGTCGTCGAGCTGGTGCTAGGCCAAAGATCTTCATACCAAGATCCTCAAACTGGTTAAATCCTTGTCTCGATCCCGTGGCTTGATGTCGTGAATGGCCGCGCCAGGTTTATGGCGCTACGACCGGTCGCGCGCAACGGAACCCGATCGTCGCAGACCGTCGATCCGGCGCCGAACCTCCGCGAGTCGCAGTACGAAGCATGTTGGGTTTGCTTTTCCACGAGCCGCCGCGTACGCCCTTGTAGCGCCCGCTGGTGGGGCCGGGCGGGTTCCGTTCCGGCATGTAGGCATAGTAATCGAATCCGAACCAGTCATTGACCCATTCGGCTATATTGCCCGCCATGTGGTGGAGTCCGTATGGACTTCTCCCCTCTTCTCCATTGTTCACCGCCGCGAGGATCGGAATTTCGTGCACATGATGTTGTCCGAACATGGCTAACGTATTATCCGGCGCAGCCGGTCCCCAGGGGAACATATTCCCGTCCGGGCCGCGGGCGGCTTTTTCCCACTCAGCCTCGGTCGGCAGGCGTTTGCCATGTGAACGACAGACTCCGTCGGCTTCCTTCCAAGTGACATACAGCGCTGGCCATTGAGCCAGGGTGTCATCGGTAATGGCATGGACGGTAATGACGTGCCAAATGAGTTTTTGCAGGTCGGCTGAAGGATGGATTTTTCGTGCACGAAGATAGGCGAGATATTCGCCCAGGCTGACTTCGTCCCGATCGATCTCGTAGCTGTCGAGCCAGACGCGATGCTGCGGAAGTTCCGTGTCATCGAACTGCGTACCCATGCCGTACGGATCATCGTCCACCCGCACGCTACCTAACAAGAAGCTACCTTCAGGAATGCGGACGGTCGGAGAGCTGACGGCGCGTTTGGCGATCGATGTCAGATGCTTGGTCAACGCGGGCGTCGGTGAAGGGCCGGGAGTGTGATCTGTTGCGGAGAGGGAATGATCGGACCAGCCGAAGATCAGGAAGAGCACCATGGTTAATAGAGGGGCTGGAATGGATGGCCCCCCCGATGCAACCGGGCGGGCTATTGTCACAGTTTACTCGGCGAGGAGACGGTTTTACCGATCTCAGCGATGAGCCTTCGTTCGATTTCAGCCGTTTCTTCGGCATTCACCGGCAGAACGCGCCCGCCTTGAACGAGCTTCTCGAAGTCGGCCTTGACGCTCAACCGCGTGATATTGGAAGGCAACGCTTGGAGCGATACCACATACTGATTGCGGAATCCCGACATTTCCAGCGAGGCCGGTGTGGAAATTTTGCGTTCGGTGATGAAGACCGCCTTCTGATCCGTTTTTACACTGACCTTCACGCGGTAGCCGTTTCGGGCCAGGGCTTCCTCGGCGGCCTTTCCAACCAGGGCCAGGGGACGGGGGAGATCCTCCACCTGCGAGCCCTTCTCTTCAATACGAATATTGTCCGTGGCCTGGGCCGCCTTCGCGGCGGTCCGTTGAATTTCACCGGATAGTTTTTTTGATTCGGCCGTTTGAGATTCGAGTTTCATTCCGAGTGTCTTGGCTTCCGCCTGTAATGTTTTCACCTCGGCCTGGGCATGATCGGTCTGCTTTCTGGCGTCCCGTAGTTCCTGATTGAGCAGATCGATCTGCTGCTGCATGACTTTGTTGCCGTCCTGCAGCGAATTCATGACCGACTCCTGTTTGGCGAGCTGCTTGCGGAGGCCTTCGTTTTCCTGTCGAAAGGGTGACTCGTCCGGTGTGCATCCGGCACAGCACGAAAGTACCGCGAGGCTGAAGAGAGGTGCAAGCGATCGCTGGGGAGCCTTGATCATAGTTTGGACAACACAGCAGACCATTACCAGAGTCTGGCCTCTATTGTCCATCTTCATTCGTAATGGCCATGGTTTGACCCACAGTGAAGCAAGCGGCTATCCTGTTGCCATGTGGTCCTGGCGTGCGATGGGGATCGTACTGAGCGTGGTGCTGTTGCAACAGCATTTGGCGCTGTCTTTCGCCGCCGTCCTGGCCGAGCAGCCGGAATCTGTTCCGATTGAAGAGTATCCATTCTACGACCTGGTGGTCGGCGCGAAATTCCTGACATCTCACACGAGGTTGGTCGTCATCGAACGGATGACGACCACAGGGCTGCATCCCGATGAGCCGCAGGCGCCGACAGGGGCTTCATTTGCCGAGCGGGCATTTTTCGATGGTCGGTTATCGAGGGATCTCGTGCGCGATTTCATCGGCAAAAATCAACGGCCTTCACGGTTTGATGCCCGGTTTGCCTTCGGGGTGCGCTATCAGTTCGTGTCGGGCGATGGAGTGCCGGAGACGGAGGCCGCTCTATCGGTCGTCCCCGCCATCTGGCCGGTTCAGAATTATGAGGGGACCCTGGACAGGATCGACAGGCTCGCGTTCTCCCGCGTGGGGCTTTCACTACGGGGAGATCAGGCATTGCTCTACGTGGCCAATTATCGTCCCGATGGGACCGGAGCAGGATTTCTGGTCTGGCTCGCGCGTCGGCAAGCCGCTTGGGATGTATATGACACCGAGGTTATCTGGACGGCGCAAATCGATCGAGGTCCACCAAATGAACGGTAGGACAATGTCTTTCATAGTCATCGGGATTTTTCATTCGATTTGAGAAAACGTGCATGATTCGCAAAACTTTTTCAGTCCCTCCACTTGGCTGTAACTGCTCGATCATCGGGGATCCAGCCACTAAGCAGGCGATTGTGGTCGACCCCGGCGGTGCACCTGAGCGGATTCTGCATGAGGTGCGCACGCTGGGTCTGAGAGTGTTCCGCATCCTCCACACCCATGCGCATTTCGACCATTTTCTCGCATCGGGGGCGATGAAGCAGGCGACCGGTGCGGCGCTCTGTCTGCACCCTGAGGATCGTCCTCTCTGGGAAATTCTGGAGACGCAATGCCGCATGTTCGGAGTGCCGTACGTGCCGGCGCCACCGCCGGATTATTGGCTCGCCGATAAAGAGCCATTGATGATCGGGGAATTGGAAGGAATCGCATTGCACACGCCGGGCCACACTCCGGGATCCATGTGTTTTCATTTTCCCTCGGAAAAGCTGCTACTGTCCGGGGATACGCTGTTTCGCGGAGGAATCGGTCGTACAGATTTATGGGGCGGCGATTTTGACGCCATTGAGCAATCCATCCGCGAGCGTTTGTATACGCTCGATGAACAGACCGCCGTGGTCACCGGGCACGGGGCCGACACAGAGATCGGAAGGGAGCGAGTGACGAATTCCTTTGTGCGAACGTAGTTGGTCGGCCTGAAGCGAGCGGGCTTTGGAATAACGATGGTGGCACGCGAGGACTCCGATGCTCTGCGCCTGTGGTACCACATGAGCACATTTCAGCATCCTGCCAGGTCTCGATGCCAAACACAGGAGGGAACCATGAGGGCGACAAGGTGGTGGTTATTGCTTCCGCTCCTTTCACTCGTGCCGGCGCTGTCAGCCTTCGAACCAGGAGGCCGTGCCGGCGAGGCAGATGTCTCATCTCAGGTGACGATCAGCGATGTGCATGTCCGGCTCTCCGACCATGGTCCGGTGCTGTTGCTTTCAGCGGAAGGTAAGACCCTACCTATCTTTGTCGACCATACGGTCGCCGGATCGATTCAGGGCGCATTGACCGGTGAAAAATTGGCCCGCCCGCTTTCGCATGATCTGATGCATACGATCCTCGAGTCGTTCGGTGGCCGTGTGGTCAGGACGGTCATCACGCTCAGGGCAGGCACGTACTATGGAAGTCTGACGGTGGCATTTCAGGGCCAGGAAAGAATTTTCGACAGCCGTTCCTCAGACTCCATCGCTCTGGCCATTCATTTTAAGGCGCCCATTCTCATCGCCAGGGATCTGTTGGACTCGGCCGGTAGACCGGTTCCCGAATCGAAACCGCAAATCCTGTAGGCCGTCTGTCGCAAGCCGCGAGGTGCTTGTCCGCCGGGGCTCGCTCGCCGGTAAGCAGCGAGTGCTGGCGTTTTGAGGGGTTCTGTCCTATGGTATGAATTCCTTGGCGCTGCGTAGGTATCGGCCACTAGGAATATCAAAATCGATGATGAATAAACGGAAACATGAACGGGTCCGCGTTCAGTTTCGCAGCCATTTCTCCATGAAAGGCAAGATGCTGGCGGGCGACGGCGACCTTACCGACCTGTCTCCCGGCGGCTGCCGGATACTCAGTTCCGTCGCCCTTTTGGCCGGAACAGAAGTCGAACTGTGCATTTTCCCGGGCGACGACGCCAACCCCATTCTGATCGACGGCGCAACGGTATGCTGGTGCGGGTCTGGTGCGTTCGGCTTGTCCTTCACGAAGATCCGTACTCCGGTTCAGCGCCGCCTCACCGACGTATGGCGCAAGCTTGCCACACCGGCCTGATTTCCTCCGTTCCATTGCCTTGGTTCTGTGGCCTGATTCATAGGCCTTGCCGCCGCCTATTGTTCCCATCGCGATCATCAGGGGATACCGGTGATGCCGACAATGTCTGAAGTGGGAATGCGCCGAAAACCGAACAGATTCAAACCGGCAGCGGAGAGCATAAAGGACGGGACTGGTGGACGCGGCTAGATCTTCATGGCATCCCGTACCTCATCCATGGTGCGAGAGGTAACGGCCGCGGCTCGACGCCGGCCGTCCTCGACAATGTCATTGAGCTGCGCCGGATTCTGAGTCAGCGAGGCGCGGGCTTCCCATATGGGCGTGAGGCGCCCGACGATCCGGTCCGCCACCAGTTTTTTACAATCGATACAGCCGATTGCGGCCGTGCGGCAGTCCTGATTCACCTGCTCGATCACCGGCAGCGGAGAGAAAATCTTGTGAAAGTCATAGACAGGGCAGACGTCCGGATTGCCGGGATCGTGACGACGCACGCGGGCCGGATCCGTAACCATGGTCTTCAGCTTTTGCCTGACCACCTGCTCTGTATCGGAAAGGTTGATGGCATTCCCGTAGCTCTTGCTCATTTTTCGTCCGTCGGTACCCAGAACTTTCGGAAACTGAGTGAGATGTTCCTGCGGCTCCGGGAACACCGGGCGATAGAGGCTGTTGAAGCGCCGCGCGAGTTCCCTGGTCAATTCCAGGTGAGGCAGTTGGTCTTTCCCGACCGGGACGAAATCAGGTTTGTAAAGGAGGATATCCGCAGCCTGTAGCACCGGGTAACCGAGAAAACCATAGGTGCTCAGGTCGCGTTCTTTGATCTCTTCCTGTTTTTCCTTGTAGGTCGGATTGCGTTCCAGCCAGGACACCGGAATGATCATGGAAAACAGCAAATGCAGTATGGCATGGTCCGGCACGTGTGACTGGACGAAGACAGTGGCGCGCTTCGGGTCGATGCCGGCCGCAAGCCAATCGATGAGCAATTCCCGCACGTATTCACGAATACGGCTGGTATCGGCATAGTTCGTCGAGAGCGCATGCCAATCGGCGACGAAAAAAAAGCAGTCGTATTGCTCCTGCAATTCCTTCCAGTTATCCAACGCACCCAACCAGTTACCAAGATGGAGCAAGCCGCTTGGCTGCATCCCGCTGAGTACCCTCTTCTGGCCCGTCTTCATGCGACCACTCCTGTCTCCTCGCAGGATGCTGAAAAAGTCCGTCAGCGGCGTTCCCGCCTCGCTCAGACCTTTAACCGTACCCCAGACGGTACGCCTCGGCCCTTCACTCACTGCGGCCTTGCCGGACGGCCCTTTGAGCATCCTGTGGGGGGCACTATCGCCTAAATTTCAGTGAATCGATTTTCTTTCCACCCAGTCATCACAGTCAATCCACTGGAACAAACTTGCCTTGCCTGACCTGAATGAGAAAGACCCGGCGATTGAGGGTGCCCTCGGCGCTGAACCCGCTCGGGCCGCTCAATGCGGGGAGATCATGCTGCATCATCAAATAATCGCGGATGGCTTCTCCCGTGGTGGCTCCGCTTCTGATCGCTTCCACGGCCAACCGTGCCGCATCGTAACCTTGGGCTGCAAACAGTGATGGAGTGCTGTGGAAGCGCTTGCGATACCGTTCAACGAAATCCTGGACGGCCGGATTGTTGGCGTCGGCAAAGAATCCATCGACAAAGACGCCGCCCTCGGTGCTGCGGTCGGCTACACGCGCGAAGTCGGGTGAATTCCATCCGTTGGCGCCGAGCAACGGAACGGTGACGTCGTGAAAAGCAAGCTGGGTCGCCAGCAATCCCACGTCGATCGAACGTCCGGGGATGAAGACAGCGTCGAAGCCGGGAGAATAGAGAATGCGCTTGTTCTTCTTGCCGCTCTGCCTGGACGCCGATTTCTCAGGGGCATTCTCAATCGGCACTTCCAGACCATATTTCTTCAGGTCTTCCGCCTTGAGTCTGGCGATCATCGCGCGAAAGTCCGCATCGCCCTCCTTATAGGCCTCGCTTGCGATGATTTCTCCGTCTTGCTGCCGGATTTCCTGCTCGAACAGGCGCGCCAGCTCCCGCCCGTAGACTGTATCGGGATAGAGAATCGCCAATCGTTTGTAGTGCTGATCGTGGATGGCATAATCTGCTACGCGCTTGGCTTGCTGCCCGTAAGTGAGTGCCGTGCTGAAGACATAATTGCCGAGCCGCCGAAGATTCGTCGCGGTCGCGCTGGGGGTAATCAGGGGAATGCGCGTCCGCTCGGCCATCTCGGCCATGACGGGGAGATTTTTCGACAGCAGCGGGCCGATGACAGCGAGGGGGTGATCGTCCGTCAGCACATCGGAAAGCTCGTCGAGGAAGGCGGCGCGATCGTTTTCCGTATCTTTGACGATCAAGCCGATTGACGGGGCATCAGCGCCGTCTCTCGACCGTTCCAATGCGATTTGAATTCCGTTGAGCACCTCGGTTCCGAAGGCAGCCAGTTTGCCGGACATGGGAAAGATGGCGGCAATCGAATAGGGGTGCGATTTGAATTTCGTGCGCACGACTGTCTGTAGATCGGCGGCTTTCGTCGCGTAGGGATGGCTCGGGAAGCGTCTTAAGAACAGCCGGATGTCCCGCTCGACCAGATGGTCTTCTCCGGCTGCGTGCCGGAGTTCGATGAGCTTGATGGACGCCACATCGCCCGGAAATGTCTTGGGATATGCATCGCGTACCCGCACGAGGGCCGGGACGTCGAGCGTTTCGTTGACCAGTTCTCGAATGTGTCCTTCGGCTTCGCCCGCCTGTTCTTCTGCATCCAGGGGGATCTCCTCGAGCCAGGCCTGAATGGCCCGGAGGAAATCCTTCTTCTGTGCCTGGAATTCGCCCATGAGCCGCAACGCATCCCGTTTGGTGCTTGGATCGGTCGACAGGCTGCGGATTTCGGAAAGGAGCGGCAATGCCAGGTCGAGATTGCCGGCGCGGGCATGGGTCTTGGCGAGCAGGAGTTTTGCTCGATCGACCAGCTCCGAGGTTGGAAATTCACCGAGCAGCTGTTTCACGTAGCGAATGGTTTCAGGGTGCTCCTTCATGCCGAACATCGCGGCAGCCATCAGAAGATACGCATCATCGAGGAGATCGGGAGCGGGACTGCTTTCAATGAATCGCCGCAGCATGACTGCCGCGGATTCGGGCTGTTCCGAGTCGATTAGGCGTTTGGCCTGATCCAGGATAGACTGGCCGGCGCCGGTTGTTGATTTCGATTCCTTTGTGCGGGGCGAGGCAGGTGTCTTGGCTGTCGGGGCTGCCTCGCTGAACGAGATCAGGCCGGCGAGGAACGCCACCGTGAAGGAGACGCTGCAAACGCGCAGATAAGGGGGGCGGGATACTGATCGAAGAACCATTGACTCCTGTGCATGGCGAAGGCTCTCGCCGTAAAAAAACTACTATAGGAAACAGCTGTAGGGGTGTCAAGGCAAGTCGAGGACG
>JAJFBJ010000112.1 GCA_020697375.1 Nitrospira sp. | reverse complement strand
TTCAGGAGTTTATCGATCTGTCGATCTGATGTGCTCAGGACATTCAAGAATCAAGCGATCATCAGATGCTTCCTCCCCGCGAGTCACGTGATGCGCGCAGCGCGCGTTGACTTGCCCGCGAACCCGCCGCTATATTCCCGCACGAATCGGAATAGGGAACCTGTCGCAGTCATGATTAAAGCGATCAAAGGCGTCAAAGATCTCCTGCCGGAAGAGACCCCGCGTTGGCGACTGATCGAGGATCGTGCCAGACGCTGGGCGCTCTGCTACGGATTTCAGGAAATCCGCCTGCCGATATTCGAGACCACGACGTTGTTCGCGCGCAGCATCGGCGCGACCACCGACATCGTGGAGAAGGAAATGTATACGTTTGCCGACCGCGACGGTACCTCCCTGACCTTACGTCCGGAAGGAACCGCCGGCACGGTCCGCGCCTTCATCGAACATAACCGCTCGGCGGATCCGCGGCCGCAAAAGTATTACTACCTCGGTCCGATGTTCCGACACGAGCGTCCCCAGGCTGGGCGCTTGCGGCAATTTCATCAGTTCGGCGTCGAGTCATTCGGCATGTCTGATCCTCGCGCCGATGTCGAAGTGATGTCGCTGCTGTGGCGGCTCCTATCCGATCTCTCGCTGCCCGGGCTGACACTCGAAATCAACAACCTCGGCCATGCGGAGGATCGCGCCCGGTACAGGCCCATTCTCGTGGCTTTTTTGAAGGGCGTTGAAAGCCGGCTTTGCGGCAATTGTCAGAGGCGGATCGAGGAGAATCCCCTTCGTGTACTGGATTGCAAAGTTCCGGAATGTCACTCGGCGACTGAAGAGGCTCCCCGATTAGCCGATTGTCTTTCACCGGCGGCGCATGAGCATTTCAAGCTGGTGACGGCTGGCCTGCAGTCGGTAGGAATTCCCTTTCATGTGAACCATCGACTTGTCCGCGGGCTGGATTATTACGGCCTCACGGCCTTTGAGGTAACCTGCTCTCACCTGGGAGCCCAGAACGCCGTCGGCGCCGGGGGACGTTATGACGGCCTCGTCGAACAACTCGGAGGAGCCGCCGTGCCGGCCGTCGGGTTTGCGGTCGGCCTTGAACGTATTGCGCTCATGCTGCCTCAAGATGCTCCGGTTCCCGTCCTTCCACGGGTCTATGTCGCAGCCTTCGGCGCCCAAGCAGTCGGCCTTGGGTTCACGCTTCTCGACGAACTCCGACTTGCCGGCATTCCAGCCGATATGGATTTTCGTGCCTCCTCGCTCAAGGCCCATCTTCGGCAAGCCGATCGCCTCGGCGCTCTGTACAGCATTTTCCTCGGTGACGACGAAGTAGCCAACGGCTCCTCAACCGTCCGGAATATGCAGAACAAATCACAAGAGAACGTCGCCCTTTCCGACCTCTCTGCCACTCTCAGAGCAAGGCTCGCCGGCGCCTGATTCATGCCCTTTTTTGTAGTTGACTTTCCGGCCAAAAATTCGTACGCTCCGCTTTCAATTAGGTAGACATAACTTATTGATTCTTAAACACTCTTAAAGATTGTCCACAGATTTATTCCCATGGCTTCCAAGAAGTTCGGGATCTTGTTATCCACAGCCCCCTCTCACCCCAGCGTCGAGACTGTGGCGCAGCTCTCATCGGAAGCGCTTGCACAAGGCGTCGATGTGTATCTGTATGTCATCGACGAAGGAGTGAAGAACCTTCGCGATCCTCGTTATACCGAGCTGGTGGGGCGTGGCATGAAACTCTTCGTCTGCGCCTATGGCTGTCAGCAGCACGACGTTCAAACCGACAGTCTCGACTCGCGTATTTCTCTCTGTGGCCTGGTGGTGCTGTCGAATATTATCAACGGTTGCGACCGGTTTCTGGCCTTCACGTGATTGTCCCGAGAAAGTTGTTATGGCAGTGACTGCTTCCATTGCGCTCGTTATACGGGAAAATCCTCGTGCCTCACCGCGCCCGGTCGAAGCATTACGGATCGCCTTGGGATTGGCAGCGGGAGAGAATCCCATCACGGTGATACTCATGGGTGAGGCGGTTCAACTTCTTGGGGAAGAGACAGAAGACATCGTCGACGTGGAGATTCTCGAGAAGTACCTTCCGTCGTTCCAGCATCTCGCTATTCCGTTTGTCCTGTTGCTTCCAGCGGGACCGGATCCGGAACTCCAAGAGGGATTCGCAGTGACCGTCGGTACGTTAGAATCCGCTCAGCGAGCCATCGCAGAGGCCGACCGTGTTCTTGTCTTCTAACAGGCTGCGGAATAACTGCTTTATGCCCATGCACTGTTTCAACAGCCGCTAAGTTGGATTTCATGCCTGATCATAAGACGCTCTACCTGCTTCGTCGCCCGATTAAGGATCCGGGACAGTCTTTATTGCCTGCCGCATCCCCCGGAACGGCTTCCGGTAATCTGACCCTGGTTCTCATGGAAGAGGCGCGCTCTTCGCAGCCGTCCTTTCCCGGGCAGGTCTATGTGCTTCAACCAGCAACCGGGGATCCGATAGAGGTCCGGTCCGGAAAGTCCATTTCCTACCGTGACCTGATCGCCTTGATTGAAGAACATGACAGGACCATCGTTCTTTGATGAGGTCTCTTCTCCTAGTTCTCTTTCAAGTAAAGAGAAGAGTAGGAGTCGCCGGAGTAGGAGTAGGCCATGTGGGTTCTGTGGATGGAGAGGAAGGTGGCCATGGCTGTTGACGATCGAAGATCCTGGCCCATGTTGATGAGATGGTGTATAAGGCTGGGTGCTTTCCGGGATAAGGTGGGGCCATCTGTGCATGGACCTGATCGATGGGCGCTGTGATGGTCGTTGTCCACAAGAACCAAGCGCGAGTTCCTACCGATTCACAGGGAAAACCCTAGCTCCATGAGTAGTATCCACAGCTGTGCATAAACCTGTGAACATTCATAAGTGATTGAAATATAAATATGCAACAGATGTGGAATGAGGCGTTGGCCTATATTCAGGAAAAGGTGCCGAAACAGGTTTATGAAACATGGTTCACTCCGGTCGTCCTCGACCATATCGAAGAAACCACGGCTTACTTAGGCGTTCCGAACAAGTTTTTCGGAGAGTGGTTGGGAGAGCACTATCGCGATTTGCTGAACGAGGCGGTGTCGGCGGCGCAGGGAGGCGGCCATATGGACGTCTCCTTTGTGATCAACGCAAAGCTCCACTCGCCGCCTCAGCAGGATGGTACGCCGGCGGATACGGCCGGCCGCGGCTTCGTCGCCTCCCGATCGAAGCGCGGCGTGCAGTTGAATCCAAAATACACCTTCAAGAGCTTCGTGGTCGGCGCGGGAAACCAGTTTGCCCATGCCGCTTGTATGGCTGTGGCGGAGCAACCGGCGAAAGCCTACAACCCCTTGTTTCTTTATGGCGGTGTCGGATTGGGAAAAACCCATCTGCTCAACGCCATCGGGAATTACCTGGCCGAGCGAAGCGAGCTGCGCATCGCCTATCTCACGACGGAACAATTCACCAACGAGGTCATCAATTCGATTCGATACGACAAGATGATGGACCTGCGAAAACGGTATCGTAGCGTCGACATGTTGATGATCGACGACATTCAATTTCTGGCCGGCAAGGAGCGCACGCAGGAAGAGTTCTTTCACACCTTCAACACTCTCTACGAAGCCCGCAAGCAGATCGTCTTGTCGAGCGACCGATTTCCGAAAGACATGCCGGATATCGAAGAACGGCTTCGCTCGCGGTTCGAGTGGGGACTCATCGCCGATCTGCAACCGCCCGATGTCGAGACGCGGATCGCGATTTTGCGCAAGAAGTCCGAGGACGAACGGATTGCCCTGCCCGAAGATGTGATCCACTTCCTGGCGAACACGATGAAAAGCAACATTCGCGAACTGGAGGGTTCTCTCGTGCGCGTCGGGGCCTATTCGTCCTTGACCGGCCAAACCATCACGCTCGAGATGGCCAAGAACGTGCTGCGCGATCTCATCGGCGACAAAAAGAAAATTGTTTCGATCGAAGATATTCAAGAAGTGGTGGGCACGAAATACCATTTGAAGATCGTCGATTTGAAGTCGCGCCGGCGCAGCAAAACACTCGTCCATCCGCGCCAGATCGCGATGTACCTCTGCCGGGAACTGACCGACGCCTCCTTTCCTGAAATCGGTCGTCAGTTCGGCGGAAAGGACCATACGACCATCATTCATGCCTGCCGGCAGATCGCAAAGGCCAAGGAAGCCGACAGTACTTTGCAGACGACGCTCGAAGGCTTGAAGGAACAGATCTTGAGGGCATAACTGTCCTCCGAGGGAGACCGACCATGAAGCTACGCATCGGACGAGAGGAACTGTTGATGGGCCTGCAGCGGGTGCAGGGCGTCGTGGAAAAACGGAATACCATGCCGATCCTCTCGAATATCCTGTTGGAAGCCAAGCAGGACGGGGCTGAAATCGTCGCAACCGATCTGGAGATCGGAATGCGGGGCCTCTACAAGGCGACGGTTCTCGAGGCCGGAGGTGTGACGATTTCGGCGCGTAAGTTGTATGAGATCATCAAGGAACTGCCGAACGGCGATATCGAGCTGACATCCAGCGACAACAACTGGACGACCATTCAGGCCGGGAAGAGTCAATTCAAGGTAGTCGGTCTTCCCAGCAGCGACTATCCCGCGCTTCCCTCCATCGAGCGTGAAGGGCTGATCCCGCTGACGGGGGCAGGTTTGTTGGAGCTGATCCGCAGAACCCTCTTTGCCGCGGGCGACAATGACGCCCGGTATATTTTGAACGGCCTGCTGGTCACGTTGACGACGACGGACAACAAGACCACTCTGCTCCGCCTGGTCGGGACGGACGGCCATCGCTTGGCCGTGGCGGAACGCGAAGTCGGAACGCCCGGATCCAAGCAAGCGGCGCAGGACATCAAAGCGATCATCCCCAAGAAGGCGGCGCATGAAATGCGGAGGCTGCTCGAAGAGGGAGGCGATGCCGAGCCGATGATCGGGTTTACCAAAAACCTCATGATTTTCCGCAAGAGCGGCCTGCTCCTGACCTCCCGCCTGATGGAAGGGAACTATCCGAATTATCAGCAGGTGGTGCCGAAGGAGAGCGGCAAACGCATCGCGGTCGATCGAGGCCTTCTGGAAGGCGCCTTGCGACGGGTCTCGGTCCTGTCGAAAGACAAGGCCCATGCCGTGAAAGTATCGTTCACGTCCGGCGGTATGACCCTGTTTTCGAGCAGCCCGGATTACGGGGAAGCCACCGAAGAACTGGCGGCTCGTTATGAGGGCGAGGCGCTGAACACCGGGTTCAATGCCCGGTACCTGTTGGATGCCCTCAGCGTCATGGATGGAGAATCGATCTCGTTACAAATGGACTCGGCCTTGAGTCCCTGTCTGATTCAGGAAGCCGAAAGTCCCGGATTCAAATGTGTCGTGATGCCGATCAAGATTTAGCAACAAGAATGCCTTTTCACGGGTTGCTCAAAATGGCCGCCCGGCAAGGCCGCAGTGAGCGCAGGGCCAAGGCGTATCCTCCCGGTACGTTGAGAACCTGCACGATGCGAGAACCCCGCCGGCGGACATTTTCAACAACCTGCTAGGAGTTGAATGGCCAAGGACGATCAGCAGGACATTCCTGCCAAGCTGAAATCAGACAGTTACAGCGCGGATCAAATCAAAGTTCTCGAGGGGCTTGACGCCGTCAGGAAACGGCCGGCGATGTACATCGGCAGCACCGGGCCGGACGGGCTGCACCATCTCGTCTACGAGGTCGTCGACAACAGCGTCGACGAGCATATGGCCGGATTCGGTGAAGCGATCGAAGTCACCATCCACATCGACGGCAGCGTCACGGTCGTCGACAATGGGCGCGGCATCCCCACCGGCATGCATTCCACTCAAAAGAAGTCGGCCGCCGAAGTGGCGCTCACAGTTCTGCATGCTGGCGGCAAATTCGAGCAGGGCGCCTACACGGTCTCCGGCGGTCTGCACGGGGTCGGCATCTCGGTGGTCAATGCTCTCTCGGAGTGGCTCGAGCTGGAAATCTGGCAGGACGGGCAAGTCTTCGAACAGCGCTACGAGCGCGGAAAGCCGACGGCGCCCCTGACCGTCACCGGCAAGACCAAACGCCGCGGGACCAAGGTGCGGTTCAAGCCGGACAACCAGATCTTTGAAACATTAGACTTCAGTTTCGACATTCTGGCGCAGCGGCTCCGCGAGCTGGCATTCCTCAACAAGGGTCTGGCGATCACCCTCACGGATGACCGCAATGAAAAGGAACAGGTCTTCCATTACAAGGGCGGTATCGTCTCCTTCGTCGACCATCTCAACGAGGCTAAAACCCCGTTGCACAAGCCGATCTATGCCAACGCCGAGAAGTCGGACCTCATCCTGGAAGTGGCGCTGCAATACAACGACGGGTATGCCGAAAATCTCTTTTCGTTCGCGAACAACATCAACACCAAGGAAGGCGGCACTCATTTGGTGGGCTTCAAGGCCGCCTTGACCCGCACCATCAACAATTACGCCAACGCCAACGATCTTCTCAAAAAAGACACCGAATCGCTCAGCGGTGATGACGTCCGAGAAGGGCTGACCGCCGTCGTCAGCGTGAAGGTCCGCAATCCTCAGTTCGAAGGCCAGACGAAGGCCAAGCTCGGCAACAGTGAAGTGAAGGGCATCGTGGAAGCAGCGGTGAACGAAGTACTCGGAATGTACTTCGAGGAAAATCCCGCGGTCGCCCGCAAGATCATCGGCAAGGCGATCGATGCCGCGAGAGCCCGCGAGGCGGCGCGTAAAGCCAAAGACCTGATTCGCCGCAAGAGCGCGTTGGACAGTGGTTCTCTGCCGGGCAAGCTCGCCGATTGTTCGGAAAAAGACCCGGCCTTGAGCGAACTGTTTCTCGTTGAAGGTGATTCCGCCGGCGGGTCGGCCAAGCAGGGGCGCGATCGAAAATTCCAGGCAATCCTGCCGCTCAAGGGCAAAATTTTGAACGTCGAGAAGGCACGTTTCGACAAGATGCTTGGCAGCGACGAAATCCGCACCCTGATCCTGGCGCTCGGCACCGGGATCGGCCGGAAGAAAGAGGATTCCGACAAGCCGGACAAGGAAGCCTTCGACATTTCCCGGACGCGTTATCACAAGATCGTCCTCATGACCGACGCAGACGTGGATGGAAGCCACATCCGGACCCTCTTACTGACGTTTTTCTTCCGGCAGATGCCGGAGCTGCTTGAGCGAGGCTACATCTATATCGCGCAGCCTCCGCTCTTCAAAGTCAAGAAAGGAAAGACCGAACGCTACCTCAAGGATGAGCCGGCGATGAATGAATACCTCGCCGACCTGGCCGTCGAGGAAGTCGAAGTCTATGTCGAGAGCGGCCAGGACTATGTCTCGGGTCGTCGCCTGCTTCCGATTCTCAAGAAACTGATTTCCTTCGAGAGCCTGCTGCACAAGGTCAATAAGAAGTACCACGAAGCGAACATGCTGCGCGCATTCGTGGATGAATCGGGCTTGAATCGTGATGCGCTAAAGGACCCGGTCGCGCTGAGGACGATCATCGCCAACGTGACGGCCACGCTTGCCCTGGTGTATCCGAAGACCGAGCCGACGATCAGCATTGAGGAAGACGAAGAACATCAGTCGAGCAGGCTGGTGTGCAGGGTCTCCACGGGAGGCCTGGCGCATCAGCTGAATGTCACCCATGAATTGGTCGGGTCCGCCGATTTCCGCGAGTTGCAAAAACAGGCTCCGTCCTCTATCGGCCTGGGCAAACCTCCCTACAAAATCAAGATCAAGGGAATAGACCTCCTCAAGACCGGCACGGCCGAGTTGGTGCAGGCAATTCTGGAAGAAGGCAAGCAGGGATTGAACATTCAACGGTACAAGGGTCTCGGCGAGATGAACCCCAGTCAGCTATGGGAAACCACGATGGATCCGGAGAAGCGGACGTTACTGCGCGTCAAACTCGAGGATGTCACGGGCGTCGATGAAATATTTACGATTCTCATGGGCGATGAAGTGGAACCTCGACGCAATTTCATACAGCAGCATGCGCTGGAGGTCCGGAATCTAGATGTTTAGTGATCCTTGCTCTAGCAGTCGGAAACTAGTTTCTGTGAAATCGTAGGATGCTCAAAATGGCTCTGCGGCAAGGCCGCAGGCGAGAGAGGACCGGAGGCGTACCCTCAGGGGTACGTTGAGGACCTTCTCGAGCCGAGAACGAAGCTGCAGGCCATTTTCAGCATCCGTGGAGGGTAGATGCCGCCAGATGAACGCCTAGGACAAATTGCGATCGAAGACGAGATGCGCTCGTCGTATCTCGACTATGCCATGAGCGTGATCGTCGGCCGCGCGCTGCCCGATGTGCGGGACGGGCTCAAGCCTGTCCACCGGCGTATTTTGCACGGCATGAACGAGATGGGGCTTGCCGCGAACCGGTCGTACCGGAAGTCGGCCAAGATCGTGGGCGAAATCATGGGTAATTACCATCCCCATGGAGATAGCGCGATCTACGATACGCTCGTCCGGATGGCGCAGAATTTCAATATGCGCTACATGCTGGTCGACGGCCAGGGCAATTACGGCTCGATGGACGGCGACGCCGCCGCGGCCATGCGGTACACCGAAGCCCGCCTGACCAAGCTGGCCGAAGAGTTGCTGGCGGATATCGACAAAGAGACGGTCGACTTCGGACCCAATTACGATGAGTCCCGGGTCGAACCGCTCGTCCTGCCTTCGAAGGTACCTAATCTCCTGATCAACGGCGCGGGCGGCATCGCGGTCGGATACGCCACGAACATTCCCACGCATAACCTGGGTGAAGTCATCGACGGACTACTGTTGTTGCTGGACAATCCCGAGGTCACGATCGCACAGTTGATGAAGAAGATTCCCGGTCCCGACTTCCCGACCGCCGGCTTCATCTACGGAACCACCGGGATCAAGGACGCCTATGAGACGGGGCGAGGGCTCTTGACGGTTCGCGCCAAGGTCGCCATCGAGACGGACGAACGCACCGACCGGGAACGGCTCATCGTCACTGAAATTCCCTACCAGGTGAACAAGGCCAAGCTGATCGAGAAGATCGCCGATCTGGCGCAGGAAGACCGGGTCTCGGGTATTTCAGACATCCGCGACGAGTCCGACCGCGAAGGTGTCCGTGTCGTGATCGAGTTGAAACGGAACGAGATTCCGCTCGTCGTGCTGAACAATCTGTACAAGCACAGTCAGTTGCAGACCACGTTCGGTGTCAATATGCTGGCGCTCGTCAATAATCGGCCGGAAGTGTTGAGCCTCAAACGGATTCTCGCCGCATTTGTCGAGCATCGGCGCGAAGTCGTCGTGCGCCGCACGTCCTACGAACTGCGAAAGGCGGAAGAGCGGGCCCATATTCTTGAAGGGCTCAAGATCGCGCTGGATAATCTGGATGCCGTCATCGCACTGATCCGCCGCTCGCAGTCGCCCGACGTGGCGCGCGCGGGGTTGATGCAGGAATTCCAGCTGTCGGAGCTTCAAGCGAACGCCATCCTCGATATGCGGCTGCAGCGGCTCACCCAACTGGAGCGCAACAAGCTGGTGGAAGAGTATCGCGAGTTGCTGAAGACCATCGAATATCTTCGGTCGATCCTCGGGAGCGAGGCGCTGGTACGCAAGATCATCCATGACGAACTGATGGAGATCAAAGACAAGTATCAGGACGAGCGACGGACGAAGATCGTCAAGGAAGAAGCCGAGCTGACGCTTGAAGATTTGATCGCCGAAGAAGAAGTAGTGGTCACGATTTCCCACACGGGCTATATCAAGCGGAATGCGGTCACGCTCTATCGGGCGCAGCGGCGCGGCGGCAAGGGCAAAATTGCGATGGGTATCAAGGAGGAGGATTTCGTCGAAACTCTCTTCACGGCATCGACCCACGACTCGCTCCTCTTCTTTACGGACGCCGGCAAGGTCTATTGGCTCAAGGTGCACGAAATTCCTGAAGCGAGCCGAGCGGCGAAGGGCAAGGCGCTCGTGAATCTCCTGGTCCTCTCGAAGGATGAGAAAGTCACGGCTTCCCTGCCGGTCAAAGACTATCGTGAGGATCGCTATATCATCATGGCGACCAAACTCGGCGTCATCAAGAAAACCGAATTGTCGGCCTATGCCAACCCGCGTCAGGGCGGC
>JAJFBJ010000232.1 GCA_020697375.1 Nitrospira sp. | reverse complement strand
ACGCTCATTCTTCTTCGCGTCGCGGACCTCGCTGCGGCCTTGCCTGGACAGGGCGCGTCTTTGACGCGCCGGGGTCGGGCGGGTAAGAAGGTCGCCTTTTTGCGCATCCTGCGGGCGATTCTGACACCCACAGGGCAGCTGAACTAGTCGCGGCGTATTACGCAATGATCGAGTTTTTCCGCTGCCTGCTACCCCCCAGCAGGATGGTCAAAAAGGCTGTCCCTTAGTTCGTCGTGCATGAAGCGTCGTTCGTATCTGGTCCGCAGAAAGAGCCTATGACCTATAGCTCATATATGGTCCGACACGGAGAGTGGGGCGTCTGTGCTACCAGCCATAAGTCATAGGCACTTAGTCACAACGAGATACGGTTCACGATTCACACTTCACCGGTATCGAGAACGCCGCCAGGGGCCTTTTCACCATCCTGTTATACAATCTTCAACTTGTGAAAGTTCACGCCCTTCGGAGCCGGGGGAGTAGACAGATTCATCGACGTGAGCATCTGCACCACCAATTGAGCGACGACGAGATTGCGGTACCATTTCCGATTGGCTGGAATGACATGCCATGGCGCATGGAGCGTGCTGGTGGCCGACAGCACACCTTCGAACGCCTTCATATACTCCGCCCACAATTTGCGTTCCTCCAGATCTCCCTCGCTGAACTTCCAGCGCTTTTCCGGATCGCGGATCCGTTCCGTGAGCCTCTCTTTCTGTTCGTCCTTGGAAATATGGAGGAACAATTTGAGGAGCACAGTGCCGTTCTCAGACAGCATCTCCTCGAACTCGTTGATCTGGTCGAGACGCCGTGTGATCACTTTGTCCGATACCCATCTGTGAACATGCGTGATCAACACGTCTTCATAGTGTGATCGGTTAAAAATTCCGATATAACCCTTCGGCGGCACCTCCTGATGCACCCGCCAGAGAAAATCATAACCGAGCTCTTTTTCGCTGGGCGCCTTGAACGAGGCCACTCGGCATCCTTGCGGATTGACACCCGACATCACATTCTTGATCGTACCGTCTTTTCCGCTGGTATCCATCCCTTGGAGGACGATCAACAGAGCCTGGTTGCCATTGGCATACAGCCGTTCCTGCAATTGATCGAGTTTCGCGATCAGTCCGTCTGCCGTTGATTTGGCTGTGGCTTTTCCCTCCTCGTTCTTCTTATAGCGACCGGTATCATCCGGATCGCACTCTTTCAGCGCCACGGGGCAACCAGGCTTGATACGATAGTCACTCATTGGTTGTTCCTCCACAACAGACTGTCAGGATGCGCGGAGTTCTCAGTCCATGTCGACGAGCCGCCCGGTATGAAGATATGCCAATCAGTGGACAAAGACCAAACAGAAATGATGCCGAGCCTCCTGTTGTGACAGGCGAGACGGCATCCGCGACAATGCTCGCGATGATCGAACCCATCACCGACTGAAGAGGTCGCATTCAGCATCATGGAAGAATTCTCGCGCCCTGCGTTGATTGAACGGGACGAGGGTTTATGTGATAAGTAGAGATTGAATTTCTAAGGAGGGAGGCGTTCGTCATGCTCAAGGAAGTGACTGGAGATATTCTGTTAACCACCGCAGGCGCAATCGCGCATGGCGTGGCCCCGAACGATAACTTCAAGCAGGGATTGGCGCTGTCGCTCCGCGAACAGTGGCCGGGGATGTACAAAGATTTTCGTCACTATTGCCAAACCTACCATCCCAAACCAGGGAGCGCTTGGTCGTGGAAGGGGCCGAACTCTCCGGTCATCATCAACCTGTTCACTCAAGAAGCGCCGGCCAGTGATCAGGATCGCCCCGGCAAGGCCTCCTTGCCCAACGTCAATCATGCGCTGCAGGCGTTGAAGCATGAATTGCAGGAACATCAGGTAAAAAGTGTCGCCCTGTCTCGCTTGGCGACAGGAGTCGGCGGGTTGGAATGGGACAAGGTTTCTCCCTTGCTCCAGCAAGCCCTCAAAGAGGTCACCATCCCGGTCTACGTTTATAGCTTGTATAAGAAAGGAGTGGCCGCTCAGGAAGGTTAGGACACCGATATTCGTCCGCGGGCCTCGGCAAGATACTCCAGCAACCGTCCGATCTGCGACTGCCGCCCTAGATAATACTGGGCGGCGGAGGTCGCTTTTTTTCCGATGCGCACCGTGACGATGCGTTCATCAGGCAATGAAAATACATCTTCGTCGGTATCATCGTCGCCGACGTACAGGGCCGCTGAACTCTGGAGTTGATGCATCAACTCCAGCATCGCCGACCCCTTGTGCAAGCTCCCGGGGGGAATGGTATTGACGACCGCTTTCCCCATGACCAGCCGCGGCGCAGGACTCAATAACGCCGCCGTATGAAAGATGACTTCCCGCGCCTCCTGCGATGAAGAGGCTTGTCGATAGTGAAACGTCAACGAATAGGTCTTGTCTTCCACGACCACTCCGACCTTGGTCAGGTGCTGCTGCTCTTTCTGTACCGTGTTCAGCCAGGCGCGACAACAATCTCGGGCCTGGTGCATGACCCGCTCCGACGTGTGTAATCCTTCGAGTCCATGATTACCCACCAGGTGAGCGGGGATGCCGTCGACGCGCGGTTGTAGATCAAGGAGCGCACGGCCGGAGATGACGGCGGTCGGTGCTTTCACGGCCAGCGCATGTAGGGCTTCGCGAATGGGCTGCGTCAGCACGGCCGCGTGGCGGTCTTGTACGATGCGGGCCAGGGTGCCGTCGAAATCGAACGCGAACAGCGCCGTCGTTTGTTCCGCGATTCGGTCGAGCACCCGCTTGCAGCCCGTCCCGGGGCTTGTCCTACCTGCTTCATCACGCGGATGCGGCGGCGCATACGGGCAGCGTCCATGAGCATGCGCCCGGCCCAGCGATAGACGTTAAACTCCTGGACCAGGCCACGCATGCTCCGCATGCGGGCGCGTTGCTCTTTCGGCGTCATCGAGAGCGCCATGTGCAACGCCGCCGCGCATTGATCCATGTCGTACGGATTGACCACGAGGGCCTCCGGCAGTTCCTGCGCGGCCCCGGTGAACTGACTGAGGATCAACACGCCTTGTTCGTCATCGCGCGCCGCAATGAATTCCTTGGCCACGAGATTCATGCCGTCGTGCAGGCTCGTGACGAAGCAGACCTCGGAAGCTCGATAGTACTCATACACATCCGGCGGCTCATGATGCTTC
>JAJFBJ010000111.1 GCA_020697375.1 Nitrospira sp. | reverse complement strand
CTTGCTGGAAAAGATCGCGAATTCCGCGGATAACTCATGGCTCAAACAACACTTTGATGCAGGCCAGACCGGATCTGCAGAATCACCTGACTGAAGCCGAAGCGATTCAACGCCAATTGGTGGCCAGACAGTAGCTGCGGGCAGGCTCGCCAAGAAGGTTCGCCATCTTAGCGCGCCCCCTACTGAACATTCTGTGGGCTCTTACCAACCTGGCCGAATACCGGGGGTCAGAAGGAGTAATTCTGGCCCCGATATTTCGGACTCCGGCTCTGTCGCATTGAGATCCAGCTCTGGTCCCATATCCGCTACGCCCCACCATGGGCCGTTGAAAACAAATTAGGGAAGCCCTATACGGCAGAGCGCAAATCACAAAAAACGCTCGATGAGCTTCCTGGTATAAAGCAGAAGCACCTCGCGTTCTTGTAAGGTCAGCGGGACATGCTCGGAATGATCGAGCAGCCGGTTGCAGAGCTTGATGTAGGCGTACAGGCTCGGCCTGACGTGATAATAAATCTTTGCCTCATTCATCCTGGTTCACCATACTGCTCAGCTTGTCTGATCCTAACCAGTTTGGATTAGGAATGTATTAGGTCGGCCTTATAAAATCTTTATCTATGCGCGCATAACTGCGCTTGTCCTATCCCAGTGATGGACTCACTCTCGATGGATGAACCGACCAGCCTGGCTTCTTCCGATCTCGTTCGATTCGGAACCTCTACATGGGCCTATGAAGGATGGAAGGGTCAGGTCTACCAGCGCGCCTATGTAAAAACGGCCTTTGTCCGCGAGTGTCTCGGTGAATACTGCCAGTATCGGTACGACGGGGAGCCGTTGTTCCGTACTGTGGGCAATGATTCGACCTTCTATCGTCCTCCCACCGCGAACCAACTCGCGCGTTATTTACACCACATCCCCGAAGATTTTGAGATGTGCTGCAAGGTGTGGGAGGAAATCACCATACCGATCCATGCTGAACACCCCCGGTATGGAAGGAAGGCGGGACAGCCGAACCCCCACTTTCTTAACGCTCAAGTTTTCATCAGGGACGTGCTCCAACCCTATCGGGACGCCAATTTTCAGCAGCACGCCGGGCCGTTCCTGTTTGAGTTTCAGCGGCATGGCTTGCCCCAGCATGAGTTTCTCGACAAGCTCGACCAGTTCTTGGCACAGCTGCCGAGGGATTTCAGGTATGCCGTCGAACTTCGCAACGTGGGCATATTGGGCCATACCTATGCCGACATGCTGGCTCGGCATGGCGTGGCCCATGTGTACAACCACTGGAGCTACATGCCGTCGTTAAGGGAGCAGCACAGCAAGATGGGAAGGTTTACGGCTCCCTTCACGGTGCTGCGCCTGCTGACGCCGCTGAAGATGTCTTATGAAGCGGCCAAGAAGAGGGCAGAACCCTATACGAGGATCATTGAGGAACTGCCGGAGATGCGTAGCCAGACAGTGGAGTTGGTGAGACAGGCGATGAACCAGAAAATTCGAGCCTACGTGCTGGTCAATAACCGCGCTGAAGGGAACGCCCCAATTACCACGCAGGCATTGATTGCCAAGCTTCGGGGCGCCAAGGCTCCATAACGCCTGATCGGTGTTCCCCGCCGTCAGTATGGGCTTGGGACTCCACTTCCCGACTCACGGGCGATGTCGAGGCGATCTTAAACCCTCCCTGTCGCAGTTCCTCTCCCCATAGTCGGTCGCCGAACAGAACAAGGATAGGGACCACATTGAGCACCTTTGTGTCGCCTCTCATTCCGAGGCGAAGCATCCTTGCCCCTCCCATGAGAGTGGAGTCAGGAGGAGATGAGCAGCCTGTTAGTGGATGGCGCGCGAACCGATTTCAATTGCTAGAGGGGATTCCCCTGTATCTTTGTGGGTACAAGCGTATCCGTTTTGATAACGCCAGCAGCCACCGACATGAAATTCTGCTTCTCGCGTTCGGCTATGAAACTCACTGAATGAAGTCCGGCAAGCGACGCTTTCGATGTCGCGTGCGCTAAGCGTCGACGCCCACTCCCTCATGATTCCCAGCAGTTTTAGCCATGTCTGAATTTCGCCCGGGGTAATGGTGCTATTTCGATGGCGAAATAGATCGGGCGACGTAAACCACAATTGGTATGGGGCTTGCTCACTGCCTTTTCACTAGGAGGCTGTTGACAAACTAATTGGAGGGGCGGCCGCAGCAATCGAAGAGGCGAAGCGTACTCCGAGTACGTTGAGCCTATGAACGACGCGAGAACAAAGCTGACGGATTGTTTCAACATCCTGCCGGACAGCATGTGCGCCCTTGCGATCCGTCTTTACAACAGCGCCGAGGTCGTGCCGACGGCATGTTAAGGGGTGCGAGTCTGACATCGTTGAACAGATCAAATTACACGCAATCATACAATCGTAGAGGAGGACCACATGAGCACCGACATACTGGACTATACGCAGGGGTTTGATTTTGGAGTGGGCGTGGATGAATCCACCGGGATTCCAATGGGAATTGCCATAAAATCGGGCGAACCAGAGTCGGTCACGCAGGCCGGAGGCCAAAACGTCAGCTACAACTACAGCATCATCGAGTCTGTTGAAGATTTCTACGATGCGCTCGATGTCGATGTACAGGCCAAGGCGAATACGTTGGTCTGGAGCGCCAGCGCCAAGTTCGAATTTGCTCAATCCTTACGCGTCAATACCCAGTCCATCTATTTCGTGGGCAGCTGTACTGTGGCGAATAGCTTTTTGCAGACGTTGCATCCTGCGATGCTTCCAGAGGCGGCAGCACTGCTCAGCAAAGGCCAGGCTGAACGATTCAGGGAGGCCTACGGCGATTCCTTTGTCCGTGGATTTCAAAACGGAGGACAGTTCTACATCGTGATCAGCATCAGCTCGAGCTCACGCGAAGAAGCCCTCAAAGTGGGAGCTGAGGTCAAGGCAGGCGTCCAAGTCCTGGTCGGGAGCGGCTCGATGAGCGCCAGTGTGGAGAAAACTGTCAAACAGTCCTCTTCGACCTGTGAATTCTCCGTGGCCATGCTGCAGAGCGGAGGGAAAGGCATGGAAGCGTCGCTGACACCGACGATTGAAGAAGCCACCGTACGTTTGAAACAGTTTCCAAGCATCATCGCAAAAAATCCGATTCCCTATAGCTGTCTCGTAGCGAGCTACAAGACACTTCCCTTACCAGACGCGCCGAATTTCATGGACTTCAGACAGCAGAAGCGTGTGCTCAATGAAGCTGCGAAGTTGGTCATTCGATATGACGCTGCCCTCAATGATCTCGAGGTGGTCAGCAAGAACATCAAGTCCTATGCGCCGTTCCCCATTTCAAATCTGGACAAGTGGCGCAATACGCTCGAGACGGACATCGATGCCATCTACGATGCGGCCTCGCATGCAGTGGATAATCCCAAGGAGGCCGAGTTGCCCCAGGTCCATTCGGAGTCGGTGATCGCGTCGCTCAAATCGCTGAAACGGAAGGCTGCCCCGGTCCGAATCGTCCACTTTGTCGGCAAACCGAAGCCGCAAAGAGTTCGCGCCCAAGCCATGGCGGTCATGATGGCACAGAGGCGATTGCTGGCTCAAAAAGCCAAGCAGATCTCGGCGCCCGCTCGCTGACCATCCCTCTCTGTCGAGAAATGCGTCGCGCAATGCGCGTCCTCTGGGCGCGGCAGGAGGATTCTGCATCGTAAGAACAGCGTTGGCATCATCAGCAAAGGAGCCACAGCCATGCCTACCATGACGAGTGCACAACGTGCGACAGTGGTTGCGACTGCGAAGAGTCTTCACAAGGAAGGCTGTCATTTTGTGAATGGGGCAAGAGGCGATAGGCCCCTAGATGCGGATACCCCCCTAGGTTCGCCTCAGGACAGCGTGGTGCTCGAAGCATTGAGTCTGTCGGCAGACCAGCCCAATGTGCAAGCGGCTCGGTCGTGGAAAGGAGGCCGCATTTGCAAAGGGCGATTCAAGAACGTAAAGGGCAAAATCCTCAGCACATCCGATGCGGATCTTCGTGAGTACAGAAAACGCCTGAGTCTGGTCGCAGCCGTGACGCCTCATGAAGACCTCCCTCCATTGATGAGGGGGCCGAGTGGACATGCGTTAACGCCTCGCACGGTCGATGGCGATATCATTCTGGGTGAATCCTGCCTCGGCAAACGGCATTTTGACTGCATCGATCTTGTGAACTATTGCTACTCCATCGCTCTCAAGAAACGCTGGCAATTCAGTTTGGAGCAATATGATAAGGGCAAGGCCGGCGCAACGGCGACCGCGAGAAAGGTGAACCTTCGCGAGGGGGATATCGTGCTGCGAGGTACGTCCCATTCCGCGGTGGTCTATAAGACTGACCAGGGGCAATGGAGAGTCATCGAATGTCCAGGAGGGGAAGATGGCTGCGTCGATTCATTGTTCATCGAATCGGAGTGGACGAAGCGGGTTCGTGTGAGTTGGTTTAGAGCATGACCGAGGCAATTCTTCCTGAAAAGGCTATTCGGCGCCGTGACCCAGGCAGACGGAGGCGTTCAAGGTTGAAAACCTGTGGCATGGCCCTGTGTCAGGGGCAAACTGCAGCCGGCATGTCCGGATAGCGAAGGAAACATCCACATGAGCGCATGGCGCAAGAGACCACCACCAACACTCCAAGGCGCCCTCACCTGCTGGGCGGCCGCCATCAGTTCATTCGGTCGAGTGACCCGCGGAGTACCTGACTGGACAACCCCGGAGAATGTCATTACACACTTCGAAAGCGCATTCGCGATGGAATTGAACCACGATGGGAGTCTCAAAACCCCTCGTGGATGGATTGCGTTCGCCAAGGCTTTCGATCTGAAGATCGAAGAGATTCGAATCGAGCATCCCATTCATGGTGCGTTCCCGGCAACAACCGGCATCGCGTCCAAAATTTCCAAGGACCTCGAGCGCTCTCACTTCGCCACGAAATTGGAGAACAGTCACGTCATCACCGTGGTCGGAACGAAGGACGAGAACGGTCTCTCGCACGCGGTTGTACTGTACGGCGCCGATAATCTGAGGCTCTGCTTCATGGATCCCCTGTCCGATCCATCCACTCCATTGGCTGATCCACGTCCCCCCGGGGGTTCCGGAAGAGTGGCTGAGAACTGGTTCTGCGAAACCTACGAAGATTTCTACCCCGCGCCCAAGTATCTGCTCATCTGGCGCGATTGATATTGACCTTCTCCCGGTTCATTACATCAGATCCTAAGAAGTTAGCTCCTACCCTTCCTTGCTGGTTCACCCAGCCGCCGTCACTGGATCAGGTCCCATACGCGACAGGTGCGGTTAAATCAAAAGGAAAGTTGCGGACTGATCCTCATGAATGCGATGCTGGCCGATCTTTGCTCAGACTCGCTGAGAGGGAGGGCATTGACCGTCTGAGCTAAAATCATAGTCAAGGAGGTCAGCGTGGCTCTCGTTAATAAAGATCTCGTTTCCGGAACAGGTGACCGCCTCATCACACTGGACAGTGATACGAACCTGGAATGGCTCAATTTGTCGGCTACTGCAAATCTGTCCTACCTAGAAGTGTTGGCGGGGGCGGGGGGATACAGCACCACGCATGGTTTCCGCTATGCGACGGGTGAAGAAATCGCCCTTCTGCTGAAGCACGCAGGAGTGACGAAATTTGGGCCCGGTCACAACGTGCCCTCCCCCGAGAGCAACCACGTCGCGATGGAAACTCTCATTGAACTGATGGGTGGCATCCCGGTCGATTCATCCGTGGCGAGCGGCGCGGGTCTGGTGCAAACCCAGGGCATGATGAAATTTCGAGGGACAGCGGCCCCCACAGCAAGCACGCCCATGAGTGTGACCCAACTCTGGCTATTTAAGAATAATCCGGCAGGGTCGTACACCGACACGAATCCAGCAGGCCAGGCTGGGAAGCGAAGCCCTGAAATTGGGTCCTATTTAGTGCGGAACGGAATGGCGTAAGGTTGGAGGCTCATAGACGGCCCCTTAGTCGGGTCACGCCAACCACAATTGGGTATGAGCCTCATGAGGGACACCTAACCGAGGCAGGCTAACCGTCTACGTAGCGAGACTCATTTGGTTGATCTCGCTACGGTTGCACCGCACTACCGTTCACTCGCTGGAGCCGGGTCACGTGTCCCTTCTCGGTGATATAGGCTCGGACCAGTTCGCCCAGTACCACCCGTTCCAGTTGCGTGCTTTCGTCCACATGGACGCGAACTTGTTCTCCGTCATGCCCTTCGATCACGAAGTAGTCGCCCTCTATCTTCAACAATGTGCCCTTCACAGAATCGCCGGAAGGCTGTTTGTCCATCGATGAAGGTGCCTCCTTCATGGGTCCCGCCGCAAGGCTTGAGCCCACGCCGAACGCCAGGACGGCCATTGCCGCTATTACGCTCACCACGTTCTTCATTGTGTCCTCCAGCCAGGCCCTAACTGTGCCGGTAAATCTCCAGGTGCCCAACTTGTCACACTTGCACACAGAGGGGCACTTCCCTCTGCGGGGCATTGGAGAACCAATAGCCTACACGTTTGAGGATAGAACGCCACGCGGAATAACCCTCGTGGTCCGAGGGACACACTATGGTTGGGAGTCGGCTTTTGGTTGGGGCTCCGATAAGGCTTGACCCAGCTGCTGACGGATCTCTTGTTCAATGTGCGGCCATTCCGAGCGCCATTCTCGTGCGATTTCTTCATCAGCCGCTTTCACCAGGGGCAGCACGTCTTGGACAAGATTCGTCACGGTAGTGAACACCTTTGTCGCAATGGCTGTCATCCGCGACATGGCGGTCGGCTGAGAGGGAGAGGGGTCAGGATCCGCCGCTGAGGCAGGGGCTCCATACAATATAAGGATGAAGCTCACGCATAGAACGATACGCATTCTTCACCTCCTTTCGATTCAATATATCAAGAACATTGTCCGCTGACATAGTCCTCCAACTACCGGGTCCGGGATGACAGCGGACAGGCAAAGGTCACGGTGATCTATGCTGCGTGTCTGAAGTAGGACGACCTGTGGCAACTGAGACAGGATCCGTTTGCCGATCGAATCACGCACGCGAGCGGAGAACTCGTCTCAACACTTACTTCGAAACCAACACGTCAATGACCCTGCCGATTCAGGTTCGGTCTCTGGAAGTGCTTGATCATGGTGCCCCCGGCCTGAATTGAACAGGCGACCTTCGGTTTAGGAAGATTCTCGCCCATGAAACAGGGTGCTACAGCAGGAAACGAGGGGATACGCAACCCCCTGAAACTGCAGAAATTCAATGGTGCGCTGTTGTCCTTCGTGTGTTGCTGTGGTACACCCTAACCGTGACAAGAACCGTGACGCCCTCCAATGCGTAAAGGCCCAATACCTCGCAGATCTAAGAAATCCCATGCCTCTTCAGAAAATGAAGTGGGACGGCAAATGGGCCGCCGCTTAACCGATTCCTCTGCCAAGCCTCCTAACACACACGAGCACACTGGTACTATCAGAAGACAGTTTAAAATTGGTGTTCCGAAAACCGCATCGTACTTGTACGGTGAAATGTCGCCGTTCGAACGCAGGTTAGGGCTAGTACGGGACGAGCGAGCCTGGACAGCCGTGTTGGAATATGCGGATTGCGCCGAACCTTCCTCATCCCAACCGCCTCAGCTTGCGGCGTTGTACCTCCGCCCATGTGTGTCAAGGCGGGAGGCGGATCGCGCACTCGATCAGATATTTGCTTCGTTCAACCAGAAGTCTAAGCGCAGACGGCCGGATGCATTAAACCAACTAGACCGTCAAATCTTGCGAATGCTTTTTGAGCTTGCTGAGAAGCGCGCCGGCAAGCACCTTCGCCCGGCGGACCTTATTCGCGACGTCGACTTTGCCTATAAGGTGCTCAACGAACAAATGGATGTCCGGCGTCTCAGTAAGAAGACGATCGAGAAGCAATGTGAACTCTGGCGTAAAGAAATTGGCCGCCCTACTCGCTAAGCGCTACCACGCCTCCATTCCCAAGAGTCATTAATAGCTCAGTCATCTCCCTTCCAGCGCCTCGTAAATCCTATAGGTGCCTGCATCATAGAGGATTGGTCACGACAATTCTCTACGTGTATGTATGGGTACGGCCAGTTCACATTAGCAACCTACACTGCGAAGGGGTGACAAATGAGCGATGAAGCTCTCGTGAAGGCAGAGGTTTTAGAGGCGAAGGGAATTCTCCCGAAATACAGCGCGTATCGCTTGGCGAGAATGGGGCTGATCCCCTGTTTCGCGGTGGGGGCGAAACATCGTGGAGTGAGGTTTCGGGTTAGCGAGGTGGTCGCCGCTTTGCGGAAGCCCGGATTCAACGGTCAGTCTGTAGTGGCCGAGAAAGGGGACCGCTGATGCCAACCACAAGAAAACCCCCCGCCCGGCTAGCACCGGACGAGGGTCGAAGACACACCCAATCAACCTTTTCACAGCCTACCCCATCTTTACCTGACGGTCAATCGCCGACAAGCTCGATCGCATCTCCTCAAGACGTCGAGAGCAGCATTAGGCAGCTCCTGAACGGTGCAGACATCTCGGGCGCCTCCGCAGAAGATCTGCTCTTGGTGATGAGTGAAATGTTGTGTTGCGAGAAAACTAGAGAACCGCAATTGAGGTTTTACCAGTTGCGTAACTCCAAAAGCCGGGAGCCTCAAGAATATTGGGTTGAGAATGGTGGGCGCCTGAAGCGGCTAGGAAAAATCTCTGCAGTGACCTCCCAAGTCAGGTTCCGTAAGGCGCTGGTCAAAGCGACAGAACACCACTCGTTGGTGTGGATCCCCGTCTATGCGTCCAAAGTGTGGGATAACATTGTCCGCTGCCTCCTCAAGGTGAAGGAGGAGGGCGATTATGTCTAACATGGTCGAAGTCGCACTTATGTATCGCGATGTCCGGGGATGGTGTCCTATCCCGGTGGGACGTGACAAAAAGCCCCTCGAGCCGTGGGCTCAATTCCAGAAGCAACTGCCCACCGACAGTGCGATCAAGCGAGGCTTCTCGCGAACCCCGCAGCCGAATATCGGTCTTGTCTGCGGAGCTCTGTCCAAACTCGTCGTCTTGGATATTGACGGTGACGAAAGATTCCGGGCCTTGAAAGAACGAGGTTTTGAGATTCCTGAGACCTTGACCTCAAGGACTGGACGGGGGAAGCATTTCTATTTTCTCCATCCAGGACAGCCCACGCGCAATTTTGCCAAGGGAAAACGTGGCTTTCCTCTCCCGGGCGTCGATTTCCGTGGAGATGGCGGCTACGTCGTCGCGCCTCCCAGCATGCATGCGACCGGCGTGCAGTATGAGTTTGAGAACAACCATCCGCAGGTGCCAATGCCCACATGGTTGCTTGAGCTGGTTGTGCCCTCCAAACCAGAAACCACACCTGCGAAGGTCCAGGGGAGCCGGCCTTCTGAGACGGGTAGGAAGAAGCAGGGACAGCGTATGTCTCGGCCTGAGAGAATCCTGACCAATGCGCTGGAACGGGCACACAACGGTAGCCGCAATGAGATGGGGTTCTGGCTCGCCTGCCAACTGCGAGACAACCATCTTTCCGAAACTGAGGCACGGTCATATCTGCAGCGGTACGCCCGATCCGTGAGAGATCATGGTGATCACCCCTATACGGAGCAGGAGGCGATGACGAGCCTTTCTTCCGCCTATGAGCGATCCGCTCGCGAGGAATGGGGGAGGCTTCTTTTGACCGGTCCAAGCGGTCCCACCGGTCCTGAGCCGCATCTGGAGCATGGAAACCCCGTGGACCGATCAGAAAATGAGACCGGTCCAGACTGGTCCCACCGGTCCAGGCTCGGAACTGGAGAGGGGAAGAACGAGTTTCCTTCCGTCACTGGCTATCGCATCACTCAACAGGGAGTCTTGTGGGTTCCTGACGATGCGGAGAAGCCCGAAGTGCTGATTACGCATAGACCCTGCTGGGTAGAGGCTCATTGCCGAGATGGGGAACGGGAACATTGGGGCGCGTTTTTGCGCTGGATAGACCGCGATGGGGGGATTCATGAAATCCCCACCCCGATCGGTCGATTCCATGAGGTGGGCGGTTCCTTGCCTGTGGAGCTTGCGAATGCGGGTCTTCCGATTGTGCCGGGGAGGGAAAAGAAGCTGCTTCAGTATTTTGCGAGCTGTCACCCCGTCGCCCGTTATCGAGCGGCTACCATGGTGGGCTGGCAAGACGGGCTCTCAGTGTTCGTGTTGCCCAAGGAGACCCTTGGGGAAACGCCGAACGCCGAGCGGGTCGTCTACCAGCCGGATCGATACTCACCCTCTTCTGACACTGTCCACGCGCGCGGCACGTTGGAGGGGTGGCAGCTGGAGATTGCGAAAGTCTGTCAGGGTAATCCCGTCCTCACCTTTGCGGTG
>JAJFBJ010000110.1 GCA_020697375.1 Nitrospira sp. | reverse complement strand
GGTTTTCAGCGCGTCCTTCGGTGTGCGGGATCCCGAGACACCGGGCGAGGTGAGTCCAGACGCAAGGGGCGCCTCATAACTCACCTGCAGGCCGGTCGTCGCCGCAAAATCGTGCAAGGCATCGGTTAAGGATTGTGGCGCAATGCTGAACTGGACCGCGGGGGTATCCGTGGACAGGTCCAGCGCCTGGACGACAAGCATGGGCATGTCGGCGTGCGTCGTGAGGTATGAGGATACATTCATACAGAGAACGATCAATCCGATGGCTGTTTTTCTACGAGCCCTTACGCCGCTTCTACGGGACATGCCTTGCTTCATCCGAACCCTCCCAACCACGCCATGGCCTGTGCCACCACGATTTCGACTTGCTCTGTTGACCCTGACGGATCAGATGCAGCACCCCTCATGCCGTTGGCGAAAATTTTTCATCCGGGAACGTTCTGATGCGAAACAGGCGTTTGGGAGGATCAACGGAAGACGACGAAGCGATCGGTGAGACTAGTCATATGCACCGGCAAGGTCTGCGCCAATGAGGCGAGAATGAGAGAGGTGTTGGCGAGGTTATAGCTGCCGCTCACGCGGAGCTCAGCCAATGCGGGATTCCATAGGCCTACATAACCAGGGTGGTACCGGGCGACCTCCTCGAGCACCTCTGAGAACGGCATGGTATCGAAAACAAGGCGTCCTTGGACCCATGCCGATGCGACCTCCGTATCGATGGAACGAATAGACGACGCACCATCCAGGTAGACTATCGCTTGCTGTCCTGAAGCCAAGGAGATCGATGAACTGTTGGGATGGCCTGGCTGGACTGACACGATTCCCTCGATGACCGTGATTTGCACTCCCTCGCGCCGTTCCCGGACGATAAACGATGTTCCGACGGCTCGTGTCACCACGCCCTGTTGTTCGACCAAAAATGGTCTGGTCTTGTCCGGTTGCACATGAAACAGCGCTTCGCCTTTGAGCAGGCGCACGAGGCGAACTTCTGGGCCGTATGCCGCTGCGACCGCGCTCCTGCTGTTGAGGATCACCGTCGATTGGTCCGCAAGAGTGAGGGTATGGTGTTCGCCGGCTGCCGTGACGTAATCGGATTGGATGACCAGGCGGAGATCGAGTTGATAGAGCATGACGGTCATGACCATGAGAATTGCCGCTGTCGCAGCCAGCATGCGACGCCCAGGGCGGTGCGGTGGGGGGGACGGAGCGAGCAGTGGAATGGTTTGCTGTACTTCGGTGGCCGCCTGGAATAAGTCGGGGTCATTCCAGAGAGCGCTGATTTCCTGAAACGTCCGCTCGTGGGCGAAACTCTGCCGACGCCAGGAATCAAATTGTGCCCGTTCCTCCGCTGTCATGCAGCCTGATCGAATCCGCGTGGACCACACAATCGCCTGCTCGGTACGATCGTGCTCAGGATCTCGCGGTGGCTGCGTATCAGGAGAATCAGCGTGCCTGTCAATCAAGGGCTCTCCCAGAGTTATACGGCCGGCGATGGTTGATGAGAGCGAGAGTATATCTCTGAGACGGATCAGTCCGCTAATCCCTCAGGTGCTCTCTGAATCGTAGGTCGCCATCGCGTTCCGGCACCGGCTGAGCGCGCGCATGATATGTTTTTCCACGGCACTTTCGGAGATCCCCAAGCGATGAGCGATCTGCCCATATGTGCAATGATGCAATCGATGCAGCAGAAAGATTTCTCGACAGCGCGGCGAAAGTGTCTGTAGCGCCTGTTTGAATAGGATTACGCGCTGTCGATCCAACAGGGCGCGTTCGGCGGAAGGATGGGGGCAGGGGAGATCAATCGCCTTTTCGAGCGGTTCAGTGGTTCCGTTTCGCGCGCGCATCTTCCGCAGATGATCGAAGGCCAGATTTCGCGCCGTGCGAAACAAGAATGCCCGAGGATGCATGATGGCCTGTTCGCCCGCCGCACCGGCGACGCGCACATAACTTTCCTGTGCCAAATCGGCGGCAGTCTCGTGACAGCGGACCAATCGAGCGAGCCAGCGGACCAACAGCGGTTGATGTTCGCGATACAGTTGTTCGATGTCTGCGGATGTCATTGTTTGTTTGACGGCCACGTATGGCAGCGACAATACTGCAAGCCCTGCCCGGTCACCATGTCTACATTCCATGCCTTCGCATTAAATGTCGCGAGACCGTCGATCGCGGCCAGGAAGCTCGTTCTTGTGGCGATCAATGATAGTTATGAAGAGGAAGCGTGAGCCGGCCGCTGCTGCCTTCGATGCGCCTGTCGTTTCAGCCACCACATACGAATTGCTGTGACGTACAGGATGGAAGGGGTACCTGCAGGAGGAGTACTGCTCTGCTGTACTGATCGATCCATACCTGGCTGTGTCCTTCCGCTACACGCACTTCACCAGGTTGGCGCAGACCGATCGAATAAACCCCTTCGGCGTCTGAAGGAAGTCCGAGCGACATAACTCTGCGTCCGGCAGACTATCCTGTGCGAATGGAGCCTCCAGATAAAGATCCTGTGAATGCAACGGTCGCGAGGAAAGGTCTTTGTGGCAAACGGATTCAGGGTGACGACTCGTAATTTCGAATTGCATGGGATTTGTTCCAGATGCAGAGATGTTAGGACGCCATCCCGTTCCCATCATGGAGTTTCTGCGGTCGACTCACGGTCCGATCGAAAAGAGATGTCTTGTCGCAAAGTGCCATTGATGCGGAGGGTTTGTCGTGATTTTCCGGTCGCGGATCGAAGGCCGGCCAAGCTTCCCAAGTTGTCATAATCCTGTCGAACCCTACTCTCTGGATACGACTCGCGGCCTGTCATTCGTCCGTGTTCTTTTAAGATCGATCTTGTCCTGATGTACCCATTTCGAATATCGCTCTGATAAATAAGTACTTGATCGCCCTGCGTCGGCCTCGAATCGAGGCCGACGCAGGGCTGAGCATCAGGGGTATTCCGCGAAGCTCCTGTTCACGAACCGTTCTCGCCCAGCTTCAATGAAACTCGAACTTGAGTGAGCCGATCATGGTGAACGGCACTCCGGTGTATATGATTTCTCGGAATCCTTGCCCGCCGGTGAAATATCGATGATCGAGAAGATTGGTGAAATTCACTGCGGCCAGCAGATTTGTTTTGTTAAAGATTTCTTGTTTGCGGTAGTACAACGCCGCATCCATACGCACAAACCCCGGCAGCTCTACGCCGGCTGCACAGGCAGACGGATCCTGGCATTGAAAGATAATATTTCGTTTGCCCTGAGCATACATGCCGAGTCCTGCCCCGAAGCCTTTCACGACGCCTTCCTGGAAGAAGTAGGTCGTCCACAAACTTCCCTGATTCAAGGCCGTATTCGGCACGCGACTGCCTACAGCAAACTGATTGTCTTCCGTGATGCGTGTATCGATGTACGCATAGGTCGCGATGATATCCCATCCTGGCAGGATCTTGCCGGCGATGTCTAATTCAAAGCCTTTGCTGCGTTGCTCGCCGGTTGCCACGGCGAAAAAGAATCCGTTCAGGGGATCGGCCGTCAGCACATTTTTCTTTTTGGTGTCGAATACGGCTGTGGTTGCCCGAAAGTTTCCTTCGGGCGATTGGTATTTGACGCCTCCCTCGTAAGACTTTCCACGCTCGGCTTGGAAAGGGTTTCCTGCGAAGCTCCTGCTTCCCGCGCTTTGAGGCGCGAACGACTCGGTATAGTTGGCATAGAGCGAAATCGGCTTCCAGGGTTGATACAACAGTCCAATGGATGGGCTGAAGGCATTCTCGGTTTCGCTTGCCTCGCTGCCGACCGGCGTGAAATCGTCCGGACGGTTGGTGATGTTTTGATCGAAGAGATCAAAACGTCCGCCGAAGTGCATGTGCAGGTTGTCGAGGAGAGCGATATGATCTCCAAAATACGCGCCGATGATGTTATTGGTTTGGCTCACGTCACTGAATTTCGTGAGGGCCGGATCCAGGAACAATCTGTCGTTGGGATTGAAGATGTTAATAAAACTAAACGCTCTCGGCGTGGTGGTATCGCCGCCGAAATCTCCGAAGGATCTTGAGGAGGAGTGCTCTCTTCCCAGTTCGACGCCCAGGATCGTCTTATGCTTGATTGAACCGGTGGAGAATGCTCCATGCAGCTCATTTTGCAAATAGTGACTTTGGAAGGTTCCGGGAAGTTCATACCTCGCCAGGTTGAGGATTCCCAATCCTTCATCACCGACAAAGAAGTTGGATTCGAGGCTGGAGTATCGTTCTTTCGTCACTGATGCTCGGAAGGCCGTGCGCCATCTGAACATATCATTGATTTGATGGAGTAATGTGAGCGTGGCCTTGCCCTGTTGAGTTTCGCCTCGTCTCGTAGGATCTCCTAAGAAGCGACTGATGGGAATGTTCGCCGGGGCATTTCCGATTGCGACAAGACCTCGATCGATCGGCGACTTGTCGTAGAGGTATTCGCCCTCAAATCGTAACGTGGTTCGAGAACTGATCTCCCAGCCGAACGTCGGGGCGAGGAAAATGCGATCAGTTTTGACTCCATCCCTGTAGCTATCGGCTGATTCGTACATGCCGTTAAACCGATAGGTCAGCGTCTTGCTGTCGTTCAACGGACCGCCGATGTCGATCTGTGGTCGGTACAGACCATAACTGCCGATGAGCATTTCCGCGGAATAGAACCGTTCCTTGAGCGGAGCTTTGGTGATCTGATTGATTACACCGCCTGGATCGGACCGGCCGTAGAGATAGGAGGGCGGAGCCTTGACCACCTCGATGCTTTCGATGTTGATGATGTCACGTGCGGCTCGTGAACTAAACGTACTATCATCTCGAAAACCATTCTTGAATACATTGAGGCTCGATGAGAAGCCGCGGATCATGAATTCGCCGCCTCTGCCGCCTTGCGAGTTCTGCATGGACACGCCGCTCACGTTCCGAAGGGCATCGCTGAAGCGAATGATTTTCTGATCGTCTAGCACCTGTCGCGTTACGACCTCGACGGACCGCGGTGTGTCATGAATGGGGACGGGAATACGAGTTGCGGATGAAGCATCATCCACGGTATAGCCGCGTTCCTCGACGTCCTTTACGACGATTTCGGGGACCTTCACCGGTTTTCGGGGGCCTTGGGCTCTTGTATTGGGGTTATCCGGAGGCGCCGTCGAACTCTGACTCTGATTGACCGGCGAGGGGAGCGGAGTGATTGCCGTCCGTTCCAAGGTCAGCGTCCTGGCCTCGGTCATATGATAGGTGAGCCCGGTTCCAGCCAGGAGCGCGCTGATCGCTTCTTCCGGCGTATGGCGGCCGGTGATGCCGCTGGTGCTCAGGCCTTCCGTCATGTCGGAGGTCACCAGGAGCCGATAGTTCGCTTGATCTGCGAAGGCCGTGATGGCTGAGCCCAACGGTTGCGGCGGTATATCGAATTCCGTCGGCACTGCCGGCTCCGATGTGGTGGATATTTGCGCGAAACGCAAAGGGCTGTCCCTTGCGTCGCCGATGCGACCGTCCGCTTCATAACCCAACCCGCTTGCGGGCTGGATCATGATTACCGAGACGGACAGCGTGATGAATACATGCCATGATCGCTGCATCGTTCCTCCCAATTGTTGCGGCAGCGCAGGCGTGAGAACGTGAGCGAGCGCTGTGTGAGTACCCTCGAAGTCCCAATAGGTATAGACGGACAGGGTCAAAAAACTTGTAATCAAAAAACACCATTCCTCGAAGATTTCAGAAAAAAACGGCGCGGGTGCACAGGCGTAAGAGGGCCGACAGAAGAGAGCGTCGAAGGTCGAGGAGGGGGATGCCAGTGGATTAGTGAAGCAGCACGACGTAGGAGGTGAGGGTGGTTTCGTGAATTGGGATCGTGTGTTGAATCATTCGCAGGGCCGCGTCAGTATCCGCCACATCAAAGAGTCCCGTCACCTTGAGAGGGCGGAGAGCCGGATTCATGATCATGATGCGTCCGGGACGATAACGATTGAGCTCAGTGACGACTTCGGCCAGAGGCTTTGCCTCGAAGATCAATTTTCCTCGTTGCCAGGCGGTCTCGTGGAGTCGATCGATCGAACGGGCTGAACTTATTCCTTTCTCCACCGTATAGAAAACTTGTTCGCCTTCCCGTACCACCCGTGTGGTGGAAGCGTCCCCGGCAATTGTGGAGACTTGGACGGCATGTTCCGTCACCGTAACGGTGACTATTTTGTGATGGAAATGAACCACAAACGAGGTACCGATTGCGCGAGTCTGGACCTCTCCGCTCTGCACGGTAAACGGTCGATTCACGTCAGGCTCAACGGTGAAGGCTGCTTCGCCTTTGAGAAGACGTATGCCCCGGCCCTGGTCTGTGAACGAGACATTCACGGCGGTATCGGTGTTCAGGTGCATTCGGCTGCCGTCTGCGAGCCTCACTACCCGCTGCTGACCCACGGCGGTGTGATAGTCGGCCGTGGCAGCGGTAAACCATTCAACGAGATGATCCGATGAAAATAAGCAGGCCATGAGGAAGAGGCTGGCAGCGATTGCCCATCCGGTCTTGCGGGCAGAGACTTTCTTGAAGGACCGGATGACCGGCGGCGACGCGCTCACAAATGCGCTGTTTTCGGATCGCATTTGGCCGATGTCGCGCCACAAGGCTTCCGCTTCTACATAGGCGTGATTATGCGCGGGACTACTGGTTCGCCATGCTTCGCACGCCTGCCGATCCTCATCGGAGGCCTGGCCTGAATGGAGTTTGACCAGCCAGGCCAGAGCATCGTCAACCAATGACGATGACGTGGCTGACGGATCTGGCGGGGTGAATTCAGGCATCCATCGTTCCGTTGCGCGCACGCGTACTGCAGACCATACTGTGGGCGCTGGAGTGCGGCTACTCTATAAGACGGATGGTTGGTGTCTTTCAACAGTTAATCCCGAAGAGATTATGCACCCTGGTACAGACGGGACCGACAGTGCCTCAACGCCTGGACGATATATTTCGCCACCATGCTTTCAGAAACCCCGAGATTCAAAGCAATTTCCTTGTGCGTTTTTCCTTCCAATCGATTAAGCAGCAACGCGCTCCTGCACTTTATGGAGAGTTCCTCGATCGCAGCTTCAAGTTGCATCACTCGCTGTTTCGAGTCCAGGATATCCTCGGCCGAGGGCGCCGGGCTCGCAGTTTCTTCCGAGGGCGGCTCGATGCTGAGCAAGCCTCTGCGCGTCCGGATTTTTCGTAGGTAGTCCACAGCGAGATTGGCCGCCACGCGAAAGAGAAAGGCGCGCGGGTTCTGCACGTTGATAGAGGACTCCATGCGCATCAGGTGCATATATGTCTCCTGAGTACAATCGGCCGCGAGATCGCGGCATCCCAGTTTGCGCGTACAAAACCGGAGTAAATCATTGTGATGTTGTTCAAAGGCTGATAGGCAGGGCATTGTTTGGTCGTTTTGCATGAGATGTCCTATTCCAACCGATAGCCGATGGGTATGTGAACGATCACGCTCGCTTGGTTCAGCTGATGTTCCAGGGTCACCGGTGATGCTTGCTCCAGCAACATCACGGCATCTTGGTCCAGAACGGCATGTCCCGATGTTTGCACGATCAAGATATCGCTGATGTGGCCATTCTCATGGATGGCCGCCTGAAGCACCACGTTTCCTTGCCAGCGATTGCTTTTTGCGACGTATGGATATCGTTTGAGTGTTTCGACTTTCGTATGCAGCATGTCGGCCAGCCATCCATAGTCGGCTTGAAACGCTCGTGACACGATCTGGTCTCGATATTGCAAAGGCGGGCGATGAAGGCGGGCGATGGATGACGCGGTTCACCTTCTGAATCGATGGTTCCGAAGCCAGTACCGACCGCTGGAGGGATTTCACGTCAGTCGCTGGTAGTGCAGCAGAAGCTGGCGAGGAGACCGGGAAGGCGCCAGAAGAGGCGGCGGGGCCTATCGTTTGAGTGACCGGTTGATTCGGGGGTGCAGTATCTGCTCGAGACTTTCCTTCAGATTTGAGATGGTCTTCGTGGAGCGCATCACGATCAGATTGGTCTGGACGGGACAAGGTATGAGTCAGCCGATTGAATGGCCGTGCTGCTGTAGAATCACCGGTGCCTAATGACTTCTGGGAATCCATCATGGGATCCCCTGGAACGGCTGAGTCGGTAGTAGTCGTCATGTGAGGAGGTGCGTCAGCTGCGGCGGCTGAGGGGAGATCCGAGACAATTGCTTCCGGGCTCAGAGTCGTGATCATGGAGACGTTCCACTGAAAGGGCTTTTCGCGTGGGACGAGAGAGAAGTCGGCTGCCAGGACGATGGCAGTTCCTACGCTTACGCCGTGCAATAGTAAGGAAAGCATCCATCCACATAGCTTCGTTGCGGTATCCTCGTGGAATTTCATTGAAGTTCAGCATCCATTCACATGGTGTTTTCGGTATGCGGTCGGCGAGCATCCCATCGAGCGCTTAAAAAAATGGCTGAAGGCAAAGGAATCGCTGAACCCAAGCGATTCGGCAATCTGTGCGATGGAAAGTGTATGGTTTGCCAGCATGTGCGCTGCGTTCGTAAGGCGCAGGCGTTTTAGATAGTGAGAAAAGCACATACCCATCTGAAGCCGGAAAAACTCCGAACTGTATTTTTCTGAATATCCGAGAAAATGAGCGAGTTCCTTCAGCGTGACTCGTGTGCCGAGATTCCTCGATAAAAAGCTTTGCAGACGACCTGACAGCGTATCCGACGGATAGAAGGACGGGCGTGAGGCAGGCTCTGCAACTGGCGCGGGCTTTCTCTCGAGGCATGAGAGGAGGATGCTACCGTCGGTATGATGGGAGACGGACGTCATAAGTTTGGAGTTCATCATCTCCTTATCCCCTTTCATAACTAAAAAAGCCCACGATCAAGCGACCGTGGGCTCTGGGAATTTTATTCCTCGGGCCTCTGTTAAATATAACCTGCAGAGACAATTTCTCGTTGAGTACGATTCTCAAAATCATCATAGTTGCACTGATACTCGCTGTCAAGCCTCATGTATGCCAGACGGAAGTCCTGGCCAGGATGCGAAGAAAGAGAGCGCGTGCGATTTGACGGTGGGATCTAATGCGCAGGCAGGATGTACTTAATGAGTTAAAACTGTGAGTCAGGAAATTATGAGAAGAATACCGAGAGTCTCCAGTGTCCTGAGTCTGAAGTCCGCTGACAAAATCGGGCCACACTGGCGAGGATCTCGTCCGCGGTTTTGATCAACACGAAGGGTTTGGGGTGGTCATTTGTGTGATTAATGTAAGAGCGGATGGCAGTCCGGAGCGCCTGGGTACTGCAATGGACTCCGCGGCGCAGTTGTTTCTCCGTCAGCAAGGCAAACCAGCGCTCCACCAAGTTGAGCCAAGACGCGCTGGTCGGCGTGAAGTGCACATGGAAGTGCGGCCGCTTGAGCAACCATCGACGAATCAGCGCCGTTTTGTGGGTCCCATAATGTCCATGATGAGATGCACGTTTAATTCCGCCGGCACGTTGGCCTCAATCGTGTCCAGGAACTTCCGGAATTCGCGGGTGCGCTGCTGCTGTTGGAGTTGCCCGACGACCCGACCAGTCTTGAGGTTCAGGGCCGCAAACAGCGAGGTAGTGTCGTGGCGACGGTAGTCGTGGGTGCGCCGCTCCACTTGTCCGGGGCGCATGGGCAGCAAGGGCTGCGTACGGTCCAGCGCCTGAATCTGCGCCTTTTCATCGACGCACAGCACGAGAGCCTGGTCCGGTAGATTCAGGTAGAGGCCCACGATGTCCCGGACCTTCTCGATGAAAAGCGGGTCCTGGGAGAGCTTGAAGGTCTCGGTCCGATGTGGCTGCAGCCCAAAGGCCCTCCAGATGCGGCTGACCGTGCTTTTACTTAGCCCGCAACTCTCTGCCATGGCCCGTCTGTTCCAATGAGTCGCCGCGGGTGGAGTCCGCTCCAGCGTCAACGCGAACCGCTCCACGTCCGCATCACTGGTGCGCCGGGAGGTGCCCGGCCGGAAATCATCCAGCAAACCGTCGACCCGGCGCGGTTCGTCTTCCCGCTGGCGCAGGCCAACACAAGCCGAGCGCGGTGCGCCAGAGCCTGTGCAGTCTTTGGCCGTCGCACCCATTGCTCCAAGATCTCGCGTTCCGTCTGGGTCACAATCAACTCCGTTTAGGGCGTCCCATTCGCATCGTATCCTCCCGACTAAGGTGGTCATGGCGAATAATTGGACGCACGACTTATGCCTGCTATTTCAAACTCAGGACACTAGGCAGGGGAAATAACATGAAATGGCGGCAGGACCTCTGTTTGCCTCAGATCGCAATGGGAGAAGAAAGAGAATCGGCAGGCAATGAAAAATGGTGGGCCGTGTAGGGGTCGAACCTACGGCCCGCTGATTAAGAGTTCGAAGGACGAGACATCTCCCGGCACTCAAGAGCATCAAACTACAGGTAATATTGCAAAATAGCAAGCAGGTT
>JAJFBJ010000109.1 GCA_020697375.1 Nitrospira sp. | reverse complement strand
TGCCTGAGCTTCTTCCCAATATTCGCCCACTCTTTCGCGGATGTGACGGGGCCGCGCAGCGTGACTTACCCTTTCGTCGTAATGATTTTAATATTTTTTTGCGGTCGTGGTGAACGGCTAACACCTCTTCTCCCCTTCGCCAACCGCTCACCCACTTCTCTGCCCCCGGGGGGGAGCCTTGCGCGGCCTTCCATCTACACCGAACAGGCATACATGGGACCCGCGTGTTAGGGCTCTCGATTTTTTCCGAAAAATCAAAAAAGGCTGTTTCGGGATCAGACGAATCTCAGCGTTGCCAAGATTGAGCTGACTATCATAATTGACCTCCCTGCATTTGGCCCCAAGGTCTGGCACGGATCACATTTCAATACGCCCTGTATCGCTTTCGATACCCCTCCTTCAAGCAGCAGAAAATTTCATCGCGGCCCCATCACACCGAAACCCCTGAAATCACAGGTGACCCATCTCAAAATTACGACGCTGATGGCGGGCGGGTTCACGGTACGCTTGTTGCTCATCTAATGGGATAGCAACTGAAAGGAGCAGACCAACATGAACACTCTCGTAGTCCTCATCGTGATCTTGTGCTCTGGGACATTCGTGCTTCTCAGAACCTTATGGCCCCAGTGAGCACGATCCGGATAATCTAGAAGCGCTGAAAGGCCAGGCTGTCGGATGATCTCCTAACAGAGGTAGAAAGCATGTCCACCGAAGGCGAACGCGTATACGACCCGCAGTTAGGCAAGGTTATCACTCGTCTCAAAAAGACTGCTCAACAGATACGGGAGGAATGTGACGAGAAGGATCGTTGCATCAGACAGGCTGAGGACATCCTTCGCCGGGCGAGCAAGGCTCACCCGTAGCCTTTCCTTAGCAGAAGACTGTTGCTCAGATGAGGTAGGACCCTCCTTCTCCGGCTTAAATGGGTACCCCTACTGCACCGATGCAGCCACTCTGGAGTAAAATTCTCCTATTCGGTTTTTCGTTCGATCGTACGCTTCTACTGATCCGACTCACCCTTTTGCGGCAGTTCCAATAATGATTGAAGCGACATCGGTTGGTCCAACCATTCTCGATCGCCCCCGCATGTTGTATCAACCGTTTGGTATTGATCATGCGGAAAATAAGATTCGTGATGTGAGCGGACTTATTGTTAGCGCAATGGTGACGTGGCTTGAATCAAAGATCGGAGGCAATAGTGTCGAAGAATTGTGTGACCTGCTTAATGCTCGGATCCCTGATCCAATCTACCATGTTTCGCCAAAGTTCCTTAAGAGCGTGTGGAATAGCTACAGTTATGAATTTTCGATGTATCTACGGGAGTTCTGTGAACAACTCTCTGCAGACAGAGATTTCCATTTTAAGATTGGACAGTGGTACTTAGACCAACACGTCCTGATTCTCATGCGACCATTTACCATGGCTCAAATAGCACGCATGCTGCCGCGAATTTGTAAAAAATTTACGCCGAACGTTCGTGTGGAAGTCGATCAGGTCTCCCGTGGATTTGCTGCCTTCAGACTCGGAATGACAGATCATGCATTAGAACAATTCGGACCCTACCGTGAACGGTGCTGGTGGATGATCATACAAGCCTTTAAAGGGGCAGCTAATTACCTACCAGTGAAGCTCCTCGGGCAACCAGCAGCTCATGTAGTGGATCGGCATATCGAGAATGAGGAGGGCGAGTGGTGTGAAATTCGAGTATCGTGGTCAGAAAATTACCAAGGGCTGTGGCGCGGTTGGACGGTGGCAGCTTTGTCGGCAGGCATTCTCTTTACCGGTCTCCGCATACGCTATCCTATCGTGACTATCGGCGAAACACTCATCCTCGCAGGTCTCCCGATCCTTCTCTATTATCTAGGATTATCGAAGCGTCGAGACCTTTCCTCGCTTGTTCGCGAACAAGAAGAAACTGTGAATACTCGTCATGAAGAATTGCGGGAAGTGTACATCGAACAGGAGCATGCAAGTGTCGAATTGCGTCGAAAGGTTTTTGAGCTAACGGCTCTTCGAGATGAATTGCAACGGCTGAACGAGAGTCTCGAAAATAAGGTGAGTGAGCGCACCGCTGACCTTGTAGCTGCAAATACGAAACTGCGCGAGTTGGACCAAGTGCGCTCGCGCTTCTTGGCTCACGTCTCGCATGAGTTACGCACCCCATTAACGAGCATGGTTGGCTTTACAGAAAACCTCCTGGACGGGCTACTCGGAGGAGTAAATCCAAAGCAAGGCCACGCTCTGAATCGAATGATCGCGAACGCAACTCGGTTACGTCGGATGATTGATAACCTATTGGATCAGTCGGCCATAGAGGTCGGTCAGCCACATCTCGCTATAACTGAGGTTTCGCTAGGCACCGTGATCGCAGAGGTGGTGGAAGAACTCACGCCGCTCGTGAAAGAAAAGAATCATCGCGTGACTTTCACGTATGAGGGAGAGATTTGGGTCTTGGCAGATCCGGACAAGCTGCAGCAAATTGTAATAAACATTCTCGCCAATGCCGTCAAGTATACGGCGCATGGGGGCTCCATCACCGTTGAGGTGTTCTCCACAGGAGGCATGGCGAACATCACCATTTCGGATACTGGAGAGGGAATCCCGCCAGACCAGATTTCGCGGCTTTTCGATCCCTTCTTTCGGGTTCAACAGGCGGGAACCACTAGAGTCAAAGGTCTCGGACTCGGCCTGGCGATCGCCAAGGAGTTTGTGCAATTGCAGGGAGGCTCTATCGACGTACAGAGTGAGCTGGGAAAAGGCACGACGTTTGTCTTTTCAGTTCCTCTTGCCTCGCCGCCGCCAATTACGACGACCATGTCCACAGAAGCTGCCATACTTATCGTTGATGATGATTCAGACATCCGTGAAACGCTGTCCGACCGTCTGCGCGCATGGGACTTTCGTGTACTGACAGTCGATACTGGAAGAGAGGCTCTCGCCGCATTGGATACGGAGGATGTAAAAGGTGTATTGCTTGATATCGGCATGCCAGGAATGGATGGTATCGAGGTCTTAACATCTATGCGCGATTGTCATCCAAGCATCCCCGTCATTCTCATTACCGCAGCCGCCTCCGAAGCCCGTGCCGCCAGTGCCATAGCTTCAGGAGCGCAGGGCTATCTACTGAAGCCAATCAGTGCGAGCCGACTTCAACAGACCGTAGAGCGATGGTTTACCTCCGTTTCCCTCTCAGCAAAGCCGAGATAGCTCAGACTGACAGCGTATGACGCCGACATGCCGTAGGGATAGCCTTGCGCGGCCTTCGCCCTCCACCGAACAGGCATACATGTGACCAGCGTGTTAGATCTCTATTTTTCTGAAAATTCAAAAAGGGCGGGTTCATTCCCGCGGAACAGATTTATTCACTGAGGTACTCGTGCATCCCGCCTTTACGAAGGCCGCAATGTCATCCCGGACCTGTTGGGGCTTCTGCGCACTTACGCTCTTCTCCAGCCTGAATATATTGGGCGAGGAGCTCGTGCGGCCTCTCATGGGCGTCCTCGCGACTGAATTTCTGTCCGGCTGTGGCCGCTAGGTCCTTTGTGGCCTCCAGTAATTCCTGTAGAATCGGACCCCGGTCAAAGTTCTTCAGCGCTTGATCGGAGCTATGAGCGGTGGAATTAGTCGCGTTACATAGCCAGACTACCCACAGGGAATACAGCGAAATGGGTCCTTCATTTCTGTCTCCCTACTCCGCTCATGAGTTGAGAGCTTCGTCAGACGCCGCAGGAGCCTCCCGGCCAGAGGACTTTAAAGTATGCTTCGATTTTGAGCGACCGGATGTGGGTTGCTGCGTGGCCCCTAGCCGTTTTGCTGAAAGCTTCGCGCCTTTCGCGAGAGCCTGTTTGACTGATTCGCTGCGGCGCGGTTCGATGACCGCCAAAATTGCTTTGGCTTCAGCTCGTTGGTCCCGCATGTGGGACCGACTTCGGGGGAGAGGTCGCACAAGACTTCTAGTTCGATGTGGCTTTGGCAAAACCAGCACCCACCCTCTTCTTCGGCTGCAGTTAACTAGCATTGCATCCCTGCACGCGGACTGATCAAATGCGTCACGCGGACTCTGCAGACGGACCCATGCTAGCCCTTACGTGAAACGGAAGCTGATCAAAATTGCTCTGTCATGGACGGCGTGTCGGTGCGGGTTTCCTGAGAACGTGAACGAATGGGAGGAGAAGCCGTCAGTCATGCAACACGATGTTGAGAAGGGAGCTGTGGATGTGCATGCCGCCGTTGTACTCGATCAAGCCTAGCTTCCGGAACTTATTCAGGAAGAAACTGATGCGTGACCGCGTGGTGCCGACCATTTCGGCCAGCGTTTCTTGGCTGATCTTCGCGATGACCGGTTCCGGTTTGCCCTCTTTCCCAAAATGGGCCAACAACAACAGCACGCGGGCCAATCGCTTCTCGCTGGAATTGAAGAGTTGATCCACGAGGTCGGCCTCGATGCGAGCATTGCGAGAGAGGAGATACGCCATAAAGAGCTCGGAGAAGGTGGCCTCGTCGTGGAGGACTTGGATCATCGCGGTTTTGTCGATGCGCACAATCGTGGAGGCGTCCAAGGCCGTGGCGGAAGCCATGCGCAGTGGTTGGCCGGCCAGAGAGCCTTCCCCAAAAAAGTCCGTGCGCTCCAGAATGGCCACGATGGCCTCCTTGCCCTTTGCTGAGACCACGGTCAACTTCACCCGTCCCTCCTGAATGTAAAAGACGGCGTCAGCGGTATCGCCTTGTGAAAACAGCACGTCTTTCTTCTTAGCGTGGAGAATGGTTTTTCCGCTGCCCACTTTGGCCAGGAAGGCGGTGGGGCTGAATGCGGTGGAGGAGGTGCGTGCCATACGTGTCCTATCGGGGTGGGCGGTAGCTGAATTGAGCTCAGGGTCTCATTTCTTGATGCCTTAATTAGCTGAGAATATTCTAACTCTGGATCCGCCGTGCTCGCAATAACAGCCACCCAAAAAGGAGAGCGGGTCTTGGGTCACGATTTACTAATACGCTGTACCCTGCTTGGAGAGAGTATGTCGAGAGCCGTCCCACCCTAATAGGAGAACGGGACTCCTTTTATTGCAACATATGAACCGTGCAGGCCCCCACACTTCTTGAAGTGGTCTATTTTGACCAGTCAGTTGGCCCCCGTCATGGGTAGAATGATCACGTCAAGACTTGGATCTCCTGGAGCTAGTCTGACAGAAGCAGTGATGGATAAAAAAGGAGAATTGCCCATGTTGTGTGCACGCTGTGGCGGATGGCTCATGCAGAACTGGTGGAATTCTAAGAAGAGTGTCCAAGAACGAATGCCGAGTACCCGAAGCGTGAACTGTGGCTGCATCAATGATCCTATAATTCTGGCGAATAGGCGACAGTTGCACCGCACCCGATTAACGCTAACCGAGACAGCACGAACTCCGTAAAGTTGTCGATGCCTTCTCCACAGGGGAATATGTAGCTCTGACGGTCCATTCCGAAAGAGTCAAAAATAGGTATAAGCAGAACACCCTCCAGCAGACTGAGCAGCGGCTGCAGATGTTTTCTCGCCGTCACACTGGTCACATTACGCGCTAATTCCTAGCGGGTTAATTGCCACACCAATCGCTCCCTTGCCCCGAATAATCACCATTATGAAGAAGTTGGAGGACGATCATGGCTGAAGTCACAGTTTCCCACCAGGTACTCACTCGCGCCCAGCGTTCCGAATCTCACTTGCTGGCGCAATACGCCATCACCCTGGTCTTGGCAGAGTCCAGCACCCTGCAAGAAGCCATTCCGGCCATTCTACGAAGCATAGGCGAAAGTCTCGGCTGGCACTTGACCCTCTTCTGGAAAGTGGATGAACAGACGAGTGCGTTGCGGTTTGTCAGCCTCTGGCATCACTCGAAGATCGACGTATCTGGATTTATTGCAGACAGCCGAGACCGACCCGTCCAGCACGAGGGAGAGCTAATTGAACGTGTTTGGAAAACCGGCAAGCCGTTTTGGGCTCCCGACATTGTCATAGACGACGGGTTCCGCCGAGCGTCGATCGCGGCGCGCGCGGGTCTCCATGGCTGGTGTGCTTTTCCGGTTCGAAAAGGCGACCGAATTTATGGTGTCATTGAGTGCTTCAGCCCTGAAATCCGGCAGCCGGATCATGCAGTGCTGCATATGATGTCCGACATCGGCATTAAAATTGGTCAATTTGTCGATCGTAAGGAGACTGAGGTCGCGCTTCGCGTATTAGAGGCGCATGACGAGGAAGAGGCCCGGCTGGCTGAGGTGGCACGCGTGTTGGGAGACATCGCACACGACATCAAAAATATGCTGATGCCAGTCGTCTCAGGGGCGTCCCTTCTGGAGGAGGAACTCAACGAGTGCTACGGGCGCATGCCGCAACCGGTGACGGCCGCCGTGACAACGAGCCGTGAGCTGACAAAAGAGCTGATCGAGATGATTCAGAACGGATCCCGGCGGATTCAACATCGGGTCGGAGAATTTGCCGACTCCATCAAAGGACATACTCGCGCTCCGCACGTCGCACCCTGTCACATCGCCAAGGTGGTGTCGAGCGTGTATGCCATCCTTCAAATCCCCGCCAAGGAATGCGGCATTACCCTTGGCGTCGAGGGACTCGACAGCTTGCCCGTGGTTCAAGCGGATGAGAGCCAGCTGTTCAATGCCTTTTACAACTTGGTGAATAATGCCTTGGCGGAGGTCCCGCCTGATGGCTCGATCACCATTAAGGGCCAAACGGAACCCGGCGCGAGGAGGATTATGGTGTCGGTCGTGGATACCGGGAAGGGCATGCCGCCCGAAATCCGGGAGAGTCTGTTTACCTACCATGCGATTAGCCGGAAGGTTGGCGGCACCGGACTTGGGACAAAAATTGTGAAGGATGTCATCGACGCGCATCACGGGGAAATTACCGTGGAGAGTGAACCAGGCGTGGGCACCTCGTTCCATATCACGTTACCGGTGGGCGGATAGGGTGAGCAGCCCGCGCGAGGACCATCTTCAGCCATGCGCTCTGTTCCCCTCTTCCTCCTGCTGTCAGCCAGTGCGTATTGGCTTGATCTCATGTCGAACCAGTAACATCCTTGCCATCAATTCCTCGTCATTGCTCCCCTGAATGAGAGCGTATGAAACCACCCCACAATCCAAGAAAATGATGAGATGAGCTCGGAGGAAGAGTCTGAGCCGAGCCCAGAGGACCAAGAGAAACAGGACAAGAAAGACTATGACGAATATGTTAAAAAATCCGATTGGCAGTGCCCTACCGCGACAGCTACCTGATCGTCTTCCCGCGCTTTTGGTCGATTATACGCACAGCTTCGCTCGAAGTGGACTGCCTGTAGGTGGAACACTTTGCACCGATCCGGCATTACCGTCCCCGATTTAAGGAATTGGATCCTACGAATCCGGCCGGCGCGAGTGAGCTCCGCAGATGGTCCAGGTGTTCTTGCATCTCCTCCAACACATGGCCGATTCGTTTGGCTGAACAGTGGCGGAGCTGGTGGAGGTTCCTCCCCGTCCAGATGCGAGGAGCACTGCGAGTGGGCGAATATAACGTCAGTACATATGTCTGCGGTGTCGTCTTCATGTCGTCCTCCATGAAATGGTCTCCTGGATCTGGCCTTTAGGGACATTATCGCGACCGATAGGGCTGGTTTCGAGTCCGCTAGTAACAACAGCAGATCACTCAGGACTATCGATGCTGTTCAAGCTAGCGAATAGGAATGCCGTTTTGACACCGTCATGGAGGTTAGCTCCAGGTGCGGTGTTGTTCACTCACATGCTCGGCACCATCTGTTTTTTTCAGGATGACCCACTCCACGTCATCGGGAATGGTCACGACTTTGAGTTCCGCACAGTGCCCGTTGGCCTCTCTGCGCAACTCCTCCACCACTTGCACAAGCCGGTGGTCATCGCGGGGAATCAGGATCCCACATCGATTGAGACTTGGCTCTTGGGGACTGGCGGCTGCAGGCCAGTAGGCCCCGTGATCCGTTTCCCTTAAAGCATCCGGCTGCCCTAACTCCCGCAGCCGAAGGAACGCCTTATGGCTCACACAAAACCGGTCGTAACTTGTATTGATGACGATTTGGGCCATGTGCAACTCTCTTTCTATTGCTCACACGGAATCGTGAGAGGTGGATCGCCAAGATGCCCGACTCTATTGATAAAAAACGGGGTTAGGATGCGGCCAGCTCGGGGTCTTTATAGCCGAGGTAGTTTCCCGTCCAATGCGAATACCGGCGATTGACCCAGGTGCTCACTTCGTCCTTATTCGTATCCCCATAGCGCTTGAGAACAATGTCGGCAAACGTCGCGAGATTCCCCTGGATCTCTTCGAGATCGGCATCAGTGATTTTCTCCCACTTGGCTTTCAAGGGAGCCTTGAGCTGCAACCAAAATTGCTGAAATTGTTCTTGTATCATTGCGTACTCCTTCGGGTGTTGGGTTGCCTCAAAGGCACCTCGTATTAGAACTGGGGAGCCCCCTGATTTGTGTTCCTGATCCCTTCCTCTCCTTGACAGGTGCGTTCCGCCAACATGCGCTGTCCAACACTCGCTTTGTCGGGAATTCTCGCGAGGCAAGCCTTCAGCGTGTCCTCCACGGCGCCCGATGCCACATCGCTGTGCTTGTCCATGGGAGCGGTAATCATGGCGCCTTTCACCTGCGTATCCTCCGCATGGGTGTAGAACGGGGAGAGCGAGAATGCGAGCAATAGCACGGATAAACACAGGAGCGACTGTTTTATGAAGATACGAGTTCTCATAACATGCACCTCAATTCGTGGCCGCATGTTTACCTTTCATAGCGGGCCATTCTATGAAACGCATACAACTTACTTTTGAGATAGATTCGCACAACCACGCGTTCACGTGCGGGCAGAAGGAAGGTGATTCACGGCAATAGGCACCCTGGAGCCGCCCATAGACCGCCTAGCCCGCGGGGCAAACAACAAAGGATCCCTGACCGTTCGCGATCATCAATAATCGATGGCCCAAGCGCAGCTGATTGACTTCCTGAAGCACTTGGTCCCACGTCAACTCTGGGAAGAGCGCCACCAAGTCGTCCAAACGACCTCCCGGAGCCCGGCTGATCGCCTCGAAAATCCGATCCCCGATAGCGCGATTGCGTGTCATGGCTGCATCTCCCCACTAGGCCAGCGATCCCCACAACTCTAGGCTACACCCTGAGCCGCGGCTTGGCTGGTCACTATTGCTCAGTTTGTAAATAGCTTCGAGCGCAGAATGTTTCATCGTACCCGGAGGCGTGTCACAACCCACAGCAGAGTCGCTCCCAACGTCCTTGAAAGGCCGCCATCATGATCATGCTTCTCACGCAGAACAGTGAACTCAGAGAACAACTAAGCGAGGCCCTTGAGCAACGCGGCCACGAGGTCGCCATCCCGGCGCATCGAGAGAACATACTCACCATGGTCGAGGACGCTCAGCCTAGCCTCATCATCCTAGATCTGCACTTGTCTCAGCCCAGCGGACCGGACGAATTGAAGTTGATCCGTGATCGCGGCTATGTAGAGAGAACCATCGTCTTATCGTCGCCGTCTATGGTATCCGTCCTCACGGAGGCAAATGCGAGCGGAGTGGATTGTGTCGTGAAAGCCCCTGTCAAAATCAACGGGCGGTACGACCTTGGACCCCTGCTATCCATGGTCAAGTCGTGCCTACAGGAGCGTGCCCCAACTGCACGCCCGACCGATTCACGCGGCCATCGCACAACGCGCCCATGAACTCTACGAGGCGGGGGATCGCCATGAGGGCGCCAATCTTCAGCATTGGCTCCAGGCTGAGCGAGACGTAGCCCTGCGATAGCACTTTGAATGGTTGGACATCTCGTATTCCAAACAGGCATACATAGGACCCGCGTGTGAGGGTTGTGTTTTTTCTAAAAAATAATAAAAGGCTGTTTCGGGATCAGGCGAACGCCAACTTTGCCAGAGTGGGCTGACAGCATAATTTGCCTCCCTGCACTTAGCCCAAAGGTCCGGAAAGGAACGGCCATCGGCGAGGTCTTCATCGAAGGTCACGATGACGGCGGCCTATTGCTGCGCCCAGGCAAAGACCTCTTCATCGGCCTTCCCTGACAATCCAACATCGCCCGTGTGGAAGACGACCCACGTGGGCTTCACAACATCAGCCAAGAAGCGAGGGCTTGGGGAACATTTTGGTCGAGAAGAATGGGCAGGCGGTCAGGCACGCGGAATGACTTTCTCTTCGTCAATCACCTCGCGGCATACTCCCGCGCTGCGGTAACATCGTCGTTGGTCAATTCGGGGTACGCGTCGATGATCCGGGCCATGGTGTAGCCACCGGCCACCATGCCGAGAATGTTCTTAACCATAATGCGGGTGCCGCGAATTGTGGGCTTGCCACTTGCCACTGCAGATTTTTGGGTCGACAACGATACGATCATCCATGACGAGTTCCTCACTGACTGAGTAACCGTTTCTGGAGCCGGCGAGTGGAATCGAATCACCGACCTGCGGTTTACGAATCAGTGGAAAGGGGACGCTCAAGTCATTGAATGCTTGGCCTCCCCTGCCCTGCCAGCTTAGAATCCCGCGCATCCGGTTCATTGGAGCTTGCCTCTCTTTAGACCGAGCCATGCCCATTTGCCTCTCTTACTAACACTGTAATAACACCTGTTCAGCGCACCTCCTGGGGGGAGAGCCTTACGGCGCTATCTCGTACCCCAAAGAGGCATGCATAGGACCCAACGGTTAGGGTCGAGTTATTTTTTCAAAAAACAAAAAGGGGGAGGATGTCGGGTCTGCTGAGGAATCTCCTTGATGCAGCCATACATTGTCCCGAAAAACCTACCCTAGGAAACACTCTCGTGCCCATTCTCGATAGGAATACGCGGGAGAATCTGGTGAGCGCAGAAAAGACCCGACGCATGCTTATAGGAACGTCTTGTTTTGAACAGACAGAACCGGGGAAAGAAGAGAAAATGAGGCATCCGATCGAAACTTCTGAGGTGACTATTGGATACGACACTGTTGAATACAACCCTAGCACTGCGTTCAGGACCAATTCCCATTCTCCTCGTTGATGACTTTGTGCCATTCCGCACAGCAATCCGTGAAACCCTGGAAAAGTTCGCGGACTTCATCGTGGTGGGCGAGGCAGGAGATGGCAGGGCGGCCATTGATCTGGTGCACTCACTTGCGCCACAGGTCGTGATCATGGACGTGAAAATGCCTCTTCTTGAGGGAGTGGAGGCGACGCGACGCATTAAGCAAATCTTGCCTCAGGTCTGCGTGATCGGGGTGTCCTTAAACGATGACATCTTCACACAGGATGCTATGAAGGCAGCTGGGTCGTCGGCTTTTCTTTCCAAGGACTGTGTGCATCAACTCCCCCGTCTTATTATTGGTATGATTAGGGGAACGCCGATGACAACCCAGGAGTTTGATTAAAAGAAACTCTGGCGCAGTCGAGATCCTTGTTACCCACCAGCGGATATACTCTTCTTCCAGCCGGGACATCTCAGTGAGCCTATTGCATCAGATGCAAGGGCCTCTTTTATAAAAAACAAGGAATATCGCTGATGAGAAGAATGTGTCAGAGATGTCCTCTTTGACACGCCACACGATCGTTGTAAAATGTTGTCCTATAATTAACCACTCTCTTCGAGCGAAAACATGGCACGTAAACCACGTACAACTTTCAGCTCTCAGTCATTCCTCACTACTACAGGTCCGGGCAAGAAACTTTTATCGTATCTGCCGAAACAGAGGGTGTTCTCGCAGGGGGATCCGGCCGATTTCGTCTTCTATATCCAAAAGGGAACAGTCAAACTTTCCGTTCTGTCTCCCCAAGGTAAGGAAGCGGTGGTTGCCGTGTTAAAAAAGGAACACTTCTTCGGCGAACAGTGTCTTTCGGGACATACTGTGCAGAGTATGAACGCGACGGTCATGGATCAGGTGTCATTGGTACGCATCACCAAAGCGAAAATGACTCAAGTCCTACAGAACGAGCCGAGCTTCTCTGAGCTCTTTCTGAAATATGTCCTCTCTCATAGCATGCGGGTCGAAGAGGATCTAGTGGATCAGTTGTTCAATTCGAGCGAGAAGAGGTTGGCGAGAGTACTGCTATTGCTGGCTAATTTTGGGAAGAAGGGGAAACCGCAGCCCACGATTCCTCATGTCACCCAAGAAATGCTGGCCGATATGATCGGCACCACACGCCCTCGTGTGAATTTCTTTATGAACAAATTCAGGCAACTGGGATTTATTGAGTATAACGGGACACTACAGGTCCACAGCTCATTGTTAAACGTCGTCTTGCATGATTAGCGCACGAGATATTGTCGCCCCTGACGACTCGAAATAACATCCCCCAGTGGACATCGGAAGAATGTCATTGTTTGAGTAGTCCCATAGTGCACCTGCCTTTACATGCCTCTCAGTGTTTCTAAATATAGCCTCCAGAGATGAGCGGCCTATTAGCAGCACCTTAAAACATGCTTATGGAACAGTGCGCAGTCATTATGCATGACCGAATTGTGGGAATAAGCTAGACCTTGCACGGGGAGCTTTCATCGATTTTATTGGCAACCAATGAAGCTCGTAAACCTGCCGGATGGTCAGATAGGGAAGCTATCTCATCCACGATAGGGGTACCATTTCGATGCTCTGAAATACAGAGACAATCCATTCGCACGCTTGAGCAAAGCCCGCGTTTGGGTTGCCTCAGGCTGGCTCAGCCCCTAGAACTGAGGGGCATTGTTCATAGTTTTTCTGGTCCCATCCTCACCCTGGCATGTACGCTCAGCGAGCATACGCTGCCCCACACTGGCCTTCTCGGGAATTCTAGCAAGACACGCTTTGAGTGAGTCTTCCACTGCACCGGATGCAATCTTTGGCGCTGGGGCTGGAATTACGGCTCCTTTCACCTGTCCATCGGCGGCGGAAGCGGAGAAGGGCGACAAGGTTGAAGTGAGCAAGAGGGCGGATGGGAGAAGGATCGACCGTCTTACGGATAGCGGAGTCATCATAACATATACCTCATTTGGTGTTGGCCGCGTGGTTGGCGTTTCATGACGGGCCATACCATGAAACGATGATCTCAGGCTCCTTTGCAGACGCACGGAAGATGACTCATGACAGGATGCTTGAGAGAACCAGCCGATGTCGGGAACACACGCAGGACTGACGGGAATGCGGGAAGGATAAAATGCCAGTCGGCGTAGTTGTCCCTCCACAGCCCGCCAAGGGAGCGTCAATGATGCGTCGGTAGGTGTCATGCCCCTTGTTCATCGATGTATTTCTGGACCGTTACTTTCGCGATTGTCTCGGCTTCCGCTTTCGTCGGCAAGGTACGAGATGAGTGGCCCGCTGTGGCATGCACTAGATCCCGTTCGCCGACCCTTCTGGTGACCTTGCCATGGGGCACCCATCCACCATCGGGCCGCTCGGTAGCCCAGACTTGTGCTCGATACCCTTTATAGTGGAAATGGGTCTGCTGGCTCATTCGGGCACCTCCACTGGCTACGCCTTGCCTTGTCCGCCCTCTGGGTCGGTCAACCTCCCTAGGACAGATGCCGTATGTCAGGGCTTGTCCCGCAGCTCTTCATAGCTATAAGAGGATGAGATGACGCGTAAGATCTTCTCAAAAACGGTGGTTCCATTGAGTCCCGCAATGGCCGCGAGCGATTCAGGGCGGGTTGACATCTGTACGTACCCGAAGCAGAAGGAGTGCCCATTCGTGTCCACGATCAGCCGAGACCAGAGGACGGTACCGAATGGACCAAACAGTTCCTTCAACCCTTCCACGCTGCACGAGATGTCCAGGCCTTCAATGAACAACATCCCGCTCCGATTTGCTTCGGGACACATCAATGAACTCGCCGCTCCATGGTATCACTGGGAGTTGAGAGGGTGAGGACCGCCTAACACCGTACGGCCCATGGGTCGATCAACCTGCCAAGAACCAGTGTACCGTGAGAGTCGTAGGCTGGCTGGTCAATCTTGATCAGTTTAGAAGTGATGCACCAGGTTGGTCCACGCATCGGAAAAAACTGGCCCTTTTCATGGCACAGAGCCGCCCCGGAGGAATCGTTCCCTGAGTGGCTCACGGCTCTCACACGGCACGACAGCCCGCTGGCAGGTTTACAGAGTGAAGGGGTATTCGCTCGATGCGGCCCCCTTCGGACAAGTGAGTTATGCTGCGGCGGTTAATGGCGAGACGGAGCCTCCTAAAGGCGACACGACGCGATGAGGCGCAGCTCGGCACAGATTCGCTCAGGGGGTCGTCAAGCCGCAGCCTGGCTTCTGCCTTGACGGTGCGAGCTTAATTTCATCATGGCGCTTGCCTTGCGATAGCTAACGCTATGGCCACACCAAGCCCTACGATTAATTACCCGAAGAACTGCGGGCAACAGGCCTGTACCTGCCAAGCTTGCGTCCACAGCTCATTTTTGCAGCGATGAATGCGAGCAAGCTCCGCCGCCCCCGCCAGGTAGCCGATGCCCATGCACGCATGCCGAATGCGGGAAACGCGGCGTGCAACCGCCGGTTCGCTAGCTGACACCCGTGTAGGCCTTAACAGGGAAACATGGGATTTGTACAGCCTGTACGTTGCGCGAGACGATCTGCGCTCACGCGGGCAAGCTTGCCATTCGCAAACTCGCCGACGCCCAGGGGGATAGCCTTGCGAGACTTTTATCCCGTACCGAACAGGCTTACATGGGACCCGCGCATTAGGGCTCTCTTTTTTTGAGAAAATAAAAAAGGAGGTCAGATTCCAGTGGACCAGTACGAGTGGACCGACTTCGCTTTTAGCGCGAACAGATCCTCACGCATCGGCGTCATTCGGAACCTTCTTGCGGTCGTTGTAAATGACCTGTGCAAGTTGTCCACATCGCGAACAGTGGCCCTGTTTTAG
>JAJFBJ010000108.1 GCA_020697375.1 Nitrospira sp. | reverse complement strand
CGTCGGGGCTCCCTTTGCCGTGGAAACGCCCCTGGTCGGCAGCGAGGTCTTCACGGTTGGGTATCCGATGGGATGGGGTCCGACAATGGCTTTCGGTCGTATCGGCAATGCCAACACCTTTCTGCAAACGGTCGAGACGCGTCTGCTGCAAGCCGATCTTGCGGCATGCAGCGGCAATTCCGGAGGCGCGCTCTTCAATGTCGGGGGGGAAGTTGTTGGCATCATGCATGCCGTGATCCAAACGGACAAAGATGAAAGTCACGTGTACTGCAGCCAGATGGCCTTTGCTATCCCCGGCACTTTAGCCGCAAGGATCGTGACGGCCGCCATCGACGGAAAACCGCTGGCTTTCTCAAAACTGGGCATTCACATGACGGCAGTGAAGGACGGCACGAAGTGGAGGATTGCCGTGAGGGATGTGGCAGAGCCGGCGAAAAGCGCAGGCATTCAAAAGCATGACATCCTATTGGCGATAGAGGACACGGAAATTCTGGATGCCGCGCATTTGAAGAATTACCTGATCGAGCGAACGGCTCCTGGCCAGCGGGTGGCCGTCAAAGTGCGTCGCGCCGAGGCAGATCTGACCTTTACCGTGACCCTGGCAGGGGGCTAAAGGGGACCTGCCACCTTCTGATTGGTGGCTGTCCGCGTTAAGGAAGAGCAGCCGGCAGCAACCGGCGCCTGGGGGACAGTCGCCGGAAGGGCGACAGCTCCCGTTTCCAGAGACGGGACACGCACCAGATGGGTCGAGGCTCCATTACCAGAAGACAAGGGGCAGGCACCGGCGGTGCGCCGCAGCCAGTCCCTTAGCCGGGCAACGCCTGGTACCAGCCGTTGGCACAAGCCAAGGCGACCGGGCAATCGAACAGATCGCTCAGATGTTTCTCTGACAACACCGCCTTTTTTTCTCCGTCTTGAAGGACCTTCCCTTTCTTTATCAAGACGACTCTTCGGATCTCCGGCGGTATTTCGTGGATATGGTGCGTCACGAGCAGAACGGTTTTCCCCTTCCGCATATATCCTCGGACGAGATCCAAATAGTGAAAGGTTGCCGTCAGATCAAGGCCGCTCGTCGGCTCATCGAGTACAAGGACCGATGGCCCATGAACGAGAGCACGGGCGAGCAGACAACGCCGCTGTTCGCCGGTTGACATGGCGGCATACCGCCGGTCGGTCAGAAAACCGATGCCCAAATCTTCCATCACCGAATGGGCCCGGGCAAGGTGCGCATAGGAAATTTCCTGATGGCCATAGATCCCGATGCTCGCATAATACCCTGACAACACGACTTTCAAGCCGGTCACTTGCTCCATATACTGATGCTGGAGATCGTGCGAGACCATTCCCAGACGCCTCCGGACGTCCCAGACGTTCCACTGCTCCTCGCCGAACAGCCGGATGGACGTCGCGTCATTTGGCACCGCGTGCACTTCCCCTGCCAGCAGTTTCAGAATTGTAGACTTCCCTGCCCCGTTAGGGCCCAGGACCGCCGTATGCTGGTCTTCCTCCAGTACAAAAGAGAGGTCCTCAAAGACACAGGTATCACCGCGGTAGATGGTCGCGTGCTTGATGTCGAGGATGCGGCCGTCGTAGGAACTCGGGGCTGTCATGTCGTATGGGTAAGCCGAAGAAGGCTCAAACAGGGAACAGACCTTGTGAGCCGGGTGCTGCAGAGGACCGCGTTCGACATCGGAAGATGTCAGGCTTCGTGCGGTTCTGGATTCACTTTCGCGATCGGCTTTCCCTTGCCGCCGGAGGGCGAAACGACAACCGATCCTCCGATTTTTGGAGTCACGGTCTTGACCCCTGCATTTTGTGCCCGATGAAGCAGCGCGTGATCCATGAGCACCAGTGCCATCATGGCCTCCGCAATGGGAGTGGCCCGGATGCCGACACAGGGGTCATGGCGTCCGTTCGTCTCAACCGTGACGGGATTGCCCTGCTTGTCGATGGAGCGGCGGGAGACCCGTATGCTCGAGGTTGGCTTGATGCCGATCGTGACGACGATATCCTGACCGGTCGAAATACCTCCCAGGATGCCTCCGGCATGATTCGTGACGAAACCTTCAGGCGTCAGTTCGTCGCCATGTTCTGAACCCCGTTGCAGGACGGAGGCGAACCCTGAGCCGATTTCCACAGCCTTCACCGCGTTGATGCTCATCATCGCTGCCGCCAGTTCCGCATCCAGCTTGGCATACACTGGCGCGCCCCACCCGACCGGAACATGCTCGGCCACAGTTGTGATCCTGGCGCCGACCGAATCGCCGGATTTCCTCAGCTCATCCATGAACGCCTCGAGTGTCGCGACGACCTCGGCATTGGGGGCGAAAAATGGATTGCCGGTGACCGCCTCCCATGTTTTGAACGGAACCTGGTGTGGGCCGAGCTGGCTCAGGCAGCCGTGAATGAGGACGCCGTACGTCTCCCTGAGCCACTTCCTGGCAATGGCAGCGGCGGCAACACGCACGGCGGTCTCGCGCGCAGACGCACGACCCCCGCCGCGGTGATCCCGGATTCCATATTTCTGCCAATACGTATAATCGGCATGACCGGGACGAAACGTATCGATGAGCGTCCCATAGTCTTTGCTCCGAGCATCTTCGTTGCGGATCAGCAACGCCACCGGTGTTCCCGTCGTCTTTCCTTCAAAGACGCCGGAAAGAATTTCCACCGCATCGGCTTCCTGCCGCTGCGTCACATGGCGCGACGTACCGGGCTTGCGGCGATCCAGGTCCTGTTGGATATCCTGAGCGGAAAGCGCAAGCCCCGGAGGGCAGCCATCAACGACACAGCCGATCGCGGGCCCATGGCTCTCGCCAAACGATGTGACGGTGAAAATGTGACCGAACGTATTGCCGGCCATGACGGGGAATTCCTCCCTCGATCTACTCCAGCCTCGATCTACTCCAGAAGATCGAGCTTGATCCGCAACTCCTTCAACTGATCGGCTCCGACCGGTGACGGCGCGTCCGTCAGCGGACATTGAGCGCGTTGCGTTTTTGGAAACGCAATGACGTCGCGAATGGAATCGGCACCCCCGAGCAGCATGATCAGCCGGTCGAGGCCGAAGGCGATGCCGCCGTGCGGAGGCGCTCCGTAATCCAGAGCGTCGAGCAAGAACCCGAACTTGGCCTGCGCTTGCTCCTTGCCGATTCCCAGGAGGTCCAGTATGCGCAGCTGTACATCACTGCGATGATTGCGGATGCTGCCTCCGCCGATTTCGTTGCCGTTGAGCACCATGTCGTATGCCTTGGCACGCACTTTCAGCGGGTCCGAGTCCAGCAAGGCCACGTCCTCGTCGAGGGGAGCGGCAAAGGGATTGTGCATGAAGATGTAGCGCTTTTCTTCCTGCGAATAATCGAGCAAAGGAAAATCGGTGACCCAGAGGGGCTTCCACGCTGTGTTGTCGATCACACTCAACTCTTCCCCGAGCAGCAGCCGGATGCGGCCCAACACGTCATGAACGACGGCGGCGGTGTCCGCCCCGAACAGCACCAGGTCGCCGGGCTTGGCTTCCGGCAAGGCGGCAGCAAATGCTTTGGCATCCAGGAATTTTGCAATGACCGAATCCAATTGCCCATCGCTTGCCACTTTCAGCCACGCCAGGCCCTTGGCCCCGAAGCTCCTGGCGGTTTCTCCTAGAGCATCGATCCGGCTGCGTGGGATGCTGCTCCCGCCTTTGACGATGAGCGCCTTGACGATCTTTCCCTTTCCGGCCGCTTCGCGAAACACCTTGAACTCGCTCGTCCCGGCAAAGGCCGTGACGTCGTACAGCGGCATGTCGAAACGAAGGTCTGGTTTGTCCGTTCCATACTTCCCCATCGCCTCCGCATACGACATCCGGGGGAACGGGGTCGGCAGCTGGACGCCACCCGCTTCGCGAAACACCGTCACGATCATCCGTTCCATCACACTCATGACCTGCTCACGATCCACGAAGGACATTTCGAGATCGATCTGGGTAAATTCCGGCTGTCGATCGTTGCGTAGATCTTCGTCCCGGAAACAGCGGGCAATCTGGTAGTAGCGATCCACACCGCTCACCATGAGCACCTGTTTGAAGAGCTGCGGCGACTGTGGCAGGGCAAAAAACTGTCCGGGATTGACGCGGCTCGGCACCAGATAGTCGCGCGCACCTTCCGGTGTGCTTTTCGTCAGAATCGGCGTTTCAACTTCCAGGAATCCATCCGCATTCAGGAAGCCCCGCGTCGCCTGCATGATCGCGTGCCGCAAGCTCAACAGCCGTTGCATTCTCGGCCGGCGTAAGTCGAGATAGCGATACTTCAAGCGGATGGCTTCCGTGACTTCGGCATCGTCCTCGATGACAAATGGAGGTGTCTTGGCCTCATTCAAAATCTCCACGGCATCCGCAAAGACTTCAATCTCACCGGTCGGCAGATTGGCGTTCCTGGACTCATCCGGACGGGCCGTCACTGTTCCGGTCACCGATACGACGCACTCGCTCCGTAGGGTATGGGCCGCCTTGTGCACGGCGGCATTGCGCTCCGCATTGAAGACGACTTGCGTGATACCGGTCCGGTCTCTCAGGTCGATAAACAGTACCATCCCGTGATCGCGGCGGCGCTGCACCCACCCGTTCAACACGACAGTCTGGCCGACATGGGACCTGTTCAACTCTCCGCACCGGTGCGTTCTGCTCTTCACGTCACGCTCGCTTTCTTCACCCGACGATGAAAAAGTCCACTGTGTTCCGCCCGTCGAATCTTTCTCACCTGCCCTCCCCCGATTGCTTCGCAACCGTTTGCCCGGGACGCGCCTTTCACCAACCTTCGTTCTCGCATCGCTCGGTCTGCTGCGGTTGAGCCTGCGGACAGACGCGATGCTGCGCGTCGGGGTTGGGCGGGTGAGACAGCCGCCTTTTTGATCGTCCGAGCCATACAGACCGAACAATCGCGTATCATCGATTCACCGATGATGGTGCTCGGCCACGACTTTTCTTTATCTTCGTTGAACGCGCCCACCCGGAACGCCTCGGCCGCCTCTTGGACGGTCGAGCCGGTTCTGCTACCCCTTGGGCGAGTGCCACCCGCTCATCGACAAGCTCGCGCAACGTATTCGCCTCGCGATCGGTCAAGAACCGGAACTCGCCCGGCGCCAAATGCCCCAGGGAGAGCGGCCCCATTCTGATCCGCATCAGTTTGATGACCGGATGGCCGACCGATTCGAGCATCCGCTTGACTTGGTGTTTACGTCCCTCGCGGATAGTCATCTCCAGCCAGGAATTCGCCTCGACCTTTCGGACCTTCTTCACCTGCGCCGGGCTCGTCATCCCGTCCTCCAGCCTCACACCCTGTTCCAACTGAGCAAAGTCTTCATCCGTCAGCACACCCTTCACCTTGATCAGATATGTCTTGGGCACATGGTAGCGTGGGTGGAGCAGGGCCTGAGCAAGATCTCCGTTGTTCGTCAGCAGCATCAGTCCTTCGCTGTCGAAATCCAACCGGCCGACTGGAAACACACGCACGGACACGCCACGCAGGTAATCCTTGACGGTGGTGCGCCCTCCCGGATCGTCGAGCGTCGACACGACATTCTTGGGCTTGTTGAGCATCAGATATACAAACGGCTGTGCTGCGCTAAGATGCTTGCCGTCGACTTTGACGTGATCCCGTTCCGGATTGACTCGGGTCCCCAGCTCCGTAACGATCTTTCCGTTGACCATCACTCGACCAGCGGCGATCAAGCCCTCGGCTTTTCGCCGAGACGCGAGGCCGGTTCCGGCAATCAACTTCTGAAGTCTGATTTCCATTTCCCCTCTCTCATCGGTGGCCCGATTGGTCTTAAACGTGCGCGCTCTTCTCACCCACTCGCCTTAGATGCGCCGGGACCACCCTTTACCCAAGTGCGCACCGCCTATATATGGTCCCTCCAAGCTCGCTTGTTGCCTCCTCGGGGCGGGGCTGGGTTGGTCTCCCACTGCGCGCTTGGACGAGCACCGCCAAACAGAACTTGTTCGACCCGGAGCCACGGTTATTGGTCTTGGCGACGGGATAAAAGCCACTCTCCGTGTGGCGTGCGCGTTCGGCGAGCGCGGGAGATCTACCAGCCCTACACCCCTCTCCCCGCGTGGGCGTTGGGCGAGCACAAGAGACCAACGGGCCACCCCTCACTCTTTCCCCGAGCACACGGACTGATGACCAGGCTGATCATCTCTATTCCCATTCGATGGTGCTCGGCGGTTTCGAGCTAATATCGTAGACGACGCGGTTTACGCCTTTCACTTCGTTGATGATTCGATTGGACATCCGGCCGAGGACCTCGGTGGGAATCTTCGCCCAGTCTGCCGTCATTCCGTCCAAGCTCGTCACGGCGCGAATCGCCACGACATTCTCATACGTTCGCTGATCGCCCATCACGCCGACTGTTCGGATGGGCAGCAGCACCGCAAACGCCTGCCAAATGTCGCGATAGAGGCCGGCGCTTCGGATTTCTTGATCTACGATCGTCTCTGCCGCACGTAAAATGACCAGCCGCTCCTTCGTCACGGAGCCGAGCACTCGAATCGCCAACCCGGGACCCGGAAACGGCTGGCGCCAGATGATCTCATCCGGCAAGCCCAGCTCTTTTCCCAACACCCGCACTTCGTCTTTGAACAATTCACGGAGCGGCTCGATCAGCTTGAGCCTCATCCGCGCCGGCAGTCCTCCGACATTGTGATGGGTCTTGATCGTCGCAGAAGGGCCTTTGAAGCTGACGCTCTCAATGACATCCGGATACAACGTGCCCTGGACTAGATACTTGACGCCCTTCAGCTTCCGGGCCTCGGCATCGAAATTCTTGATGAACAGACGCCCGATGTTCTTGCGTTTTCTTTCAGGATCCGTCACGTTTTTTAAGCCCGCCAGGAACTCTTCAGTCCGATCGAGCATCCGGAGATTCAGATGCAGCTGTGAGGCGAAGGTCTTCTGCACCTGATCGCGCTCACCCGCTCTAAGAACCCCGTTATCGACAAAGATGCAGGTGAGCTGATCGCCGATCGCCCGATGCGTCAGGGCCGCGGCCACCGATGAATCCACGCCTCCGCTCAACGCACAAATGACGCGCTCACTGCCCACCTGCTCTCGGATCTGCTTGACCGCCGTTTCCACATACGACTGCATGGTCCAGGTCGGTTTGCTGCCGCAAATCTGATACACAAAGTTCCGAAGCACCTGGGTGCCTTCCGGAGTATGGGCGACTTCGGGATGGAACTGCAGGCAGTACACCCGCCGCTTGCCATCGACTCGCTTCATGGCGGCCACGGGAGAATTATCCGTATGGGCAATGGACCGGAATCCCGGCGGCATCCGTTCGATGCGGTCCCCATGAGACATCCAGACAACCGTCGAGCCGTTTTTGCCGATGCCGGCAAACAAATCACTCGCATCGTCGATCGTCAGTTCGGCCCGACCATATTCTCGATGCTTCGACCTCGCGACATCCCCGCCGGAAAGATGCGTGACCAGCTGCATGCCGTAGCAAATGCCGAGAATTGGAATACCCTGATCGAACAGTTCCTTTGGAACGGCCGGAGCCTTCTTTTCATATACGCTGGACGGACCGCCGGAAAGCACGATGCCCTGCGGCCTATAGGCTAAAATCGTGGCGAGTGGAACGGTGCACGGAAGGATCTGGGAATAGACCTGCGCTTCCCGAATGCGTCGCGCGATCAACTGGGTGTACTGAGAGCCGAAATCAAGGACCAGGATTCTATCGTGCCAGAGTTCCATCTTTGACAAGAGCGTATGGTGTCTACCTGATGGCTGATATCCGCAGAAGAAACGGCAGGCAGAGAAGGCAGCGTTCAGCGACCGTACTATCGGCTAGACGCCAGACGCCGTTCGCTCCCGTTTATTCCCAGTCCATGCGATAGTTCGGCGCTTCTTTGGTGATGATGACGTCGTGCACATGGCTTTCACGGAGCCCCGCGACGGTCTGCCGGATAAACGACGCGTTCATCTGGAGTTCGGGGATCGTTTTGCATCCGCAATAGCCCATCCCGGACTTCACGCCGCCCACCAATTGATAGATGACGGCCGACAGCGGGCCCTTGTACGGCACACGCCCTTCGATCCCTTCAGGCACCAGTTTTTGGGCCGGGCGCCCGCTCTGGCCGTATCGATCACCGCCGCCTCGTTCCATCGCGCCGATCGACCCCATGCCGCGATAGACTTTGTAGGTTCTCGCCTGATAGAGCACCGTCTCTCCGGGCGACTCCTCGGTGCCGGCCAGCAACCCGCCGAGCATCACCGCTGAAGCGCCAGCCGCGAGTGCCTTGCTGATGTCGCCTGAAAATTTAATGCCGCCATCCGCCACGATCGGCACGCCGCTGCCTTCGAGCACCTTCGCGCAATCGGCAATCGCCGTCAGTTGAGGCATCCCGGAGCCCGAGACAATGCGTGTCGTGCAAATCGAGCCAGGTCCGACACCGACCTTCACGGCATCGACCCCGGCCTTCAGGAGATCTTTCGCTGCCTCAGCGGTGGCAATGTTACCGGCGATCAGTTCGAGGGAGGGGTGCTGTTTCTTGATCATCCTGACGGTTTCGAGCACTGCCTGGGCATGACCATGGGCGGTATCCACTACTACCAGGTCCACGCCGGCTTTCTTGAGTTGCGTGAGTCGATCCTCGACGTCCGGCCCGACGCCCACCGCTGCGCCGACACGCAGCCGTCCATGGGCATCTTTGCAGGCGTTGGGGTATTTGATCCGCTTTTCGATGTCTTTAATGGTAATGAGTCCCTTGAGGTCACCTTGCTTGTTGACAACCGGCAACTTCTCGATCCGGTGTTCGTGAAGAATCTCACGCGCCTTTTCAAGGCTGGTCCCTTCAGGCGCCGTGATCAGTTTGTCGCGTTTCATGACCTGGGACACCTTCAAATCCAATCGCGTCTCGAACCGGAGATCGCGATTCGTGAGGATCCCGACCAGTTTCTTGTTCTTCGTCACCGGGATCCCCGAAATCCGGTATCTGGCCATGAGGTCGTGGGCGTCACGGATCGTTTGATCGGGTGAGATGGTTACCGGATCCAGGATCATGCCGCTCTCGGATTTCTTCACCCGGTCGACTTCCGCCGCCTGGTCGGCGGGGGGGAGAACGCGATGAATGATTCCCACGCCGCCTTCACGGGCCATCGCTATGGCCAAGCGCGACTCCGTCACGGTGTCCATCGCGGAACTAATGATGGGAATGTTGATCTGAATGTTACGCGTGAGCTGGGTACGAACGTCGACTTCGCTGGGAAGCACGGCGGACTTCGAAGGCACGAGAACCACGTCGTCATAGGTGAGTCCGAGGCGTGGTTCTTTCTCGAGCATGGTCCTCCCGTCCTCCGGCCGTCAAGCCTTCTGTGGTTGTTGAGCCTTTTCGATTTCGGCCGCCGCTTCCGCTTCTTCCTGGAGCCGCTCGCTCCCTTCATCGGCGGGCATGAACTGCTGCACCCGCGTGTTGCCGCTGTCGACGGCGAAGACGCTGCCTTTGGCATCGACCGCAACCCCGTACGGGAAATTGAATTGGCCATTGCCGTTACCGTAGCCGCCCCACTGGGTGATGAAATTGCCTTCCTTATCGAATTTCTCGATGCGATGATTGCCGGTATCCGTGACGTACACGTCCCCTGCTCCGTCGACCGCAATTCCCCAGGGTGACCGCAACTGACCGGCCTCCTGCGACAAGGGACTGCTGGCGTGTCCCGGCTCGGCGCTGCCGCCCCATTTCGTCAATAACTGAGGCAATACGTTCGTGCTGGTATCGAACTTCTGAACGCGGTGGTTGCCCATATCGACCACGTAGACGGCCCCATCGGATTGATCGACGGCAATGCCGCGGGGGAAATAGAATTGCCCGTCACCATTGCCGAAGCTGCCCCAGGACATGATGAACTCTCCCGTCATGTCGAACTTCTGGACACGGAAGTTCGCGCTGTCCACCACGTAGACGTACCCGCGTACGCGGTCTACGGCGATGCCCCATGGCGAATTGAACTGTCCTTCGCCGTTGCCACGCGAGCCGAACTTCATGAGGTAGCCGCCCAGTTTTCCATCGAATTTCTGAACGCGGTGGTTGTTCGTATCGACCACCCACACGTCCCCTTTGCCGTCGCAGGCAATGCCCGTCGGATTGTGGAAATTCGCGTTGGCTGAGCCGAAGTTCCCCCACAAGATGATGAAGTTGCCGGCGTTATCGAACTTTTGAATCCGATTGTTGCCGTTGTCAACCACGAACAGGGAACCCTGCTGATCGATGCACAGGCCGTAGATCGGCGCCATGAATTCGCCGCCGTGCAGAAGCGAGGCACCGCGGCCGGACCGTCCCCACGTGGACACGCAGAGATAGCCGGATGTATTGACGAGGATCGTGGCACTTGCCGGGGTGGAAACGTTGCCGCCGACGTCCTTGAACCACACGAAGATCGTCTTCTGGCCGTCGCCAGGAGAGAGGATGAAAGGAATGGTCGCGCCGAACTTCAATGATGGCGTGACCTCCACCCAACCGGGCGTCCCGGCCATCGGGGTCATAGGC
>JAJFBJ010000231.1 GCA_020697375.1 Nitrospira sp. | reverse complement strand
CCATGCCGAAGACGACATCCACTGAACCGTCTGGACAGGGAACCTCATACGCCGATGCCACACTGAACCGCACACCACTCGTCACACCGTTGACCAGCATCCGCCGACGGTTGATCGCTATCAATTCCGGCGAAATGTCGAGAGCATGGACCTGTGCACCTAGCCTGGCCAATATGATGGTGTTCTCACCCCAGCCGGAACCGTACTCCAATACCTGCTGTCCCCTGACATCGCCGAGCAGATGAAAGGCATATTCCAGGTGAAACAAGGTGTCGGCTGGTGGATTGACATACTTGGCCACATTGTCTTCGGATGCGAGTAAGGAAGAGTCATCAGCCGATTCGGCCTCCGCCGCGCTGCGCCTGATCTCCGCCTGTTCCCATTCTTGTAATGCCGTCTGATGTTCCATAACATCCTTTCGGTTCATTCACTCTTGGCAGCCTGCGCGTTATTGCTTCGGTCCTTCGACTGAGCTTTTGAACAGACGGCCTCCATCCTCCCGGTGTCGCCGAGAGCGGCGCATAGGGACTTCGCGTCTATTCCGGGGATTTCGTGGCTTGGAGAGCCGCTCACGGCGCTGCTTGCGGCGATGCGGTAGTCTCCAGCTGCGGCATTGATGAAAGGCACCGTCTCGACTGAGGAAGGAAATGTGTTCTCTTCCGGATACCTCTCGGCATAGGACTCTCCGCCGATCATCATGTTATGGGTCACGATCGCCCCGGGAAAATGGCGTTCCAGAGTCGGCCTGCCTACCCCGGTCCCCTCCCCTTCCATGCCGTATTCGTTGTGCGGCGTGATGTTGTACCGATACACGAACCCTTGATGCGGATCGCCGGCGGCCATGACGGTATGCCCCGTGTGGAACCCGACATTATGTTCAATGACGACGTGTTTCGTGCCTCTCAACAACTGAAACAACCTGCCCTTCCCGCCCCAACGAGGACCGTTAATATCATCAAAAATATTGTTCTTGATCAGGATGCGTTGACCTTGGCCGCTCGGAGGATGAATGTCATCCGAACCCATAATGTTGACGCCGCTCGGACTATGACGGACGATGTTGTTGATAAAGGTGACGTCTTCGATGACCGCCCAAGGAGAACGGCCTTCCTCGTTACGGACCGTAAACGTGATCGCGAATCCATAGCCCGGCCGCTGCCAGTTATACTCAAAGATATTGCCGTCCACCAGGACGCGGCGTGCGTTCTTCAATTCGAAGAGTATTTTGACCTGCCAGTTGCCGCCGTCGTGCTCCGGCTCTCCCGGCCTCCAGGACAGCGGCTTGACCACGTGGTTATGACGGATTTCGATATCCGATGGCACGAGATCTCGAATCGAGGGATCTCCGCCGCCGAAGAGAAGGTTTTCACCGGCTCCTTCGAGCAAGTTGTTCTCGACCTTGAACGGTCCGCTCCCGCCCCACCCGACGACGGCTTGAGAATCCTGTCCTTCTTCCCTGAAGCCCGAGACATGAGAGTCAATGACCGCCAGGTGCCGGCCGTTCATCACGACGCCGCGGCGGGCTCCTTTCTTCGGATCGCCGTGCACGTAGCACCGGTCGAGTATGATGTGGTGAGGCAAGTCGTCGAGAGAGCGGGCGCTATTGTCTCCGAGCAACACGAGATCGCGAAGCAGGATGTTTTCTTGAGGCTTGATCTCAATGCCGATGAAGCGATAGTGATGCGCCCGTGGTTCCGCGAGAATGACGCCATGCTGATTGGATACTAGTGCTGCCATCCTCCCCGCTTGTGACGGCTGGACGCGTATTCCTGGCGCTGGAAAGTCTTTTCCGACCCCCCCCGAACGGACGGTGATCCAGCCTGAACCCCCTTTCTTGTGCGGCAACGTAAAGGGGCCTTTGTACCGGGCGCCAGCCGTGAGGACGATCTCGTCTCCAGGCTGCGCCTCATCAAGCATGGCCTGGAAGTCACCGCCGGCGGGAACGGTAAGCGTGCGCCCCGGTGAAGATTTCACGGTCGTATCGACGTATTCTCGGGGCAAAGCTGGGCGTACGCCGGGACCCTGTCCGGTCGCGGGCGCGGCGATTCCCTGACCAGCGGGTAATGCCACCATCACGATTGCGACCATAAAAGGACACATCCAAGAAGATCGGTAGGTCATGCCGCCTCCATAAGCCGCTCTTCGACCAGGCTCGACATTTCGCCGACCCGCGCCTCCCAGCCTTCGCTCCGCATCATCTCCACTCGACCGCGGTCCCGCTCGATGGTTCGTTCCTTCAGCGCGGCTTCGATTGCTTCTAAAAAACCCTCTCGATTGGTGGCAATGTGGACGACGCCTTGGTATCGCACAACTTCTGGCAAGGGGGTGGACACCACCGGAAGGCCGGCCGCCAGGTATTCGCGCAATTTGAGAGGATTGACCCGCAATGTCAGTTCGTTCATGCGAAACGGGATCAGGCCAACATCAAAGCCTCGGCAATAGCCTGGGAGCGCCGAATAGGGTCGTTGTCCGATGAGATGCACGTTGGGCAACCCCTGCACAGCATGCAGATCGGTTTGTGCCTTCCCGACCAGCGCGAAGGACCATTGCGGGCGAGCTCGTGCCAGCGAGCCGATCATGTCAAGGTCCACCCAATCTGCCAACAGCCCGAAAAACCCGATCACCGGCTTCGGCAGGGCGGAGATGTCGGATGCCACGGGCGTGGCGGAGTCCAACGCTCTACTAAAATGGGCCACATCAACCCCGTGCGGAATGAAGTGGGTCCTCGGATTGATCTCGCGGCGCTCAGCGCACAGCTTTTCAGCCGAAGTGAACACAATATCGGCACGCCGAATAAGCTCCCGTTCCATGCGAATGATGACGTCTTTCGGCACGCCGGAGAATTGGGAGTATTCATCGACGCAATGATAGATCACCATCCGTTCGTGCAGGCGGCCCAGCAGCCAGTTGACGTTCGGCAGGAATGTCCAAATGATGGGCCGCTGCATATGTAATCGGCGACAGAGATGACGAAGCCGGGCCGCAAGCACGATACGATTCACCCGCTCCGCCGC
>JAJFBJ010000107.1 GCA_020697375.1 Nitrospira sp. | reverse complement strand
AGGTCTCTCACCATCAGCCGATGAGGAATGCCGGCGTCCATGAAGGGCTCGCCGACTACGTGGAACCTGGCTCGCTGGTAGAAGCCAATTGCGTGGATCTGGGCCGACAGGGTCACGCGTGAAAGGCCTTGTTTTGCCGCCAGGTCCAGCAACCTCTGGAGCAGCGCGCGTCCGACGCCACGATTGCGCCAGTCCTTGAGCACCGCCATGCGGCCGATGGTTCCTTTCGCCTGCATGCGCGCCGTGCCGATGGCGTCACCGAGGTCGTTCCAAGCGAGCGCATGCGCGCAGAAAGGATCGAGTCCGTCCCACTCCAACTCCTCTGGCACCGCCTGCTCGACGATGAAGACCGCTTCGCGAATCGTGCGAATGGTGGGCGCCTTTTCCAGCCAGTCGACCAGTTCCACTCGCAGTTCCTCGTGATGTTGCGTCATGAATTCCCTCGACTCTCACGCTTGCTCGTTCTCTGCATCTGACTCCAAACCAACGTACAGATCAAGCAGTTGAGCAGCAACTCCTTGATCCTACTTGCCACGCCCGTGAAAACTGATTTCTATTTTGGCGGATCGGCGGTCGCGTGGTACGGTTCAGCATCGTCGCATGCGTCGGTGAGATGCGGACGCATGCCGGAATATCCACCTCAGCGCGGGAGATGCCAACCAGTGAGAAGTCAACGACGGATCTATGGCGCCGTGGCGCCTCGGAAGGTACGATCGGGATTGTGGTGTTCCTGGTGTGTGGCTACCGAGAAGCCCGTGGTTCCACGTCTGTTCACCTGGTCATTCTTGCGCTCAGTTTGGTCTCTGTTATGCCGGGTGACGGGGCGCCGGGTCGAACGAAACGATGAGGAACGATGCCACTGGGGACACAAACCTGCCGGATGTTATGGCCCCAGGGCGTCGGCTATTTATGGTCGCTTGAACTGACCGCTGTTGCCTCCGGGTTCTTTTCCTCGTCTCGACCGCTCAGTTGTACGCCGGCTCTAACTTTCTCCAGCGGCATCCTATGAATCGACCGCGCACTGGTTGACGATCGCCTTCGTCACCCGCGTTCTGTCGGGTCTGTCTTCCCTATTAGAACATTCCTACAGCCTGAGGCGTGAGAGCGAGGATCGGTGTTGTCGGCGCGTTAAGATATCCCTCACTCATTCTCTCTCCATACCGGTTCCCTCGTGAAATATTGAAGGTCTTCCTCTGAAATGGGGAAATTCCGGCAGGTTTCCATTTCGTTGACTGATCCAGCGCATCGTTGGAAGGCCGGACAATTTGTCTGCCTGGGTACAGCCTGTACTGATCAGCCGGCATTAAATAGGGCGAATAGTCCAGGGTCTGCATCTCCACTGTATCCGTCCATCCATAAGTCAGGCCTGAACCTTGCAGAATTTTAGCCGTGGCGCCAACGAATGATCAGCAGTCCACCCTGGAAAACCCAGAAAGGGGAGGGAACATGGCCACTCGCAAGACGGTCAAGGGCAAGGCGAAAAAAACCGGGCTGTCCAACCATCCGCTGGATCAGGAGCGTGCCAGGCAGAAGAAAGTTCCAACGCGTGGAAGCGCGAAGGAGCGGGAAGATCCCCACAACACCACAGGATCTCAGCGGGGCCATCGTTTGTCCCGGAAAAAGGCCGGAAGTTCCACCAGCCAGGAGGATGCCTCTTTGGTCACAAAAAGCGCGAAAGGCGGAAAGGCCGGTGGGACAAGAGCCGGATTGTTGTCGGCCGGCCGCAAGGGGAAGGCAGGAAAGGGGAAGGCCGGAAAACAGTCGGTCCGTAGCTCGTCCGGCCGATGACCACGGTGTAGTAGAGAGGCTTTGTAAGAGTCCGGCCCGATCGGCTTGCCAGGCGGCCGCCTGAGTTCCGTGTGAGCGGCGGGACCGCTTCACCGATTCGTAATCTGAGCCCGGCCATTTCATTCGCAAGCCGACAGTCCTATATCAACTGTTCTCTGCATCATCGTTCCTGCCCCTAACGGCTCAGTACCGGCCAGTTTGTGCCTCGTTCGATGTGCAATATGATCGTCGTGGAGACCTCATGCGCGCGCCGTCAGAGTGGCAGCGGACGACTATCCCGTCTCGCCTGATGCTCGGCGCAAAATTGTTCATGCTCATCCGGCCTTGACGCAATCAGCGCGAGGAACCCATGAACGAAGTGACTCGGATCAGGCGATGGACCGCCTCGCTCGGAAGAAAGCGTGAGGCAAAAGGAAGCTATTGACCTGTGAAGCTGGTGAGGCGAAGATGCGGCGCCGTGGCACAGAGTCCTGTCGAAATATTTTGCACTGAACGATTGGTGAGGGGTTCCCTATGAAGGTGCTGATTGCGACCGATGGTTCGAAATACGGAAAGTGGGCGACCGAATGGGTGGCGCGGATGCCCTTCCCGGACAAGCCGCAATTTACACTGTTGCATGTCATGGACGTCGAGGCGTTACGCGCGCCCGTGATGTTTCAGCCGGTGGCCGCCGGCAGCGAGCCCTTCATTCAGGAAGAAATCAAGCGCATCGAAGCGCATGGGAAAAACACGCTGGCTGAAGCCACGGCTCAGATGGCGTCGCTCCGGATCAAGGGCAAGCTGGTAATGAAGCGTGGCGAGGTCGGTTCGACGATTCTCAGCCTTGCGGCAAAACGTGAGGGACTGGTGGCGCTCGGCAGCCGCGGTCTGGATGCGCTCGACCGGTTTATGCTCGGCAGTGTCTCGACCCAAGTGACGCTGCACGCGCCCTGTTCAGTCCTTATCGTGAAAGAGGAACCGCGCCCCTTAAGCCGAATCCTCTATGCGACCGATGGATCGAAGGCATCCGGCAAGGCACTGCGGTTCCTCTTGACCAAGCTGCTCCCGGGTGGGCGTGAAGGTGTGAAGCCGATCGAAGTCGTCGTCACCCACAGCATGCCCTTTCTTAACTATCCCGAGTTGAAAGAAGCCGGCGGCCGCCTGGTCGAGCAAAGTGCGAACAAATTGATCAAGGCCGGGTACGTAGTCGAGGAAGTGGTTCGTCTTGGGAAGCCGGCTGATGAAATTTTGAAGGTAGCGTCAAAGAAGAAGGTCGATCTGATCGTCACCGGGGCGAAAGGGATGGGAGCCATCGCGCGGTTCTTGCTCGGCAGCATCTCGACGAAGGTGGTCCAGCGCAGTACCTGCTCGGTTCTTGTGGTCCGGTAAGGTTGAATAAGCCCCTCCCGGGCAAATAAGGCGGGCTGTGGCATTTCGCCCCGCCGTCATCATCTCCAACGTAGCAAAAGGCCGCTACGACCCTCTCATCTCCCTGCGAAATTGTGACTCTCGCAGAGCATGCCGAGTCGTGCACATCCCAGCTCAGGAAAACAGACGGGGCCGGTATCCAGGCAACACAATCCATCATCTCCTTGACTGTGGGGAGTGATGTAGTAGAACCATGAGAAGGTATTTCCATACCTGTTCCCTCTTGATATCCGCATGAGGAAGCCATGGCCGGTCCCACAGAGTTTTCCGACCGCCCCCGGTACGATCCGCAGGTGCTGCTGAATTCTCAGCCGGTGATCGTATCGGTGATCGACCCAGCCGATTACAGCGTGCAACTTCAAAATCGGACCTGTCTGGACACATTCGGTGATATTGCCGGCGCCAGCTGTCACGATAAAATTGCCGGGCAGGCCGGTCCCTGCGCATTCTGCCGCATGCCCGAAGCCTTGGTTAGCGAAGGGGTCTTGTCCGATGAGGTTGAGATGCCGGATGGCCGCCATCTCCTGATCCATTGGTCGAAAGCCACGACGACGGACGGGCGCGCGCATGTCATCGAAACGATCGTCGATGTAACCAAACGCAAGCAAGAGGAGCAGAGCCTTAGGCAGTCGCAGAAGATGGAGGCCCTTGGGCGGCTTGCGGCAGGCATTGCGCATGACTTCAATAATTTGCTCATGGTCGTGACAGGCCATGCGCAGCGGGTGATGCAGCAGCTCGGCACGCATCCTTGCCGCCATGAGGTTGAAGTAATCGGTCAGGCCGGCTCGCGCGCCGCAGCCTTGACCAAGAAGCTGCTGACATTCAGCCGTCGCCAGGTGCTGGAGCAGCGCGATGTCCCGCTCAATACGCTGGTCAGCGAAATGGAAGACATTTTGCGCCGTCTGATCGGAGAGCAGATCCAGACGGTCATTGTCCTCGATCCTCAGGCCGGTCATGTGCTGGGCGATTCGGTGCAAATCGAGCAAGTGCTGCTCAACCTGGCGCTGAATGCTCGCGATGCCATGGCGGAAGGGGGAATCCTGACGATCGAGACGGGCAATGTGGTCCTGGATGAGGCCTACGCTCAGGCTCACTTGGGGGCCGTTCCGGGGTCCTACGTCAAGATTGTCGTGGAGGACAACGGGTGCGGGATCGATGCCGACACCCTGGCGCATATCTTCGAGCCATTTTTCAGCACGAAGGAACCAGGCAAGGGAACCGGCCTGGGCCTCGCGACGGTCTATGGCATCGTGAAGGAGAGTCGAGGATATATCGATGTGACCAGTCAGCCCGGCCGCGGGACAAGATTTACCGTCATGCTACCAAGGGTGCTGAAGCAAATACAGGAAGCCGAGTCTGTTACGGCGCCTCACCTCGTCCCGGCCAGCCGCGCCACGGTCCTACTGGTGGAGGATGACGAAGGTATCCGGAGGCTCGTGGAAGCGGTTCTTCGCGATCAAGGCTATGATGTGTTGGCCGCGGCGGACGGTGTCGAAGCCTTGCAAATGCTGCAGCTTCGGAAAGGTGGATGTGACTTGCTCATTACGGATGTCATCCTGCCGCGAATGAAGGCCGCCGTATTGGCGGAAGGGGCGAAGAGGATGTTCCCTCGGATCCAGGTGCTCTATATTTCAGGGTATGCAGGCGACATGTTAGTGTCGCATGGAGTAGACGCCAGGGCCGCGTATCTCCAAAAGCCGTTCCTTCCACAGGCGCTCATTGAAAAGGTTGCCGAACTTCTTCTGCCTGCTTCCTCATCATCACATTTCTAAATTTCTCTCGCCTTCGCCAGGCCACCATGCAAGCCGGCATGACCGGTATGCCTGCCCATGGTCGGATTCCATATTCCATGTTTCAGAATCCTGATGATGCCTGCTGCGCCTGTTATGTTGCTCAATATGTGCGGTGGGAGACTGCAGAAGACGCCCTGCGAAGGCCGCAGCGCCGTAGGGTTATGGGTGCGAGCAGAAGTTCATGTAGAAGGAGGAATTGCGCTCGCTGATTCGAAGAAGGCCGGAATCGAGATAAGCGCAGCCTCTTCGGGTGTCTGAGCATCCAGGAGCGAATCGTACACGTGTTGTAGTCGAGCCTGTAAGGCTTGCGATGCTGCTGAAAACTCCACCCCGAACTCATGTTCTCCTATCCAGGTGACAACGGCATGCTTGATTTCGATGGGCTCAATGCGATCCGGCAGTGAGAGATGCAGCGTCAATCGCATACCGCAGTGGACATTGGCGTCGACTTGATGGATGCGACAGCCGCGTGGAGAAAAATCCCGTACCGTCCCCTGGCTTGTCCCTCGGGGCCCGTGAAGCCGGCTGGGGCGGTTCATCCCCACCCTGGTGGTTTTTCGTTGCGGCATCACGTCACCTCCTTTCCTGCATACGCAGGCATGGCTGAGAGTCAGTCTGCAGTTCGTTGGATCAGATGGCGGGTTGCATAAGCGCCTCCGCGGATGTCCTGAACTCGGGATCCCACATGCAACGCGCGAAGACAGGATCTCTCCGAGGGTCCGGCAGCGGCTGACCGGTCTTCCGATGAAGTGCATGGTGAAAGGCGTTGTGAAGGGATTGCATGGCCCGCGCGCGGTCATCCATCGCGGCATATATGCGGGCGAGATCGTAATGGATAACGGGATCGGCAGGGTCTCGCGAAAGGCCATATTCGAAGACGGTTTTGGCGCGCAGCAGGTCTCCGGTCAGGCCATATGCCGTGCCCAAGTTGCCGATGAGGAGACCCCACAGCGATTTGTCGAGCCGGGGACTGATTTGTTCCAGCGCAAGCGCCTGTTCATAATGTGAGATGGCTTGTGAATATTCACCGCGGAGGTACGGCGCACTTCCGGCCTGAAAATGATCGAGACTGTCGGCCAGGTCAACGGAGACAATATGCACACGGGTCAATATATCGCGCAGCAGGGATTCGTCTCCGGCGTCCAACCCGGTTTTTGCTATATGAATATCTGCATAGACGTTGTCTTTTCCACTGCAGGCGAACAGGTGGAGCAGGCCCCTTTGCGGTCCATTCCCCTCGGGAATCAGGTATTCGATCACGGGCATCTGCCGGCGCTCGTATTGCCTGATAGTCCGCCTGCTATCTCCCGATGACTGCCCTGTGATGGTTTCGAGATGGATAAGGCACCCCTGCCTCGTCGCTTTGCCGGACACTCTTTCCAATGTGACCGAAAGTGTGATCGATGCGGAGACATTAGTCGCCAAGAAATAGCGCCGTCCATCCGGTTTCACTCCGTCGACGAGGACTCGATATCCTGCGAGGTTTAGGGCCAAGGCCCAGGGTTTTTCGATGAGGCCGATGGTTGCCATGTGTTGTGGTTGCTGCTCCGCCATGGCGGTGCCGATAGTCACAATCAAGAGACCAAGAACTCCGAGCAGGACGGACTTTGTCGGCGATGGCATGGCATCTCCAGGCGCGGGGCCATTCGAATGGAACGTGCTTTCCTACAGTGTAGCGCTAGCGACCGATCGACCCAAGGAAAAGCGGGAAATGAAGAAGAGAAGTCTGACTGAGCACAGTGATCCTGGGGAGCCGCAGCATCCCGCGGACTAGACTTAACAAGCATGCGGCCTTCCGAGATTCAGAATATCGAAGGAGAGTGTGACGCGCCGAGGCTCAGGCAGCCGCTGCGGTGGCTGCCGTGTGAAGCAGTTTTTTTACGCTGGCATGGGAAAGGACGACATCCGGTGTCCGCTGAAGAGCCTCATAGTAACTGCGTTCGAAACCATCGCCTTCTTCCGAAGGACGAAGCATGGCGCGGGCCTCCGATAAGAGTTCCTGCGCCGCTTCGATAGTGGTGTCATCTTGATCTTCAAGAACGACGTCGATGCGGACGACGAGGTGCGAGAGTGGATGGAGCCAGGCAAACCAGGGATCGTTCATGACCAGTTGCAGCAGCTGTCCGGATGAGGACACTCGCCCATAAATGCGTTCGTAGGTCAGCTGTTCGGAAATGATCAGTGATTTATGCAGGCCGAGCAGGCCCTGGCGAAGTTCTTTCAGACTGCTGCGTAAACTGTCCGGAATCGAATTGGGAGTCGACCAGGAAGAGCGTGTCATACATCACCATTTTATTTATCAGATCCACGACAGCAAGCGACGGGTCTTCCCACCACAGGAATGGAGCCCGATTGCCGGACCGCTTCCCCGTCCTTCGTAAATACTGTATCGGCGAATTTTAGCCGGGATTGAGTCCTGGGTCTGTTGAACGAAGAATTCTTATCGTATGACCGGAATGGGGGAGGTTTAACCTATGGGTTCGTTGATGAACCGTTCCAGATGGAGGTGAGGGGGAGGGCATCGCGGCTGAGGCCTACCGGGTTCGCTCCATACATATCTTCGATGGTGCGCAGCAGTCCGTAGTGGTCGAGTTTTTCATCGTAGCGACCAGGACGCACCATCGGCCCCACGACAATCGTCGGAATATGGTTATCGTGTCTTCCATTATCTTCGTCCCAGGTCACAATCAACATACTATTGTGGGTTTCCGCCCATTGCACATAGCGGTCGAGATGGGTCTTGAGCCATTGGTCCCCACGGGAAACCCGATCGGGATATCTCCCGTCATGCATATCGTTCTGTTGGTTGGGGATAACAATGCTGACGGTCGGAAGGATGCTGAAATCGGTCGGGAAATCCGAGAAGGGACGATTCTCGCTGGGTGGAATTTCATTGATGAAAGATGATTGCCAGTTGACCCAAGGATTATGTTTGCGGACATATGAGCCTGCGACGCAATCCGTGGAGCCGACGGCGGGCAAATCCTCAGCATAGCCGGCGAACGATTGTCCGACCTCGGCCAGCGTGCTGCGAAGATTCGGGGCCGTCAAGGTAAGCGGGCAATTGTTGCCGATGATTCCTTCGGTGGAGCCGGCGAACAGCACGAGATAATTTGGTTGACTAGGATAGGTCACGCCGTGGGAATTGGTCAGAAGCGCGCCTTGCTGCGCCAGTGCATTGAGGTAGGGAGCTGCCGGGGAGCCGATGATCTGAGAGAAGGCATGGTTCTCTTCGATCACGAGTACGATGTGATCAGGCTTGGGCAGCGACGTTTGAGCGGAAAGCGGGCCGGGCTGGTAGAGCAACGTCATCCACAGGAAGATCGCTCCACAGCATGCTTTCATCGACGTACCACCAGGTCAGACCGGCAATTCACTCAATCGCAACGTATACAGATAATGGTAGAGGCCCTGTTGTTCCAGCAGCGACGAGTGGGTGCCTTCCTCCACGATCCGTCCCTTGCTCAATACGAGAATACGGTCGGCTCGCTGCACGGTCGTGAGCCGATGTGCGACGACGAAGGTCGTTCGATTGACCATGAGTCGCTCCAACGCCTGTTGGACCAGCCGTTCGGATTCGGTGTCCAGGGATGAGGTGGCCTCGTCAAGCAAGAGGATACGCGGATTCTTCAAAATGGCTCGTGCAATCGCCACGCGTTGTCGTTGACCGCCCGAAAGATTGACGCCCTTCTCGCCGACGATCGTCTGATAACCGTCTGGAAATCCCACAATGAATTCGTGAGCATGGGCGGCCTGGCTTGCAGCGACGATGTCCTCTTCCGAGGCATTCTCCTGGCCGTAGCGGATGTTGTCACGGATCGACCCGCCGAACAAGATCGTTTCCTGAGGCACCAGCGCGATTTGCCGGTACAGGCTGTCGAGGCGGACGTCTCGGACATCATGGCCGTCCACCGTGAGCCGTCCTGCCGTCGGATCATAGAATCGATGGAGGAGGTTGATGATCGTCGTTTTGCCGGATCCGGTAGGGCCCACGATCGCAATGAGTTCACCGGGTTTGGCCTCGAAGGACACATCTGAGAGCACCGGTTGCCGGTTGTCGTAGGCGAAGCTGATCCCTTCCGCCCGCACATGGCCCTGGACGGGAGGCAGCTCGACGGCGCCCGGCGTGTCGGCCACTTCGGCATGGGTATCGAGTATTTCGAAGACGCGCTGCATCGCCCCTTGGGCTTCCTTGATCTGCGCAAAGACGCGGGCTGCCGATCCGAAGGGCCCGATCAGAATACCCGCGAATAGGACGAAAGCAAAGAGATCGCCGGGCGAGACGCTCCCGTCGATGACCTGCCGTCCGCCGTACCACAAGACGGCCGCGGCGGCGGCAAAGGTGACGAACGTGATCGTCGGGACGAAGACCGCCATGACGGTGGCCCGCCGCAGCGATACCTGCATGGCCGATTGCACCTGGGTCACGAATCGCTGTTCTTCCCGTTTGGTTTGAACGAAGGATTTCACGACGCGGATGCCCGCGATGACTTCTTCCACCAGCGTGCTGACGGAGGCGGTTTGGTCTTGAATAATCGTGGACAACGACCGGAGCTGCCGGCCGAACAGCTTCGCCACGACGACCAGCAGCGGCAGCAATATCAAAATGAGCAGGCAAAGCCGCCAGTTCATCGCGAACAGAAAGCCCGCGCCACCGATGAAGGTGACGACTTGTTTGGCTGCATCGATCGGAGTATCCGTCACGACGTTTTGAATCACGGTGACATCGTTCATGAGGCGCGACATCAACTCTCCTGTCCGTCGCTTCGAGAAAAAATTGACGGACAAGGTCTGAAGATGAGCGAAAAGATGCGTCCGGAAGTCCGCCACGACGCGCTGCGAGACCCAGGCCGTCAGGTAACTGTGCCCCATCGAACAGAGCCCCTGCAGCAGGACCAGGCCCAAAAACAGCAGGATCATCTCCGTCATGCGCGCTTCATCATGCTGCACGGTGATGACGTCCCAAAGGGAACCGGCCAGGCGGAGCAGGGCCAAATTGACGGCCGCGACAGCCATCACCATCAGCGCGGCGGCGATCATCCGGGGGAAGTACGGTCTGAGAAAGGGGAAGAATCGTTTGAACGAGGACATCGATGTTACAACAATCGTTTCAGGAAGCCGCCTGCGGAACACCCCGCATCCAATGGCGGCGCACGGGCGGTAGGTACGACCTTCGTGAGGTGGGATCCTGTTAAAGTTGGGCGATCGATTCGATCAAGTTCTTGTTGATCGCCACAAAGTCCGACCGATCCTTGTCATTGATCAACACGTCAGTCAGACTGATAAACAGCCGCTGTTCTTCATTGATCGCATCGGACACGCGGTTGCGCATGGGCGGGATGAGAAAATCCCCGACATAGATACAGTTCACCGTTCGAACGCGAATGCGAACTTTTTTTCCCTCTGGCACGGATCCCTCCGTCCGTTATGTCGTGATGGTCTCAGCTCTTGCGACGCAAGAATTTCTGACGCCGGCGCAGCTTCTTGTACTTGTGCTTGCGCATCTTCTTCCGGCGTTTCTTGAGGACACTCGCCATACGTTCAATCTCCAACTGCTAGGCGCGGGAGTCTAGTGCGTTTCATTTCAAAAAGCAAGCCAAGATTGAG
>JAJFBJ010000230.1 GCA_020697375.1 Nitrospira sp. | reverse complement strand
TCTACGTGTCCGATGTCGATCCGAAGCGTGCGGCCTGGTTGGCCTACGATGTGAAAGCAGACGGCACGGTCGCCGATGGCCGAATGTTCTTTGACGCGACGCGTTGGAGAAAAGATCCGTTCTTTGGGCCGGACGGATTCAAGGTCGACCGGATGGGGAATATCTTCGGTGCCCGGCCGGGAGGGATCAGCGTGATCGCGCCGGACGGCACGCTCCTGGGCACGATCGAGACCGGGCAACCGATGTCCAATGTCGCATGGGGAGAAGACGGGCAGACCCTGTTCATGACTGGTGGTTCATCGGTCTATCGTCTTCGCCTAACTACAGGCGCGGACCGCTACTAGCTTCCTGTAAGACATTCCGCCGTCGGCCGACTCTCGCTCAGTACCGTTTCAACCCAAGGAGTCATATGGCTTCACATCGTCGGATTCCATCCGCTCCACCGCTGCCGATTCCGGCAGAACAGCAGCGCCTTGACGAGGACGCGCAGCGCCGGCGCCACTGGAAACGCTGGGGACCCTATTTGAGCGAGCGCGCCTGGGGAACGGTGCGTGAGGACTACAGCCCGTATGGAACAGCCTGGGAGGCGTTTCCCCATGACCAGGCCCGGTCGCGTGCCTATCGCTGGAACGAGGACGGTCTCGCCGGCATTTGCGATCGCCATCAGATCATCTGCTTTGCCCTGGCCCTGTGGAACGGGAAAGACCCGATCTTGAAAGAACGAGTCTTCGGACTCACCGGCAACGAAGGCAATCACGGCGAGGATGTGAAGGAGTACTACTTCTATCTCGATTCGACCCCGACGCATTCCTACATGAAATACCTGTACAAGTATCCGCAAGCAGCGTTCCCCTATGCCAGGCTGGTCGAGGAGAATCGCCGTCGAGGGCGCCATGATCCGGAGTTTGAACTGATCGACAGCGGTGTCTTCGACGAGAACCGGTACTTCGACGTGTGCGTGGACTATGCCAAAACGACGCCGGAAGATCTGTGCATCCGTATTCAGGTCGTGAATCACGGGCCCGAGGAGGCTCAACTCACGCTGCTTCCGACCATCTGGTTTCGCAACACCTGGTCCTGGGGGACGGACATCCGGCGACCTCGTTTCAGGCAAGGGGAGTCGATCGATCACGTGAAAGTCATCGAGACGCAGCACGAGCATTATGGTCTGCGCCGGTTGCTCTGCGAAGGCGAGCCCACCCTGCTCTTTACAGAAAATGACACCAACAGCCGCCGTCTTTATGGCGATCAAACAGGCTCCCGGTACGTGAAGGACAGCTTTCACGACTATGTCGTGCAGGGTGAGAAGGAGGCGGTGAATCCGGATCATCTGGGCACCAAGGCTGCGGCTCAGTATGTGCTCACGCTCGCGCCCGGTGAAACACAGACCGTCCGCCTGCGATTGACCGATGATGGCCGGAGCCCGGGGTTCGCGGAGCAGGACTTCGAGGCTGTCTTTGCGGCGCGCATTCGTGAAGCGGACGAGTTCTACGACGGCCTTGCCCCGGCCCATCTGTCGGAAGACGCGCGCCGCATACAACGGCAGGCCTTTGCCGGACTGCTCTGGAGCAAACAGTTCTATCACTACGATGTGAATCGATGGCTCAAGGGCGATCCGGCAGGGCAGGCCTCCCCTCGTGAACGCCTCCACGGCCGGAACTCGGACTGGACGCACCTCTATAACGCCGATGTCATCTCGATGCCGGATAAGTGGGAGTATCCCTGGTATGCCGCCTGGGATCTCGCGTTTCATTGCATCCCGCTCGCGCTGGTGGACCCGACGTTCGCCAAGGAGCAACTCGTCCTCATGCTGCGCGAATGGTATATGCACCCCAACGGTCAGATTCCGGCCTATGAATGGGCATTCGGCGACGTGAATCCTCCGGTCCATGCCTGGGCGGCCTGGCGCATCTATAAGATCGACAAGAAGCGGAACGGCATCGGCGATCGGCGGTTTTTGGAGCGGGTGTTTCACAAACTGCTGTTGAATTTTACCTGGTGGGTGAATCGCAAAGACGCCGAGGGCAAGAACATCTTTCAAGGCGGGTTTCTCGGCCTCGATAACATCGGGGTATTCGACCGGAGCGCGCCGCTACCGACCGGCGGCCACATCGAACAGTCGGATGCGACCAGCTGGATGGGCATGTACTGTCTCAACATGCTGACGATCGCGCTGGAACTGGCCGGGGACAATCGCGCCTATGAAGACGTGGCCAGCAAATTCTTCGAACATTTCGTCTATATCTGTCGCGCCATGAATAACATCGGCGGTGAGAACATCGAGTTGTGGGATCGTGAGGACGGCTTCTTCTACGACGTACTGCATCTGCCGACCGGAGAAACCCAGCACATGAAGGTCCGGTCGATGGTAGGTCTGATTCCTCTCTTTGCGGTCGAGACACTCGATTCCGAACTCGTGGACAGTCTGCCGCGCTTCAAACACCGGATGCAGTGGTTCATCGAGAACCGGCCGGACTTTGCGCAGCATCTGGAAACGCAGTCCTGCGACGGAGGCGTGCGGCGCTTTCTCTCGCTTGTCGGCCGAGATCGCCTGAAATCCGTGTTGCGGTACATGCTGGATGAAGAGGAGTTCCTGTCTCTTTACGGCATCCGCGCGCTCTCGCGTTATCACCGCGATCATCCCTTTGTGATGTCGGTCATGGGCCGTGAGCATCGCGCGGAATACGAACCGGCGGAATCCGGCACAGGCTTGTTCGGAGGCAATTCGAATTGGCGCGGGCCGATCTGGTTCCCGGTCAATTATCTCTTGATCGAGTCGCTGCAAAAGTTCCACTACTTTCTCGGCGAGCAGTATCGGGTGGAATGTCCGACGGGGTCTGGCCGTCACTCCACGCTGGGGGACGTGGCGACCGAGATCTCTCGCCGGTTGATCCGTATTTTTCTCCGGAATGCCGATTTGGGGGAACCCGTCGATTCCAAGACGATCCCCATTGGCGCCACCATGTCTTGTTCTACGAATATTTTCATGGGGACAATGGCGCCGGGATCGGGGCATGTCATCAAACGGGCTGGACGGGATTAGTGGCCAAGCTGATTCAGCAATCGGGGGAGTGAAGCAGCCGTCAGCTCTCACAATCAGCAAGCGCAGGCAACGGAGGCATTCTTTCAAAGGTTGAGAGCTACGGTAAAACAGGTTCTTGCGTGAGATTGAGCGGCGCGTCTTTCCCCCGCCCTCGTTGCACTGACTTGTCCTTCTTCTGCTGAGTCGATGGAGAAACCGTTTCCTTACACTAGCACTGATGTTGAGTTGTAAGGAGCGGGAAGAACCGAAGAGTTTTACCCAATATGATCACCACGTTACCGGCTCGTATCACTCTCCCCTGCAAAGAGGTCACCCGGTTGGCTTCTCAAGCTATGGATGGACCGCTGCCCTGGACGACCCGGCTCAGTCTCAGCCTCCATTATTCGATCTGTGACGCCTGCGCGCGGTACCGAGTTCAATTGCACACCATTCGGCAAACACTGCGCCGTTCGGGCGAGCCCTGCCGGCACGGCGAGGCTTCGTCGCCTTCTCCTGCAATCAAAACCCGTCTGACAGAAGCGTTCCGCGCTAGACACTAGTAGGGACCGCAGGGTATGTTCCCGCCTATTACGCTTAAGCGGAGAGTGGGGAAGCGGCCCTATCCGTTCGGGAGAGGACGACGATGAAACGACCCCTCAGCGACGTTGCGTTTACCGAATCTGTGAAGGCGGTTCAGCAACGCATGGGGTCACGGAAGCACTATGAACGGATGGAAACGGCTGGTGGGTGGGAGAATGCAATCTCCAAGGATCTAGCCG
>JAJFBJ010000229.1 GCA_020697375.1 Nitrospira sp. | reverse complement strand
GGCATGGGATGCCGGACAATACCCTTTCGAAACAGGAGGGCATGATGTGGCCATCTCTGTGCTCGCACGGTTGGGCTGTCCTCTTGGTATGGATGTGCTCGTCAGCCTTCCTGATCAACGCGGGACCCGCGTGGGCGGCCGACAACATCACCATTACCGCTCCAAAGCAACCCGCGAGACCGGATGATTCTTTTGTCAGACTGTTTCCGGGACTACCGCCATTCGCACCGGCAACCGAGGAGATGCGGGAAAAGGCCCGCAAACTCGGCGAAAAGGGCGGCATGCTCGATGCGCGGGATCAGTTGACCGATCCGATTGATTCCATTCTGAACCCCGGTCCCAACAATCCTGATAATCCGACAATGACGGCCGGCGTCACGTTCCTGGGCCAATTCATCGATCACGATCTCACGCTTGATCCGAGATCTCCGCTCCTTGAACCTGCCGACCCGAGAGGAACGAAGAATTTTCGGACGGCAGCCTTCGATTTAGACAGCCTGTACGGAAACGGGCCTCAAGGATCGCCGCAGTTGTACGATGAAAGGTCCGGCAACATAAAATTTAAGGTGGAGGCCATTCCCGGTTCTGAAGCCGTTTCAAGAAAGGGCGCCGTGCGGTTTGATCTTCCGCGTGATTCGAACAACAATGCCATCATCGGAGACAGCCGGAACGATGAAAACGTCATCATCAGTCAACTGCACCTGGCTATGCTGCGGTTTCATAACGCGGTCGTCGATCATCTGCGCACAAAACAGGGAGTCGGCGATCTCTCTGCCGACCAGATCTTCAAGATGGCGCAGCGCCTCGTCCGTTGGCATTACCAATGGATAGTCATTCATGAATTTCTTCCATTGACGATCGGCCAGGAAAGAGTTGATGAGATCATGACGCGCGGGCCCAAGTTCTACAATCCCCATGATCGACGTCTGCAAAACGCCCAAGGCAATCCACTGATTCCTATAGAGTTTTCGGTGGCGGCCTACCGCTTCGGCCATTCGCAGGTCCGGCCGAGCTATCGGTTAAACTTTGGATCCGACACCGGTACGCCCTTCTTTGGTTTTGCTTTTCAGGACTCATTCGATCCCAATGATGTCGACCCTGGCGATCTCCGAGGAGCGAAGCGGGCGGCCCGGCGCTTCGTGGATTGGCAGACATTTTTCAATTTTGGAGACGGCCTTTTTAGGCCGAACAAGAGAATAGATAGTAAACTCTCCAGTATCCTCTTTGAGCTACTCGGCTTACGGGGTCCAGCACCAGGGATGCCGTCCGACGGCGTTCAGTCATTGGCCTCGCGCAATTTGATGCGACACGTCAATTTCGGTGTCCCTTCGGGACAAGCCGTTGCCCGTGTGATGGGAGCACCGGTACTGACACAAGCACAATTGGCCGAGCTGCAATCCTTCGGTATGGATCGCAGTACGCCGCTGTGGCTCTACATTCTGAAAGAAGCAGAATTGATGGAATCCGGCCTTCGGTTGGGACCAGTGGGCAGTCGAATCGTGGGTGAAGTGTTTATAGGGTTGTTACAAGCGGACTCCGGGTCCTATCTGGCCGCTGAACGGAACTGGAAGCCAGTTCTTCCATCCGCGACCCCGGGTGACTTCCATATCACCGATTTGCTGAAATTTGCCGGAGTGGTACCGCCACTTTAGCGGGAAGCTGTCTCCGCCCCCACCTCGAAGTCAGGTGCGAGCGGCACGATGGGGCATCCTATCGTCGCGGCACTGTACGCCCTTCCTCCAGATCTTGAAGATCGGCCCATGCCGTAATATCGGTTCGTGGAGGATCAATCGCCTCTCGATAGTGCTTGAATCGCTCAGCGCTCTCAGGGGAACTGGGTCCCCGTGCCAGGAGTTCCTCGTTCCATTCCTGCAATTCTCCGGCTGAACGAGGCTTGGCGACCTCACGAAACCATGCCACAACGCCTTCGTCGGACTTGTCCGACTTCACGGCGGCAGTGAATTGATCACTCGTGATTCCGGCAAAATCCAACAGGCGTCTGTCCATGGGACAAGGGTAGATGTATTCGCCTTGGGTCCCGGCAAGTACCGCTCGACATTTGTCGATCATGCGAGCCAGATGCGCATAACCACCGACTGTCGTCCGCATACTGCGTGGAAAGGTGTTTCTCAAATCCATCGGGCTAGAGAAGCTGGTGATTCTTGAAGGTGAGGTTCTTAACGATGACGCTTCCATTTTCGAACGCAATGATGCGCCGGCTGGCCGGCAGATCGGACGCTCCAACCCGCGCGTGCGTATCGGTGAAGCTTTCGACATTTTTCAGCCTTCGGTCCTCCGGTGAAAAGTAATACACGGTGTATCTAGTGGTGAGATACTTCTTGTCCTGCGTCACCGCGCTGTCTTCCACGTTGATGGTGAAGGCAAATGGCGGCATCCCGGGGTGGGCCATCGTTCGATTGATTTGCGTGATGCGGCCGTCCTTAAGCCGATAAAACGAGTTCGAGCCGTGGATGTCAAGCCTCGTGCCGAGCGGATGGTCGTCTTCTTCCATAGTGAGGTTGTACTTGCCGTCCGATTCGTCAAAACTCCGCGGGCCGCGATGGACGGCGATCATCGAGAGTTGTTCCTGCGCCCATTTTTGGACGTCGCCGTCGGCCAGTTGAACGGATACTTCACGGGGTCCCTTGACGATCACCGGACCGCTCAGTTCCCTTCCGTTGAGGTTCACGGTCAGATCGGCGGTGAAGCCTTTAAAGTCCTTGGGCCACCTGGCGGTGTTTTCAAACGCGCGGCGCAGTGCTTCTCGCGCGTTAGGGTCGTCGGCTACGGTCGGTTGATCCGGCTTGTGAGCGTCCATGATGTCCCTCCAGTGGGGGAAAATATCGGACATTATACCTGCGTCGTTTTGAGTCGCTCAATGGAGGAAAAACCCTGGAGGTCCTGTTGCGCATTTTCAAAATGCCCTTGCTTCTGATATAGTTCGCGGGTTTACTCCTGCGCCGGTGAGCGGAGGAGACTGCATCGGACATTCGAACGAGGATTGGCATGGAACGACGGGCTGCTTCCCATACCGAAGAA
>JAJFBJ010000106.1 GCA_020697375.1 Nitrospira sp. | reverse complement strand
GTACCAAATCCTCCTGAATTTACTCGGCAATGCGATCAAATTCACGGAGAAAGGCTCGGTGGTCATGACGGTGACCAACGACCTCGATCGACAAGAGGCGGGCATGATTCGGTTCTCGATTACTGATACGGGGATCGGGGTGCCCCCGGACAAATTGAACAGTATTTTCGACACATTCACTCAGGCTCATAGCACGATCGCTCGCCAGTACGGCGGCACGGGTTTGGGACTCTCGATTTCTCAGCAACTGGCTAAACTCATGGGGGGTCGGATCTGGGTCGAAAGCACACTCGCGGAAGGCAGCACCTTTCATTGCGTCGTCCGGCTCGGCATCCAGACGACCCCCTCGACCCCGAAAGCAGCCGTCGTGCTGAATCTGACAGGCTTGCGCTGCTTGGTGGTGGATGATTACCCGACCAATCGGCTAATCCTGCGCGAAACACTCTTTGGATGGGGCGCTCTCGTGGAGGAAGCCGACAGCGGGGAGCAGGCGATGGACCTCCTGCAGGAATCGCTGAACTCAAACAATCCTTTTGGTCTCGTGCTGCTGGATTGTCGAATGCCAGGGATGGACGGATTCGAGGTGATCGAGCGCGTTCGTGCTAATCATCAGCTCAGCGACCTTACGATCATCATGCTGGCGTCCGATCGATGGGCCGACGACATCGCCAAGACTTACGACCTCGGCTTGGGCGGATATCTGGTCAAGCCGATCCGGCGCTCGGATCTCCAACAGACCATCAGCATCGCTCTGGGACGGAGCCGGAACGCGTTCCTGTCTACCTCACACCCGTCGCAATCACCGGCGGCGCTCTCATGCAAGCCCTTGCGGATTCTCCTGGTGGAGGACTCGCCGGACAATCAAGTCCTCATCAAATCTTATCTCAAGGACACCCCCCATCGATTAGACTTGGCGGATAACGGCCAGATCGGAGTCGCGAAGTTTCAGAACGGACACTATGACCTGATTCTCATGGATATGCAGATGCCGGTCATGGACGGTTTGACCGCCACGAGAACCATCCGTAAATGGGAACGAGAGCAGGACCTGCCCGCAGTGCAAATCGTAGCCCTGACTGCATTGGCGCTCAAGGAAGAGGCCACGAGAATTTTCGAGGCCGGATGCAACGCCCACATGACCAAGCCTCTCAAAAGGATCACGCTCCTTGAATTGCTGGCAGCCTTCGAAAGGACGGGCCCTCAATGACGCAGGCGCGCCCTGATGCAGACGGAGAGAAAATTGTCGTCCAGATTGATCCCGACCTGGAAGCGATTGTGCCGGGGTTTCTCGCCAATCGACAGCGAGACCTCACGACGATTGAGGCCTGCCTTGAGCAGGGAGACTTGAACACTATTCGTCTGCTGGGCCATCGCATGAAAGGCGACGGCGGCGGATATGGATTCGACCGGATCAGTACCATCGGCCACCACCTCGAGGAAGCGGCATTGGCGAAAGACCTGCTCGGGTTGCGGCATCAGCAGGAAGACCTTCGCATGTTCCTCGCCCAAGTCACTGTCGTCTACAAGCGTTAGCATCTGCCTGCGCATCGATCAGACTCGTCATATCGCACTTCGCCAGCAGAATCTCCTGGCTCCTCCACAACGAGCGCTCGCCGCTAACACCATATTCAAACAGATGGCGGATGGTAGGATGAGCCGCCATTCAGACGTCGGAATACCTTCTTGAACGAGACGACAGCATTCATCGGAAATCATGCCGGACCTCTGCGCCTCGGTCCTCAAAGAGGCTGTCGAGGATTGGAGCAATGAGCCTCCCCGTCTCGTGAGTGTTTAAAGGGGGCAGTGACCAAGAGACGTGAGATTTCCATGAGTGGTATCCCTAGTATCGCACCGATGACAAATCGTGTTGAATTGTGTTTATCAATTGCGGCCCGTTGAAAGTCTGTGTCCAACTGAAACGGAATGAAAAGGAGGGAAGCAAACTCGTGTCTCTCCAATTCTTACCCACGGTGGGGACGAGCCACATTAAAAACACTGGAGGGAATTATGAAAAAGGAAATCTGTTTAGGATTGATGTTAGGCGGCCTGTTTTGCATTTCAGCAGTCGCTCTCGGTCAGGAGCAAACGACGACTCCTCCTCCACAAGCCACGTTTCCACCCTCGGATAAGTGCACCACCGCTACACCCTGTCGCAATGTGACGGGCGAAGTTGTCAAGATTGAAGAATCCTACTGGATACAGTTTCCCAATGGGCAGCAGACGCACATACGGGTGAAGTCCGACACGAAAATCGACTCGCGGGTGAAGGTCGGTGACAGTATTGCGGCACAATTGATGTCCAACGGGGACGCGGAGGCCGTGATCAAGTTGAGTGAGACACCACAGTCCGTCGAATTGCCCAAACCTGAAAGAAATTTGAGTGACATGCGATAGTCACGCAATTTCGACCGGGAGCCAACAGGCGGCGAGTAACTATTACTGCCGCGACAATCGTTATGGTACCGAGCGCTGTCTAATCACAGACGGTAACATGCTCGCCTTGCTTGTATGCGCAGTTCCACAGGAGATTGGAAGAGCGACAAATAAGGTCTATGGCGGACCGGTACCGAGGACATCGACAGAGGAGAAGCGAAGAGGCGTGCGACTGAGCACATGGGAATCTTCGTGACTTTTGCTTTCTTCTCGTAAGCAAAGACAGTTCGGCAGATGTCCGAAGACGATTAAACCTGTTCTCTTTCAAGCAAAGGTTCTCAATGAATTTATGTCATCGACTCGGGATGCCGTTGCTCGGGAATTACTAAATAAAGTTCCGTTCCTGCTTTCTCCACTCTGGCTGCGGATCTTCCCCTTGCATGCATCGACGCCGCCCTTCACTCATGTACGGCCGAGGCCCTAATCTGACTGCGTACCGTCTTGAGCGATTTTGGATCCTTCCAGAATCGCTCAAACAACCTTGGAATTTCATTTTCAGAAAATACCGAACCTTCAATCCATTGCCTCCCCAGTGCCCTTCCAACCTTCCGTTCGATTCCAAAACGAATTCCCTCTCGATGGATCATCGTCATGTCGTCTACCACTCCACGAACTAGAACCTCTCAATCACCCTGATGGTATTGAAGAGGCAAGCCGTTCGCCCTCACGAACCCTGCTCTCATCAAGCAGGTCCTGAATCCTCGAGTCCAGAGGCCTCGATGTCGTACTTATCCGAAGCTTGGTCATATCGGCATTATCGGAACCTTCTCCAAACTAGGACCAAAGTCCTCTGTCATTGATGACGAATGGATTTTTTGAGGCGAATAATACACATCCTCGCAACGGGACCGATCGTCCGAACTTGTATAGTGACATCGTAAATCCTCGGAATTCGAAAGGAGCCTCACAGTGAGCAATTCTTAAATGTGCTGTTGCGTAACATTTCCAATTCGATCAGGCCTTCCCGCGCTGAATGCTGAAATGGACTGTGAGCAGCTGCCGAATGAATTGAGTCGACTCATCAAAGTTTGGACCTCGCAGCCATACTTTGCTGGGCACAACTCGGGGTTTGCCCAGTTCAATAACGCATGGCCCCTCGTTATGTTAAGAAAATATACGGATAAAGGCACCGTTGACTGATCATTTGGTAGATCGTCACAAAGTCGCTCGTTCTTCCACCCTGAAAATAAGATTGGTCAAAATCTAATGCGCAAGGAGCAATTAAATATGGAAATCACACGGACGGTAGGTGAATGGAATGTCGGCGAGTCGCGCATTCGGTGGAGCGCCGTGTTTGCCGGATTCGTCGTCGGCGTCTCGGTACAAATGGTCCTGACCCTGTTGGGACTGGCCATCGGCGCCTGGTCAATAAACTTGCATGAATCTCAACCGACGCAGGGAATTCCTCTCGGTACCGGGATCTGGACGGGGCTGTCGATGTTGATCTCGGCTTTCACTGGAGGCTATGTGACCTCCCGCCTCTCCGGGGCGTCTCTGCGTTCGGACGGAATGTACCACGCGGCGGTCGTATGGGGTGTGACGTGGCTGGTCTTTACCTGGCTGACGACGACTGCCATGGCCACGATGATCGGCGGGTTATTCAGCGCATTTGGGTCGGGCCTTCAATCGATCGGTCAAGCGGCCGGGCAAGGGATCAGCACCACCGTCTCGAAGGTGGTGGATAAAACAACCCCGAACACCAACGTCTCTGGAGAGGGATTGAAAAAACAGATCGAATCCATTTTGCAAGCGACTCAGAAACCAGAGTTACAGCCCGGCGAAATGAAAAAAGATGCGGGAAAGGTCACGGATAAGGCGCAAGGCGGCCAGTCCATCAGTCAGGTGACCGACTCAGGACTCGCTGAACTGAAAGAGAAGCTGACCGCGCTGGATAAGGAAGCCGCGATCAATGTCATGGTGAATAAGTTCGGGATGTCCAAGACGCAGGCGCAGGAGGTGGTGCAATCCTCCATTGGTATGATCGAACCATTGAAGGGAAAAGCCCAGGAAGTGAAAGAGCAGTCAGTGGACGTGGCCAATACGACTATTAAGAACCTTGCGTCTGTCGCCTGGTGGATGTTTGTGTTGGCGATGCTCTCTCTGGGTGCCACCCTCGGTGGCGGTGCATTGGGCATTTGCCAGGAACTCAGGATGGAAATTGAAGGACGACCAAGTCTGAGACCGGCCCACGCCGGCGTGTAACTATTTCGATAACGGAATGGGCTAAGTGGGGTAAGTGGGGAATGTCGTCATTCGCTTCCCCGCTTATCCCTGCTTTGTGCGCATAAGTTTTATTGTCGAGCGAAGGACAAGCGGAAACAGCGTCCACCTTAATTACGGATTGCCTCTTCGGTTGTCGCGTCAAACCCAAAAAGAACTTCCATCATACATACGGAAAAATCCGTCATTGCGGTGATCCAATGGGCGTTGAGTGGTCTCTTCGAACACCTGAAAGCCCTTCGTTACCTCGTATAAGATGCCAGTGCCTCGACGAATAGCGATCTATCGTCAAACCTTAATTCTTCTTGTCGGATGCGGATGATCCGCGCGAAGCGGTCTGAGTTGGCCGAATGAGGGGCACCGACGCAACAAGAAATTTCCGACTGGGCACCTTACCTGTGAAGCCATTACGTAGGGTGGAAAAACAAGAAGGCGGGAAATGCGGTGACCGGTTCATGGCCCAGGGACATTCGACATCTAGAAACTGCAGTGAACGTTATCAATCAAAGTGGTGGAGGGCACCCACAACTCGCTTTATTTTGTCCTACCATTCGAGTTCCCCTGAGGCGCAGCTCAGACAAACTGACCTCACCCTCTAACGCTGGTTAATCATTTGGCCGTGGGATTTCATGATCGAGTATCGATGCAGCCTCCGCCTTGCTAACAGGCTTGATTCGGCAGCGACCCCATGGCCTCAATGAAAATCAGCTGTATCCTGAAATGATTCTTCACTGTATCGGTGATCCTCTGCGCAGCACAGAGGGCGTTCATCGAAAAACTCGTAGCGCGCCAGGCGAAGCGAGTTGCCGCTCAGTGGGCGCGGTTCGCTTTCGATTCAGTAAGCGAGGAGAGCGCTTATACTTTCCTCCGATCTCGATACGCTGCTGTCTAGCATCGGACATCCCGACGGTATGCATTGCCGGCACAGATTCGGGAGAATGCGGAGTTGAAGTGGCGCTACGGCTGTCTCAGAATTCTGCTTGAGCCTCGGTTTACCCTCTCCAACTGCCCCAGCCGCACGATCTGCATGATCGCCATCTCGCCATATTGCTCTCTTCGCTGATCCACAGCGCGCGCGATACTTTGGGTATCCGGCACCCCCGCCTCCACCTGCCGCACCTCCGGACGATCTGTGCATCTGAAAACTAACTTTTATTCATGATCCGCTCCTTCCCTGGAGGGCTGTCAGGGTACACAGTTTCAAGTTTTCGCTGGGCCAGTTTCATGGGAGGACGTCAGTATCTACATACAAACAGACTAAACCATTTGTTTGGCGCTGTTAGATCTAGTCACCTATCCGCAAGCTTGGCTCGACATTGCTTACCAATACACATAGTTGAGCAAGATCAGGAGCAATAGAAAGGAAATCTTTCATTCCCGCACGGCCTGGAATCGACATTGGTATTGGTTTTAACCTATTGACTGACCCTTAGAAAGACGGACCGTCGGATAAACGTAGGGTGCGAACATTTTGCTAGAATCGGGCGAAGACTCAACGAATGCCTCGTTCTATAAGCATGAGGGTGTATCGAATCCGATTCAGCGTGGATCTATTCAGATACAGCGGTGCGTTGTTCAGCGGCCCGACTTATCAAGAAGACAAGCCACGTTTGCCAGGCACGTATGTTGCTTCCTTAAGTAGCGACAAAAACTGCAGACGGATGCTGGACTCCACTACTTAAGAACTCAACGATCACAGGGAGGAATTATGCCACCGAAAAGAGCCGCGGTTGTCTCTGCGTCAGCGATTGCCAAGTCGGTCGAGTCAGCAGTACGGATCGCCACCGCCCGCCACGATCTCGCTGTCGACAAGGAAACGTTCCTCGATCGTTGGGAGATTATTGGACGACGTCTAAGGGACGCAAACGACATGAATCTTGCCTACAAGTTTGCAGAAGATGTCACGCGTAGCGTGAAAGTTTCAGGACTGACCGTCGATCCAGTCGTCACAAAAATTAGAGGAGACATCCTTGTAGGCTTCATTGAGCGAAACCGAACACCCAAACTCATTACAGGATGAACCATCATGATGTCCCCATTGCGGAATGATCTGCTCTGTCCCAGCGCCCAACCCGATATGAATGAGGCTCGGGTCATGGGAGTAGTCGGCGGAACTCCTGAGGCACCGGAGATTGCGTATCTGGGGCCAGGGGCCGAAATCGATCCTAGTCTGACCAACCAATTGAAGGAGCTTCACCCGACACAGGTATTCAGGTTCGCCGCACAATGCGAACCGAGTCGGTGTGCCCATTTCGAGGAAGGACGTTGCTCGCTTGCCAATCGCATTGTTCAGTACTTACCGGAGGTGGTGGATGTGCTGCCTCCCTGCCAAATTCGACATGGATGTCGATGGTACGCCGAGGAAGGCGCACCCGCATGCCGTCGCTGCCCACAGGTGATTACCATGATTCCCAAGCGTGCAGACGCCCTGAACCACGCCGCCACGCCCCCAAGGGGTTTAACGCCCAGCCACACCGGGTCCACCTCCTTCTCTTGACGATGCAAGGCACCTATCTCCTCAAACCGTCCGCTGCAGTTACAGGGATGTCCATCTATGCGCCACTTACTAACCCAGATCACAATGAGGGTGATACGCGAGGCTGCTGCCATTCTTTTAAAGAAATACGCGAGCAGAGACAGACCAGAAGTTCCTCAGCCTGACACGGCGCCTAGAAATTTAGTGCTCTTTTCAGACGGGACGGGGAACAGCCCAGCCAAGCTCGTCAGGACAAACGTCTGGCGCGTCTATCAGGCCGTCGATCTAGCTGACCCTCAAGATCCAAAAGAACCGCGGCAGTTTGCCTTTTATGACGACGGCGTCGGCAGCTCCTCCTGGAAGCCTCTCGCACTATTGGGTGGGGCGATGGGGCTTGGGCTCGCACGCAACGTACGGGATCTGTATACCTTCCTCTGTCGGACGTACCGACCCGGCGACAAAATCTACGCGTTCGGTTTCAGCCGCGGGGCGTTTACCATTCGTGTCCTTGTGGCGCTGGTAATGGACCAGGGGCTGGTCCCCTACAACGGTAATGAGGCCGACCTGGCACGCCATGTGGCTTCGGCCTATCGCGCCTTTCGGGCAGGGGACCCTAGGCTGACACTTCTCGGGTGGGTACACCAATTTCGCATCAAATGGACAGAGCTCAAGGACCGTCTTCTCAGGCGACGCCTCTATCGCGATGTCCCGAAGATCGGAAGTCCCAGCTCCCAGGAACCCATCCAGATCGAGTTCATTGGGGTGTGGGATACCGTGGATGCCTACGGATTGCCGGTGGATGAATTCACCCGCGCGATTGATCGAGTCATTTTCCCGATCACCATGCGCGATTTGAATCTTCACTGGCGAGTGAATCGAGCCCGGCACGCGCTGTCACTGGATGACGAACGGAACACCTTTCATCCCCGACTGTGGAATGAAGAGCATGAACTGCTCGGAAATCGCACCACCACTCATGTCGACCAGGAACGCATCAGTCAAGTGTGGTTTGCGGGCGTACATGCCAACGTCGGAGGCGGCTATCCCGACGACACGCTCGCCCACGTCTCCCTCGACTGGATCATGATGGAAGCAAACAAGGACAAAGCCGGAACTGTGGATAAGGGCCTACGCTTTCAACCCAACATTTGGGAGGATTACCGAGCGCTCAGCGACGAAAACGGTCCCATTCATAATTCCCGCCATGGCTTGGGCGGGTACTACCGATATAACCCTCGGCGGATTGAAAAGTTGACGCATAGACCGGGCGTCGTAATCCCCCGGACGAAAGTTCATGAAAGCGTTTTCCGGCGAATTCAGGTCGGCCTGGATAGCTATGCCCCCATCGTCTTGCCGACGGACTTCGCCGTCGTCCGCATCGATGGTTCCATTATGTCAGGAGATGACTATTTAGAGACAGATGTTAGCCAACACTTCGGCGCTCGACAGGAACATGTCTGGAACTGGGTGTGGCGCCGCCGGGTTGTGTATTTTCTCACTCTCTTTCTCTCCTTATTCCTAGCGCTGACGCCGCTTATCTGGACGCCCTTGCCGAAGGGTGCGTGCACGTCCAATTGGTGCTTCCTGTCCGACGCGATTGCTGCTGTTGCTGGGTTCCTGCCAGGATTCACTGCGACGTGGACTGACACCTTTGCGTCTCACCCCGGCAAATTCCTGGCCGTCGCCACCCTGATAGGACTAGGGCTCTGGCGCGGCGGCCGCTTAGAGAGTCGCATCCGGGATGCGATGCGTCCCTTATGGTACAGCCTCCCCGCCACCCGGCCTCGCGCCGCGACACTGTTCTTGCCGCCTGAGCCTTTGGGAAGGCTCAACCGCTGTATTGAGTGGCTGCGCACCCGCCCCACATATCAGAGAGCGTTTCAGTGTCTAAGTCAGGTCATATTGCCGGGTGTATTTCTAGTCGGGGCAAACTATCTCGTGGGGGCCCTCATCAACAAAGTCGTCTTTGAAGTCGCTAATTCGACAGGAGGCATATGCCGTAGTAGAGGCGAGCATCCTCGGCCTGTGCTGACGAGTGAACAAGCGGGGCCCTTCAGCACAAGTGATCTCTGCTCTTCGACCGGCCTTTTGCTCGCGAAAGGCAGTACCTATCGACTGCGTATGGTCATCCCAGCTGCAGGAGGCTGGGCCGACAACGGCATTCCGGCAGGTCCGAATGGTGTGCATCCCGGCAATGTCTCACTCCCTATGAGCCTTGGGACGCCGCTACGCCGGTATCTGACCCAGCCGTGGTTCAAGCCCATCGCCCGGATTGGTGACACAGGCACCGATGAATACCCATTGGATGGTAAGCCATCAGTGGCCTTCTATTGCAGGCCACTTAGTCGGCCGTTGAAGTGGTGGGAGAAAGCCTGTCCTGATGCGCCCCCTCCCAATAACGGTGCGGCCGATGAGACGTTCGAGACGGAGATCATCGCGCGGTCGGATGGCGAACTGTTCCTGTATGTCAATGATGCGGTGCTGGTCCCACCATGGAGAGAGTTCTTTTACTCGAATAACATTGGGTCTGCGCAGGTCAGTGTGGAGCGATTGCTCCCCGCCTCGCGTACCGCTCCAGAGGCGTCACCAAAAGCCGTTGGCCCGTGATGGCTAAATGTCGCTTAGCCATAGGTGCACAAAATTCGCGACCTTCCTGGGTAGAAAGACCTTAAATTTTCATTGAAAGAATGTCTGTGATCCCGACACCTCATCTGCAAACGGTTTGTCATTATGCGCGGCCTTATCTGCAACCAATGAAGGAGACTCCGTTGCCAAACACGACGTTGAATTTGGTTCCTCACAGGCTTGAAGCGCCGAATGTTTCGGAATGCTCGCTTATGCGGCAGTTGGGACGTCAGTGGGCATCACTCTGATAACCGGACCGAAACTCCCCTGCAGGAAGTAGTCGGAGAAGACGGATTCCCCACCTTCACTGCATCAATCTCCTTCGATCTTGCCGATCGGAACAGGATCTTTAAGTGGGGTGTCGTGCTCGAGGGCCCGCAAGGAAGCAATTTCTGGGACATTCCAACTAAGGTGCCGGATATTAACTCGGCTGAGCGTTATCGAGTATTTAAGCTTTCACGGACTGCGCCCCAGGTCGAACGTTACTACTTTACACATTGCCGTCGCTTAGGAGCCAACAAGTACTTATTTCTTCGGTGTCAGGGGGAAGCATACTTGCAACCCACCTTTGCCGAAACTGGCCACGCTACACAGGCGATGAAGCGTCCTTCCTAAGCTCCACAAAAGAATTGATTGCATTCGCGCAAGAAGATATCAGAGGCCGAATTCTGGGGCGAAAAATCCGAGGGATGTCGGCCACCGATTCCGAGCAGGCTCGAAACAGTGGCCGGCTTCCGGTCGGAATCAGTGGCCGCGTTCCGTCGGAATGGGTGGCCGACTTGCGTCGGAATCAGTGGCCGGCTTGCGTCGGAATCAGTGGCCGGCTTGGGTCGGAATACGCAAGGCTACCCAAAATATCAAAAGGACGATCAATCCCCAGCTTCTGAGAGCTCTTAGGCGGTTTATCTGCAAACTGCTACCGATGCGATCCTGAATGATTTGTGTGTTGATTGCTCCGATTGTCTCATCAAGGACTGAGGGTATTTGGCCTGGATACTTTTCTCCTTCTGTTAAATTCGTGACTTGCTCAATGAGAAATTCCCGTCCTTTGATGGACACCGATTGCAATTTCAGCAAGAGGCCGCAGATCTTAGCCTGGGCTACATAAGGCGGATACAACCAAACCATATATCTTTCGACGAGGTCTAGGGAACAGGATACCGTTAACAGCTCAGTAGCTTCTTGCTCAAGAGAATGCCTCGCCGAGTGCAATATGTCTGAGATTCGTGCGGCAGTTACAGGATCGGAACAAGGGAAATTTCCAAGGACGGACCGAAACTCGTTTTCGAGCTCTACGTAATGGGCCCTTAACTGTAACGTAAAATGTTCATCGTACGTCAGAGAGGGCTCCGGAAATTCGGACAGTGTGCTAAGTGGTAGCCTGGCTTCACCAAGGCCACCGGGTGGTGGCGAACCAAAGGAGCGAGGCGATGAAAA
>JAJFBJ010000105.1 GCA_020697375.1 Nitrospira sp. | reverse complement strand
CCGGACCAATACTGGGAACCACACATCCTTTGGGGATAACTGGGCCTATCGATTGATTCATTCCTTCGGATGTATTGTCCGACAAGAGACATTCTGTCCCGCCGGCACGTGGTTCTCGACCTTTCGACGTGAGAGGTAGCGACGCCCAGAGGCCATGTTTTTGTTAACAATCAGCCTGCTTCGGTTCAACGAGACGCTTAGGGTCCGTCTTTTGCTACCATGACATGGTAGGAGCGTTTTCTCATGCGCCTGAGATCCTTCTGGCTGAAGCGGCTGGTGCCGGTGCGTCGGGTACCGGCACACAACGCATGGATGAAGCGGATCAGCTGCTGAAAGGAAATCGTTCCGTGTTGGGCAAAGTGGACGCCGTGACTTCTGACCAAATAAAAGTGAACATTGGAGAAGTCCATCCCCGTTTCCTTCCTCTCAAACAGGCTAAAGAGAAGGGCTTTCCGCCTATCAAAGAGGGACACGATCTAATTATCGTCGTCAATGGAGAAAACCTTCTCGTAGATTTTCACCCGCTCGATGCAGCCCCCAGCAATCACACGATCATTCGCGGTCAGATTGATCAGAACTTACCCATTGGACAGGATAGAGTAGTGATCATGTCTGGAGGGAAAGATCAGTCATTTTTCATTCGCTCGCAAGCCCGCAGCAAAGTCGCAGCGATTCCGGTCGGAACAGCTGCTATTTTTTTACTCGACGAGACCAACCAAGTTGCCGATGCGACATTTGCAAACCCCACGAAAGTCGGTAACACATTTGCAGCCCGCGAGGAAGCTAAAGATGCAGATAAACATACAGAGCGAAAATCCCCCATCAAAGGCGCGCACAAGCGCGTCGGCGGCAGGGTCACCGAGACACTGACATCGAATCGCATCACCATACGAACCGACAAGGGGTCAAACCAGCCCTACGAAGTACGAGAACTCATGCAGCAAAAAATCGCTGGTCTACAGAAAGGCGATGCCGTCATTCTTCTGATCGACAATGATGAAAAGGTCATCGATGTGGCGATTCCGCCGCCGGCGAGGTGATCGCAATGACGCGACCGCTGGCGCTGGCTATCTGACACCATAGTCAGACGCCATTCCGTATTGGCGCAGTTTGCGAAGCAGAGTTTTGCGGTGAATCCCAAGCACGACCGCCGAGCGGCCGAGATCCCTTTCATGGGAATCCAGTACCCTCAGAATGTGGTCACGTTCCAAGTCCTCAAGCGTGACCCACCCTTGAGCCTGATCCCCGGCCTGTAAGGTGCAATTCTTGACCGCCGTCGGAAGGTCCTCGGGGCAAATGACGGAATGAGGGCTCAAAGCGACTGCTCGTTCTATAGCATGCTCCAGCTCGCGGACATTGCCGGGCCACCAATATTGAAGCAGCAAGCGCATGGCCTCCGATGAAATTTCCCTGACGGGCGGTATTTTTGTAAGCCCATACGTATGAACGAATACTTGCGCGAGGACCGGGATATCGTCAATACGGTCTCGCAAAGGCGGAATGTCAATCGTCACTACATTCATACGGTAGAAAAGATCCTCTCGAAACGTGCCGGATCTCACGAGCGGTTCAAGGGGTTTTTTCGAAGCGGCGATAATTCGAACGTCAAGAGCAGTCGAAGCGGTGCTTCCGACGCGGCGAATCTCTTTTTCCTGGAGAACACGCAGCAACTTTCCCTGCAAGGCCGGAGATAGGTCAGCGACTTCATCTAAAAAGCAGGTGCCTGAATGGGCCTTTTCGAGCAGACCCTTCCGAGAGGACACAGCTCCTGTAAATGAGCCTCGCTCATGTCCGAAGAGCTCAGACTCAAGCAGGGTCTCTGCGAGGGCTCCGCCATCGACAGTTACGAATGGACCGCTGCTACGAGGCCCGCTGTCATGGATCGCACGGGCGATCAGTTCCTTACCGGTACCGCTTTCCCCTTGCAGCAGCACCGTGCTGTCCGTTTGTGCCACCCTGGCGATAGACTTATAGACGTTCACCATAGAGGGACTGCTACCGACCAGGTTATCAAAAGGGTATCGATTCTTCCGCGGATCATGACACTCGTGGCTCTGGCGTGATGCTAGTTTCTGTTCGAGCGCGCGCCGAGCAACGAGACGCACTTCATCGACGATAAATGGTTTGCTGAGATAATCGAACGCGCCGGCCTTCAGGCCATCGACGGCAGTTTTGAGGGAACCGTATGCGGTCATCAACACCACCGGCATATCTTGCGCCTGGGCGCGTAATTCAGCGAGAAACGCTAACCCGTCCATGTGCGGCATATTCAGGTCGGTTAGAATAAGATCGGGGGAAGATTTCTCCAGATGACCGCGTGCTGCTTGTGGGTCTGAGGCGTAAGAGATTTCGTATCCCTCCTGAGAAAGAATGTCCTGAAGAAAGGCGACTGTCTCCGCATTGTCGTCAACGATTAGAATTCTTGAGTGTTCTGTATTCATTTTTTGTCCATCAATGAAGAAAAACCAGGATCAACTCAGCTGATAGAGTACATTGGAGAGAAGAATTCAGGACCTGGATGAAACCCTGGTCAAGCATCTTGGCGCATTGTGGCACAACGTTTACAGGTAGACGACGGTTGATTCAGCTTGGGCAGGGCTGGAATTGCTACAGCAAGGGCTATCGCGCAGGACGGCTTGATTCCTGATCGACTGGTCCACGAAACAAAAGATGAATATAGACTTGATAAGCAATGGCGACGGCTAGTCCGGTCGTAAACCACCAGAAGGCCGCTTGTAGCCCGTAAGTGCCGGCCGAAGCATTGGTTACTGTCAAACTGTTTGAACGGTTTGTGGTCGCGATGAGAAGATTGGGGTACGATCCCCATGCGGTGCTGCCGAGCAGCCCAAGGATCAGCACGCTTGAAGAGAGAAACGCGGCCAGATCCAGGTCTCGCCGTCTGAAAAAGAGCCAAGCTGCTAAGGCCGAGAATCCGATAGTCGGCAGGCCATAGCCCAGAGGATGGGTATCGTAATTGATTTGAAAAGACGGCTGCACCAAAGAGAGAGACCATACAACGAGTACCACTAGCGGGACGGCGATATAGCCGCTGACTTGTGCTACATCCCGAGCCCTGGTTTTCAGGTGGCCGGTCGTTCTCATGGCCATGAAGTTTGCCCCATGACCTGCAAGGAGTACGAGGCTGGTGATCCCCAGCAGAACGGTGAACCAGTCCAGAATCCCCGGTTCTGGCCCAGGTAAGAAATCGGTCCAAAGCGCGACGAAAAAGTAGCCATCTGCATTTAACGGCACGCCACGTATCAAATTACCCAGCGCAGCACCGAAAACGATGGCCAGCGACGTACTGGCGACCGCAAATGCCATATCCCAAAACGTTTTCCACACTGGATGGTCCAGGTGGGATCGTAGCTCGATGGAAAGCCCACGGCCAATCAATAGCCATAAGACGATCGTCAGTGCCAGATAGAATCCACTGAATCCCGCGGCATAGGCCTTCGGAAATGCCAGAAACAATACGGCCCCACCTGCGATCAACCACACCTCATTGCCGTTCCAAACGGGCCCGATAGCGGCCAGCGCCATACGACGCTCCTCCTCTGTCCTGGCCACGAACGGATAAACTATGCCGACACCGAAATCGTAGCCATCGAGGACGACATAAACCGCTAACATCAACGTGACGGCGCAATACCAAAATATTTCCATCGCGTGACTGCCTCAAGGAACATTTGCCGACGATCCGGTGGGGACCGAATCCTTCGGCCCATGTCGCACCATCTCGGCGATGAGAAAGAGGAAAAGCAATCCTAGTGCCAAATAAAGTCCCAGGAAACCTAGTAGAGTGAATAGCGCATTCCCCGAATGGACCAATGGTGAAATTCCATCAGCCGTATGAAGCAGACCATATACGAGCCAGGGCTGCCGACCCACTTCGGCCGTCAGCCATCCTGCTGTGGTTGCGATATACGGGAAGGGGAGACTAAGCATCAATAACCAGAGCAGCCATTTGGATGTGAAAAGTTCCCCACGCCACAGCCACAAGAGTGCGACGCCCATTACAGCTAGGAGTAGCGTCCCTAGCCCTGCCATGATGTGGTACGAATAGTAGAGAAGCGGGATATTATCCGGCCAGTCTTGACGAGGAAACGCATCGAGGCCCTTCACATTCGCATAGAGATCATAATAGACCAACAAGCTTAGTGCCGATGGAACCATGAGCGGGTTGTCAATCTTCAGTGTTTCCATGTTCGGCTGGCCGATCAGCGCGATATCGGCCCCCCGCTCGCTGCGAAATAGCCCCTCGAAGGCAGCGCCCTTCACAGGCTGATACTCGAATACCTGCCGCGCGCTTTCGTGCCCTGTGGGTGCAATCATCAAAACAGAAGCGACAGCGCCGGCAATCACCCCGGTGCGTACATATGTTTTTGCATGGGCCACATGTTGGCCCGACAGTAAATAGAATGCACCCAGTGCCGCCATCACGAATGACCCGGTAACCACGGCAGCGGTCATGTTATGAGTGAACTGCCAGAAGAGCCAGGGATTCATAAGCAACCCGGCTAAACTGTTCACGAACAAACGGCCATCTTCAGCGACTTCATAGGCCACCGGATGTTGCATCCAGGCATTGGTGGCCAGGATGAAATAGCCGGACAGCCACGAACCGAAGAACAGCATCAACGCCGCGAACCATAGCACGCGACGGCTGAATCGCTTTTCGCCGAATAACAAAATGCCGAGGAAGGAAGACTCCAGGAAGAACGCGAACACCCCTTCCATAGCCAGGGTTTGACCGATGATTCCTCCGGCATAGTTGGAAAACGTCGCCCAATTCGTACCAAACTGAAACTCCAGCGGGATGCCGGTAACCACTCCGAAGGCAAAGCTCAAGGCAAATATGCTGGTCCAAAAGCGGGCGACGTGATGAAAATGATCGTTCACGCTCATGAGATCTCTGGTCCGCAGGTAGAGTAGCAGCAAAGCCAGACCCATGGTCAGCTGAGGAAAGAGATAATGAAAGGTTGAAGTAACGGCAAATTGCAGCCGATCGTAAAGCAGCGCGGTCTCCATGGCAAAGACCTTACCATACTCCGATGCGGCGAACGCACCCCTGTATTTTGAGTAGGATAAAGCTAGTTAGAACGTCCCGTATGACCTTCCCCCCGATTCCCGCCTTACGCTCTACCTCGCACAGCAGCGCTCACAATGGCGATCCACCCTCGCACGTCCAAGGAAGGGCTGCTGCACCACTCGGATCGCAGTCGATATGCCGCCACGAAGTATCAGCAATGACTCGCCACACACAGCATCACTGCCAGCATGAGCCGCACAGGCAACTGTTGGTACAATGCCTGTGTCAAAAGCTTCTTCTGGCACTCAAGCGCGAGCTCATGTACCATCGACACCACAAGAGCCGTGAAGCAGCGACACAGGCCATCTTTCGAGTACATGGGGGTGCTCTACAATCGGAAGCGCCGTCACTCGACTCTGGGCGACGACTCCCTGGCCGAGCCGGAAGCAAGGACGGCTGTTGCTTACCGGGTACCCACAGAATGGAGGCGCATCACGTAGGCCATATACACTAAAAGCGGGGATAGAAAGGTGTGAGTTTTCATTCACACCGCAGGAAAAACGGTATCGCGTCTTTCAGGTCTTCCATAAGAGGTTACAGAGGTTCTAAGGCATACCTGGTTTGGACGTCAGTTCGCCGAAGCAGCGTTCAATAATAATTTAGCCCGCGAAAACAGGTCGGCGCGAAGGTAGGCAAAAGCAGACAGGGCAATTGAACAAACTACTCAGTAATAATGTGCAGACCTATCCTCCTTTTCAACGCGACATAGAGTAGATCCATCCAGTTGCACTATAAGGAAACAAACAAATCCATCCTAATCACTGAACTTGGTCGATTCCTATCAGAAAGGTCGCCAATCGACATTCGTTACTTGTCCTCTGGATCAGTTTTCGCCTCTGGATGCGAGTTGATGTCTTCGTGCCTAGGCGCCAGCAGGGATGCTACTTGATGGGGAATTTGTGTCAGTGTGTATAAAAGTTCCCCGTGGCAGCTCGTATAGGATCCTAGCAACGCCAAACCACGTTCGCCTCATTAGATACCAGCCATGCCTGTCCACATCACAGGCTCGCTCCACGATTGTCTCGAAACAACTGGTTTTCCGACATACCACCGTAACCTGACCTGATCCTCTTCGGACATACGAATGAATTCAACTCCTGCTTTGGTCCCATTGATCCAACGCACGATCCCAAGGTTCACTCGCATGGGGGGCTGATTTGCTAGCTGGATGCGTAATTGAACACAGTGCCCCTCGTTTAGGGAAAGACTAGTTTCTAATTGGCACCCGGGAATGGATAGATTACAGATTCTCCCTTCACCAACCCGATTATTGCATGAGAGGGTCACTCTAAAATCAGCGCTCTTCCGTAAACTATATCGGTGGTTCAAGTAGGCCTCCTTTATTGTTCCGCGGATTACCATGATGACAAAGCATATCGCGAGAGGAACAACCTGGCTATTCCACCGATGATTTACCACAATGGGTGGGACCGGCGCCCCGATCAGAATGTCAGACAGGACTATCTCATTCCAAGGCCACGCAGGAAGAAAGCACTTAATTTTTCAAGCGGCATTAGTCTGCTGATGACTTCTTCCTCCACTTTAATCAATTAGTCTCTATGGCCATTCCATACACCTGGGTACAGGCGCGCGAAAAAAGAACGAAGTATTGAAAATATCCATCTACCGTGACATCGATCAACGCATCAGCAAGCGGCTTTTTGGCCAACGCATCAGCAACTGCGTTTCTTGTTTCATTTCCGCCTGTGACTGGAATAAATCCCAAGAGATGGTAGACGCAATCTTGTCCACGCACTTTGCCTAATTCCGTATAACCACCCGGCGAAAGAGGTTTGGTGGAAGCTGAAATTCCGCCAGGATGATGCATGCAGCCTCCAGTGATCAATGCTGTTAATAACACCACCACTGTCCCGATCTTTGGCCACCATAAATTCACATGCCGTCTTTCCATCAGATGCATTCCCTTCCTGTACAAACTTTCTTCTCCTTCGTCGAAACTTTCCTCCAAAGCGGAACCCGCCGGCAAAGGGATACGGCACATGCAGCTCGTCAATCCGACGCATCAGAGCCAGCACCGACGCAGAGATGGGCGTCGGCAGGTAGTAGGCCGTCGAGCGAGCCACCCCGAGAAGCTGGCATTGCCGGACGACGGGCAAGGGTGTGTCCGGTCGCTCATCACTTTGCGCTCAGCAAGCCCGCCTCGGTGAGCGCGCCTTCTACCAACTCGTTCTCCCGTGCCAGTTGCCCGATCTTCGCGTGAAGCATCTTGAGATCTGGCGCCACTGCCGTCGCCGTCGTCTCGCCAAACACGTCCGCCGCTCGCGCCAGCAATGGCTGCTTCCAGTCGGCGATCTGGGTGGGATGGACGCTGAATTGCTCGGCCAATTCGGCTGGTGTCTTGTCGCCCCTGAGTGCGGCCCAGGCCCCCCTGTGCCTTGAAAGCGGCCCCATGGTTCCGTCGTATTCTCTTCATGGCTTCGCTCCTTGAAGGTCGCCACCACCCGGGGGCTTGGGTGAAGCCAGGCTACCACTTAGCACACTGTCCGAATTTCCAGACCCCTCTGATTGACATGCAGTATATATTCTAAGGGTGACTCTATTGGCTTTATATTTCCGTCCTTATCACTCAATGGCTTTTTACTTTTCGATGTACTACTTAAAGAACCAGCAGGCTCTCTGACTGGGATGCCGGGCGCAGCACAATTAAGATGCCGACGGCACAAGACTTTCAAAAAAGAATGGAAGGACGATATGAAGAATGTTCAGAAGTTAGAATATCGTGCCCCCAACGGGATTTTCCAAAGGGGGAGGAGAAACTTGGTTCTTCGAAATCGGTGTGACAGTTCTAGCAGCTTGAGTTGGTAAAGGGCAAGCCATGGGCCATTAACATCTGTCTCGTAACGTGATCAACGCCATCTGCCTGAAGATTCTCCTCACCTATCTCAAATTGGACGGTATCTTACAATTGGCTACGAGCCGTTACAGGCGGCCATTCTACTCTTCCACTTACTGAAGCCGACGGAGTTCGCTTACGCCGGGTCAGCGGCCTCTTCTTCCATGTGTACCAAGTGGACCTTGCTGACGCCCAGCTGTTGGCAGAGATCCCTATAGGGGTCCCCTCTCGGCTTGCCGGATTGCATAGACGATCTGTGTCTCCGGGGAATCGTGATCCCTTTATCGATCTATTTCTTTCATCGTGGGCCGCCGAATGCGTCAGACTACTCTCTTTTTGCGCTAGCGTCCTTTCCGGGCAGACGATCATTGCACTACCCACTCCGTGCGAGTACTGAGTGGATCGAATAGAATAAGATCAAAGTGTCTTCGCTGTGGCCTATGAAACCGGAGCGGTGAAATTTCAATTGCTTGACCCGCTTTCTCCAGCCCTCCCAAGATCATAGTGAATGGCTGATCAGGAGCAAATGTGCGCATGTCGAACATTAGGCCTATGAGCACTTCTGCAGAAGCAGAGAATCCATTATCTGAAACATTTAAGCGCTTCTCGTCTAGTAATCTTTCCAAATCAGAATCTGAGTGGATATCAGAAACACTAAGAGGCCCCGTGAATCCAGCCGAAGAGAATGTGTTGCCCTGATCTATTGTAAAGTAACACGTCGTGGGTGGAAGCTCACCGTTCCAATCTTAGGCAACACAGAAATAAGAAACCAAAAACGATTTCTGCCCTCTGAATGCCATATTGGGATAAGAGGCACGAGCGGTCCTGCGATCCCCCAAAATTTCCCATTTTGAGGAAGCACTTTGATTTCTACTGAGTCCAAAGTAAAAGTGATCGAGTCCGCAGTGATGGGGGACTTCATCACGCTCCGGTCATCATTCCAGATGAATGTGCAGCCTTGATCGAGTGTAGTAATAAGCCTTGATCGAGTGTAGTAATAACGAATGTAACGAGAGACAGCAAGACTGTTCGCCAACTGGATTTCATGTGGGCACCTAGCAATCCTTCTCACTCTTCTGAGTTTCAAAATGTACCTTGAAGTGTAAGCACATTTCTCGATTTTTTGGCATACTAGGTTGAAATCTATAAAATTTAACCTATCTTTTGCTGTCCTAGAATGGCTCACCTCGCTGAGATGTAGGAGTACTCTCATTAATCCCAGATCTACTGTCGCATCCAACCCCATTTGAGCCGTATGTGCAGTGCCCACCCTTTTGGAGTTGTTTTCTATTTCCCCAGAAACCAGATTGAAGAGAGTAATGCCAACTCTGAAATTCCTTGTGTAGTAACTATACGTTTTATGAGGCTTTCGGTTGTCAAAGCCGTAGTCTTCCACCAGTCTTTTCCGACACCCCTTGAAAATGCTGCTGCTGTATCCCGCAAATAGTATTCTGCCCCAACAATCGCGAAATAGTTACAGCCGACGGCCAGCGACTGCATGTGGTTCGAGTCATTAATCAGAGCAAGCGGCCACGATTCGTCGGGTGTTTGAAATGTATGCCTCTAAGCTTGGCCTGACCCGTATTGCGAAGACACTCAATGCTGAAGCGTACCGTCTTCGAGGGGCAAGGCAGGCTGGGCGCCGTCCGCGATTCGAGAGATGCTCTATCGGCCACTCTACAGAGGCGAAATCGTCTGGAACGAGTATCAGAAGATCGAGCGCGGCGGAACCAAACGACGCCGCCGTAGAGAAAGTGATGAATTAATAAAACTTGATGCCCCTCGTATGAAAGCAACTTGGTGGATGCGATAGCCAGAGGAGAGAGTATGGACCCCCTTCTGGCTAAACTGAGGGCAGAAGAAAAGCGAAAAAAACAATTGATTGAAGAACTGTCTCATCTCATGAGGCCCGCAGGGATTGTGGAGATTGATGAAGTGCGAATGAAACGAGACCTCCAAGATCGTGTGAAAGATACAAAGAATCTTCTTGGTCGCCATCCGGCCCAAGCTCGGCAGATGTTAAGGAAACTTCTCGAAGAACCGTTGATGTGTGAGCCATTCGAGGAGAACGGACGAAAAGGCTACAAAGTGACTGGAGAGGATCTTACCTGCGACTCTTACCAAGTCAGCTTGCTACCCCTTGTGTGGTGTCCCCAACGGGATTTGAACCCGTGTTACTGCCTTGAAAGGGCAATGTCCTAGGCCAGGCTAGACGATGGGGACGAAGGGAAATGCGTGACAACGGTTTGATTCATACCATACTTCCCTGAGAGGTGTCACTACTCAGAATTTTGATATCCTTCTGCCAGAACAAATGGAGATATACTCAGCGCATAACGTTCGACTGCCGTTTGACACGGGGCTTGCATGTGCGCGGGAGTGGATGGTGAATAAACACTATCATCGCACACGTCAGGCCAGGTGCGACTGCTACCAAACTGTAGAAGTAAGCTCACCGTTCGTCGACAGGACGCCATGGATCGAGCCAGCATGCTGCTAAGTGCACGGTCCGATGTCCCTCAACGACTGCCCCTTCTTCTATCGAAGCCATCGGTCTGTTTTATGGCCAGTGGACAATGCACGAACGCAAATAAGTTCCATGACAATCCCTCGAACTTCACCATATCTCAGATGTTGTGGCTGTGATCACATGAGCCTACTATGTCTTGTCTTGGCCACTGGAGTTGCACCATAGACGGAGGACGACCAAAGCGGTTCAGCTCAGGACGGATTTCATTTTTGACAACGATCCTATCTCTTGGTCGATGTTTGTTGCGACTGTCTTATAGGAGCCCTATGGGCTCGCCTTCCAGGCGGAGCTAGGGTAGGATCGGCACAACAATTGGCAAATCGGGCCAACAGTATTCGGAGTAATGAGGAGGCACGCATGGCAGTCTGCTCACACACAACTTCGATAGGGCACAGGTTGTTGTTGCTGTCTGTCTGCCTCACCCTCACGCACTGCTACCACGACATCCACGAAAAACGCGCCGAGACGGTCAAGGATCATGTCGAAGCGTTTTACGATCACTTGAAACATGACCGGGTGGCAGCCGCGGTTCGGGAAAATGAAGCCATTGAACATCTCTCTTCTCGCCTAGGTGACACCATCATTCAACGCATCCATCAGCCGGGAACGAATAATGTAGATCGTGAATGGACGGACCTACGTACAGCCAATGAAACCGCGGCGCAAAATTGGCTAGCCCTCGGCCAATATCTCTCTATCAAAAGACAATATCCTCAGGCACGGGCCACCTATCAACGAGTGCTTGATACCTATACCGGCCAGGCAGAACGCACTTACCGGGATCAAGCAGCGAGAGCCGTCCGCGACCTGGACATCCTTAGCCCAGCTCCCGTCTCACACTAATGACTAGATCTTGCGGTATCAGCGCATGATACTGATGAAGCATCGACTGATCGTCCTAGTGCTCAGCATAGGCCTCATCGGCGCCGGATGCGTTCATAGGATTCATGTTGTCCTACCACCGGATGAAATCTCTGCAGGATCTCTCCCAATCAGCGTGCAACTTGACGTGCCTTTCCTCGCCATAGAAGGGGCAGACCACATGCCAGGCATTCCTCTTCTGGAGTGGCAAGCAAAGGACTTGCAGCAAACAATACTTGACTACTTCATTCAGCGTCAGACCTTTATGACGATTGGATTGGAGCCAGCCGAGACGAGATTAGTGGTAAAAGCATGGCTCACGCTCAGAGCACCCGACCGTTATCTCTACCGAGTACACCTGGAGTCTGATTTTTCATTTACGGATCACTCCATTCTCAAGACTTATGCTGCGGAAGGGGAAGCGACGGGACGGTCAGTGCGATGGGTTACCGCATCTGATCAAGAGCCAATCACAGAAGCCACCGCTCAAGCACTGCATCAACTCGCGTCTCAGATAGAACAAGACCGTGAACTGACCATCCGAGGCAAAGACCCATAGGACACTAAGCTCATCCGTCTGATTCACCACACTGGTTAGTCTGGTTGTCTTTCATCTTCGACGGCACTTCAAACCAATTCGCACCTGCCTGCGCTGCTTACTGTGGCACGGTCTAATCTCCCACAGCCTTACCGCTACAATAACCAACGGCATACCGAAGTTGATCCAGACCCCAAAAAGTAAGCCAGCAAGAGTTGAAGGGCAGGCCACGACGTGATTCTTGTGTCACACCAAACAGACCCTGAATGTGGAAATATTCGTCATGCGAGGATGTGGCGAAAAGTTGTCTCCCAGGCGGGAGGACGACACCTCATGCGACCGCACAGCTCGGGTCAGACACGAGCCACCATTGCGGCGGAACCGGTAGGGACCGTACAGACCATCCACGCATCCCATGTATTACTGAAGACGCTCACGTGAGCGATAGTAGATTCGCATCACCGCACCGGCAGCCCAAACCCATTACGGACCGTCCATTCCTTATATCTCGTTCGGTTTCCGTTCACGGGGCAAGTCACTAACACATGCAGTTTTGGGTGGAAGTCATCGGACATGTTGGTCGAGGAATCATAGTGTTATTGACAGCGGTAGATATGAATTCGAAGCACTACGGAAGAGTTACTGCATTCAGGTCTATCGTGAAAGGCCTTCAGTTTCTAAGCTTACATATAGGCACGGAACAATGAAGGAGGATATCACCATGAATTGCTCTCGCTGTAAAGGATGTATGGTCGAGGATCATCTGCTGGATATGGAGGACTCATCAGGTCCTATGTGGTTACAGGTTTGGCGATGCATGAATTGTGGCCACGTATTCGATAGCGTATTGGAGCATCACCGGCAGCTACAGAGATCCAAACCAACTTCTGTGCCTTCCGATGATCTCGCAATCAATAGTGAGAATGACTTCGTGAAAGCAAAAGTAATGACTCGTCTCGTCGCATAACACCCTAGAGATCCTTTAGGACCAGGAAGCCCAAGGTTTCCTGGTCCTAAGAATTCCGTTTCACGCATCAACAACCTCCGCTAATGCAAGGAACGACATGTCCATTGATGTAGAGCTGACACTCATCATGGGGTTATTCGTTATCGGCGCTTTGGTACTCGCTGTCGACAATCTGACCGATGCATTGTACCGGCGTTTCAGCCGCTGGATGTGCATCCGAAGCTCGCCCGCCTGTACCTCACAAGCCATCCGTTCGAGGAATTACAAAAAACCGCAGCAGTAGGATTCGAGAACTGCTGCTTCAGATCGATGAGAAAGGAATAGGATCAATCGCTTAGGATGCAAAAACTGATCACTTATTGTTGAACTGAATCGGAGCCGACAGGTAATAATTGAACCGGAGCCTGCAGGGCCGGAGTCCATCCACCTCCCAACGCTTTATACAACTGCACGATCGATACGAGATGCAGTCGGTGCGTTCCCATAAGGGCCAGTTCTGCCTCGAATAGATTTCGCTGGGCGATTAACACATCTAAATAATTCGCCAACCCTCCCTTGTAGCGAAGGCTGGCCAAGTTGTGCGCAGATCGAAGGGCTTCGACTTGTTGCAACTGCGCCGACCGTTGTTCTCTAACCGTCCGAACCGCCACCAGCGAATCTTCCACTTCCTTGAACGCGACGAGCACGGATTGCTCGTACTGAGCCACAGCTTGTCGCGCCTGGGCCTCGGCAGCTCGTTGCTGAAAACCCAGGATTTGCGCATTGAATAACGGCCCCGCTAATCCTAGCCCAGCCGTGCCGAATGCCGTTTCGTTGGCCACGAGGCGCGACAGTTGAGGACTGGCCACTCCCAAGATACCAGTGATGCTGAGCTTCGGGAATCGATCGGCTTTCGCCATCCCGATGCGAGCCGTCGCCGCAGCGAGATCTTGTTCCGCCTGCAAGATATCCGGGCGCCGGTGAAGTAATTCGGAGGGCAGCCCGGGCGGAACATCCGGTGGCATGACTTGTTCCGTCAAAGATCTTCCCCGGGCAATACGGCCGGGGTTGCGCCCCAGCAGCACGCTCAGCTGATTTTCCTTCTGCACTTTCTGCCGTTCGAATTCCGCCGCCTTGGCCGCAGCATTGGCCCGTTCAGCCTCGAATTGATCCGCGTCCAGCTTGGAGATCATCCCTTGTCGCAATCGCGCTTGGGCGATCCTGACGGATTCCTCCCAAGATTTGAGAGTGCGACGAGCAATATCAAACTGCATATCGAACTGCAGCAAATCAAAGTAAGCCTCCGCCACACCGCTCACAAGTTGCAGCACGATAGCGCGACGGTTTTCTTCCCTCGAAAGGAGATCGCCCCGAGCAGCTTCATTGGAACGCCGGATGCGTCCCCAAATATCAAGTTCCCACGACAAATTTCCCTGCAGGTAATAATTGAATGGATTGGGAAACCCTGGAAAAAGGAAGTTGGTCTTCCGGCCGAAGATTGGCGCATTGGACGTAAGGTTCATCTGGGGGATAAAATCGGTTCTCGCGATAAACAATCGAGATTGAAACTCTTCTACCGATGCCACCGCGCGCTTGAGATCTTTGTTTTCTTCCAGCGCCGTTTGTATCAGCTTCTGGAGTTCTTGATCTTTCAGCAGTTCCCACCAGGGCGTGTTAGCAATTGACTCGGCATCGCCTCCAGGTTCCGCCATGCGAAACCCGTCCGGAGTAGTGGCATCGGGCTTGGTGAAATCCGGACCGACGGCACAGGCGGCCAGGAGAGCCAAAGAGAGCACAAGACCCAGCCTACGCATGTTGATAGCCTCTCTCCTTTTCTGGTTCATCGGGTTCATTCCGAGCGGGAGGGGAAGTCTGTCCTGCCAGGCGGCGGCTCAACGAGCGGATCAGGACAAAGAAAAGCGGCACGAAAAAAATCGCCAGAAATGTGGCAGCCAACATTCCTCCGAAGACTCCGGTCCCAATCGAGTTTCGGCTGGCTGCCCCGGCTCCGGTGGCGATCACCAGCGGAACCACTCCAAGGATAAACGCCATCGAAGTCATGACGATCGGACGAAATCGAAGCTTTGCCGCCTCTATTGTCGATTCCAGCAAGGGATGGCCCTCTTCGTACCGCTTGTTGGCGAACTCCACAATCAAGATGGCGTTCTTTGCCGACAGTCCGATCAGCGTAACTAAACCAATTTGAAAATAGATGTCATTCGACATGCCCATTAGCCAGACGGCGCTCAGGGCGCCGAACAGTCCGATCGGTACGGCTAGGATCACCGCGAAGGGAACCACCCAGCTTTCATACTGAGCGGCAAGAACCAAGAACACCATCAACAAGCCGAAGGCGAAGGCGTAAAGTGACTGATTTCCGACCATGCGTTCCTGATAAGAGATCCCGCTCCAATCGACGCCATAGCCCTTCGGCACAAGCACATCATTCGCTATTCGTTCCAGCACATCGAGCACTTGGCCGGAACTGAATCCCGGTGCCGCAGCGCCCAGGACCAGCGCGGTATTGTACCCGTTGAAATGTGTCACCGGATCAGGACCGCTGGTGAATTCCGTATCTACAACAGTGTCCAAGGGGATCATGGTGGCGCCTTGCGGACTCATGGCTCGCACATAAATTTTCGAGATATCTTCCGGACTCGATCGATATTGTGCTTCAGCCTCCGTTTGCACGCGGAATACACGGCCGAACTTCACGAAATCATTGATGTAGAGATTGCCAAAATAAGCTTGAAGGGTGTCGAACACTTCCGAGATGGGCACACCCAAAGCCTTCGCCCGTTCACGATCCACCTTGGCGAAAATACGCGGCGCACTGACTCGGAAGCTTGTGCCGATGGCGCCGATCGCGGGATCTTGTCGTGCTTTGGCGACAAATTCCTGGGCCACTTCCGAAAACTTATTGAAATCCCCGCTGCTCGGGTCCTGAAGCTGTAATGTAAACCCGCCCGTGGCGCCAAGTCCTCTGATAGATGGAGCGTTGAAGGCGAGGATAAGTGCTTCCGGAATTTTGGCGAATTCGCCATAGGCCGCGCCGATGATGGATTTTACGTGGTGTTGCGGCGCCGTTCGTTCATCCCAATGCCTCAACGGTACGAACATCGTCGCAGCATTCGCCCCCCGCGTATTGAACACGAAATTCTGGCCGGAAAGGGCATCGGTCGAATGGATGACCGGGTTCGCGAGAAAATAACTCTCGATTTTGCTCAACACCACATCCGTTCGCTGCTTGGAAGCGCCGTCCGGCAACTGGACGATCGTGATGAAATAGCCTTGGTCCTCTTCCGGTAAGAAGCTGTTTGGAATAACCCTGAAGAGCAGGAACACGCCGACTAGTAGCACGCCGAACACCGCCATCGACAGCACGCGACGTTTCATCGCGCCGCCTACGGTGGAAGTATACCGAGCCTGCATCCAGGAAAAGGTCCGATTAAAGAGACCGAAAAAGCCGTGATGCCGCTCTTCGCCGGGCTTCAACACGAGCGCACAGAGCGCAGGGCTTAAGGTCAACGCGACAAACCCGGATATAATGACTGCAATCGAAATGGTAATCGCGAACTGCTTGTACAATTCACCGGTAATGCCGCCCAAAAATCCGACCGGTACGAATACCGCGCACAACACCAACACGATGGCAATCACCGGCCCCGTCACTTCCTCCATCGCCCGCTTGGCCGCCTGCTTGGCGGACAACTTCCCCTGCGTCATATGCCGCTCGCAGTTTTCCACCACGACGATGGCATCGTCCACCACGATCCCAATCGCGAGCACCATGCCGAAAAGGGTCAAGGTATTGATCGAAAAACCCAGAGCCTGCATGCCGGCGAACGTCCCGATCAGAGACACCGGAACAGCCACACCGGGGATCAAGGTCGCGCGCCAGCTCTGGAGGAAGAGATACACCACGAGAATGACCAACACCATGGCTTCCGCAAGCGTCTTCACGACTTCTTGGATAGAAACTTCGATAAAGCGCGTCGTGTCGTATGGAATGTCATAGGATACGCCCGCAGGAAAACTCTTGGAGACTTCAGCCAATTCAGCCCGGACTCGCTTTACCGTATCGAGCGCATTGGCGCCCGGTGAAAGGAAGGTCAGCAAAAACACGTTCGGTTTGCCGTTCCAGCGTCCTTCCAGCGTGTAGGACTGCGCTCCCAGCTCCACGCGGGCCACATCTTTCAGGCGAATCATCGACCCATTGGGCATGGCACGGACGATCATGTCCTCGAAGTCCTTCACCTCTGTCAATCGCCCCTGCGTAATCACGGGAATCGTGAGCTCAGTGCCCTTCAACGCCGGTTCACGTCCGATCGTCCCGGCTGGGAAATCCCGGTTCTGTTCGCGGACGACATTCGCGATGTCGGTCGGCGTCAGACTGAGTTGAGCCATACGGATCGGATCCAGGATCAGACGCATCGAGTAGTTCTGCGAGCCGAACACCATTGCATTGCCTACACCGCGCAACCGCTTCAAATTGTCGATGACGCGAAGAATCGCATAGTTGGAGAGATACACCGTGTCATGGGTGGGGTCGGTCGAACTCAAAGCCACCACCGCGAGCAAGTCCGGCGAGACTTTATTGATCGTGAGGCCCTGGCGCACGACTTCTGGCGGCAGCTGCGGTTCTGCGAGTTTGACCCGATTCTGCGTTTGCACCTGAGCGATGTCGACGTCGGTGCCGATCTCGAAAGTCAGCTTGATCGACATGTGGCCGTCGTTGGTGCTGGTGGAATCGTAGTAGAGCAGATTGTCGATCCCCGGAAGCTGAACTTCAATGGGCCGCGCCACCGAATCCGCGACGATTTCCGCGTTGGCTCCGGGATAGTCCGCCTCGACCTGAACGACGGGGGGAGTGATTTCAGGAAATTGGGCGATCGGCAGTGCCCGCAGAGCAACCAATCCAATCACGATAATCACGATCGACAGTACGGAAGCAAAGATCGGACGGTCGATAAAAAAATGTGAGATCACGGGGCCTGCTCCGGCTGTGGAAGATCCCCATTCGAAACGGCCGTGGCGCCTGGCGTCGAAAGCGGCATAGGCTTCACCGAAGCTCCGGGCGCAATTTTATGCAGTCCCTCTACGATGACGCGGTCGCCGACATGCAACCCCTCCTGTACGATCCATTGGTTTCCCTGCCAGCTTGTCGCGACGATCTCCCGCATTTCAACTTTGTCATCATTCCCGACGACAAACACTATGGAGCCTTTGGCGCCCTGCTGGACGGCGCGTTGCGGAACCACAATAGCTCCCGTCTGAACCGTGCCCTTAAATCGCACCCGGACGAACTGCCCCGGCAACAGCACCCGCTCAGGATTAGGGAATACCACCCTTGCCTGCCGTGATCCCGTATCGGTCTTCAAACCGACATCCAACAGGTCCAACACTCCTTCATGCTTATAAGTGGTTCCATCCACAAATGTGAGTACACCGCGCAAATGATAGACCCCGGGATGTTTGATTCGTTTGGCATCGCTGTCTCGCCTTCTCTTCAGCAGAAAACTTTCCGGCGCACTGACGATCACATACATAGGATCCACCTGATGGATCATGGTCAGCAAATCGGTTTGCGCAGAAACCAGCCGTCCTTCGTGCACACGAGTCCGTTCGATCATGCCGTCGATCGGCGCAATGATAAGCGTATTATCCAGGTCGAATTTGGCCTTGACGAGGTCCGCCTTGGCGCCTTCAAGAGCGGCCTTCGCCGCGAGTTCTTCGGCCACGGCGTCATCCACGTCCTTTGTACTTACCGCTTGTTCGGCCAGGAGAGGTTTTACCCGCGCCAGATTCTGCTTGGCCTGCACCAGCCGCGCTTCCGATTGAGACATTCTCGCTTTCGCGCTCAACATCACGGCGTGGAACGGAATGGGATCGATCTGATACAGGCGATCGCCTTTCTTGACGTCGCGCCCTTCCGTAAAAAACCATTTCTTTAGGATGCCCGTCACTTGCGATCGGATATCCACTGGACGCGAAGACTCTGTCTGCCCGATGAACTCGGGCTCATCCGGAATGTCCTGAGCCGAAACAACGATGATTCCCACCTCCGGAATCGGAGGAGCTTGGGGGGCGGCTTCCTGCTTGCAGGCCGACAGCAGGACCAAAGCGAGACAGCTGCATGAAATTGTGCGTACGGTCGAGGATAGTATTCGCCTGGCCATGCTCGCTCCATGATGAAAAACTGAATAGGCACGTCTGCGTATGTTGGCGACGGCGCACATCTTACTGGGTGAGGCAACTGTTAGCAAACGAGACACGACTCGTGACCACGCATATTTCGACCGTCTGCATTCAACCCCACGAGTGATCTGCTCGCCGGCTGCCCCTTTACTGGCAGGGTTCGTGTCCCCTAATTTCATCAATGATTGATCGGGTAAGGCAATGGGTTGCATGCAAGACCGCTCCCTGACGCCACAGTTCCGTCAGCAGCAGCTTCCCGTCGTCACCAATGAACGTGACTCCCGTGAGATCAATCACCGCTCCTCTCTGTTGATCTGAGGAGAGCTCCTTCCAACAATGGTCCAATTCCTGAACCCACGCGCCCATGAGACGACCTTCCACCCGCAGTTTCACCCCACCATCAGATCGGTCCGGCGTGATCCTCAACACAGCAATACCTCAACCTAGACGCTTCAACGGTTCTTCGGATCCTTGAACATGGACATCCCAAGCGCTCAGCTTGTCTCTCCTCTGAAGCCGCGCGAATGCGAGGGTTGTTTGATCTATCGAGCTGGTAGAGAACTGCACGAGCCGTGAATGACGATCCAATCATGCCGGCAGCTCGGCAGATGCCGATTAATCGGCATCTGCCGATTCCTCAAACCCTACACATCAACGAGGGGACCCGGAAATCTACGGAGCACAGCTCCGTGACATTTCGAAGACTTCGTTGTGCTCGTCTACGATGTTCGTCACGGCACGAAGTTTCATCGGACCTTCAATCGGATCATCATAACGGCCTTTTTGTACGACCGTTTTGCCGTCCTTGCCCGCGGTCCCCTCCATGAAGTAGATGCCGGTCCCCATGGAATCCATCCGCTCTCGGTGACGGTGAGTTCGACCGGCGAACCGCTGGTACGGGGCCTGATCATGCCGAGGCCTTCCATCTCGCTCAGCCAACCAGACTCCACCCACAACCTATAAGGTACGAACGTACTTCGTCCGCGTTGTGCCGGCCGACGGCGCGCGTTCCCCGAGTTAATCCGTGAGAGGGCCATACGCTCACCATGCCGCTCCACAAGTCGCTTGCTATCCAGGACCAGCACGACTTGAGGCCGGGGTTCGCAGGCAGCCCGCTGTCGATTCAAACGGCCGGGGTCCAACCAAAAGAACACTTTGGAATTGACCAGCGCATACCATTCGGACGGTGTCATGCCGACGAGGCAATGCGCTAGCGCTTGCGGAAGCAATGGCTTGATCCCGGATCTGCACCCCGTTCGGCAACTCGGTGTGAAAGTGCCGACATCGTCGTTCAAGCCGAACCCGCTCATTGCTCACGACCCATGCCAAGTCAAGCAGCGCGCTGGTGCTGAGCAAACCATGCTGCCGGATCGACGGGAAATTGGCCTTTTCGGCGAGGTGAAACACGTGGGATGGGAGTCCGCGAAACAGAGGCGCCTCTCAAACAACCTAAGGCTTCTAGACTATTCCTCCATGCTACGTTTTTCCCCCACGCCGGCGTTGCATCCAATGAACCGGAGTATTGAAACTCCCTCGGCGTCATCGATCCATCTCCCGTCACCGGCGCTTTTGTCCGCTGAGATGAGGGTGGGTGTATCCCTTGATGATTTCCTGTCTTCTGACGCAGGTCATCACATGGTCATTCACCATGCCGGTCGCCTGCATATGCGCATAACAGACCGTCGATCCCACGAACGTGAAACCTCGTTGGCGCAGATCTTTGCTCATCGCATCCGACTCTTGGGTTGTGGCGGGATAATCACTCAACCGTTTAAGCGCGTGGGTGATCGGCTTGCCGTCAACAAACCTCCAGATATAGGCATCGAAACTGCCGAAAGCCTCTTGGACGTCGAGAAATTTCCGGGCATTATTGACGGCTGCACGGACCTTGGCTTTGTTCCGGATGATTCCCGCATTTCCGAGCAGCTTTTGCACCTTGCTCTCATCATATCTGGCAACTTTTTCAGGATGGAAGTGGTCAAAAGCAACTCGATAGCTGTCCCGCTTTCTCAGCACGGTATACCAGCTCAACCCGGCTTGCGCGCCTTCCAGGATGAGGAATTCGAATTGCCGTTGGTCGTCATGCACAGGAACGCCCCATTCAGTATCGTGATAGGCGACGTAATCCGATTTGGTGAGATCCACCCAGGGACAACGGCAGATGTCGGGATTCTTTGACATATCGGCTCCTGCAGTGCGATGACAGTGTCCGTTGCACAAGCGTCGTGTGCATGGGCCGCCTGCTCAGGCATCGACCATAATCTTGAACCCGCCGTAGACCATGCGTTTGTGATCGAACGGCATCGTCTTCGAGTCCATTGAACCGGCGAGCCGGGGATCTTTCATCACCTTTGCGTTGACTCGGTCACGATGGGCGCGCGATTTGAACAGAATGTACGCGAAGACCACAGTCTCACCTGGCTTCAGCTTGATCTGCCGGGGGAACGTGACACCCCATTTCACATCAAGATCATCGCCGAGGCATTCCTTGTAGTCCAGCGCACCGTGTTCTCGCCAGATTTTTCCAGCCTTTTGTGCCATGCGGCGATACGCGGTCACGCTTTTTTTCGGAATCGGCAAGACATACCCATCAACATAGCCGGCCATGTAAAACCTCCTTGGATGTAAGAATGTTGCAGAAACCGGCGCTCCACTCATTCCGAACTGGTATTCCCGTAAACCCGTTCAAGAAACTCACGGGTCAGCGCCACGATCTCATCGAGATTGGTCTCCAGTGCCCAATGACCGCCGTCCAACAAATGAAGTTCGGCATCCGGCAGATCCCGCATATAGGCCCGCGCGGCTCCTTCAGGCATATATCCGTCCTGAATCCCCCAGACGATCAGCGTCGGCGGCCGATGTTCCCGCAAATATGCCTGGTATCGGGGGAACCAATCGAGATTCGCTTTGAGATTCTCCATGAGCGTGATCGCGATCTCCCGCCGCTCTGGTGACTGCATCAGCGACCAGGCCAATGTCCAGAGATCCGGGCTGATCCGCTCGCGAAAACCTTCCAGGCTCACTGCTTCGCCGAGCTTCTTGCGACCGTCCGCGGTCGGATTGGCCCAATACTCTCGGAGAGCCTTGTACTTGGGCCCCAGCTGATCTGCATAGATATCGCCATTCTGGATGATAAGGGCGGCGACGCGCTCCGGTGCTTTTCATGGCGAGGCGAAGGCCAATCTGCGAGCCGTAATCATGTAGGTCGATTGCATACCGCCGTAGGTTCATCACCTCCGTGAAACGCAAAAGGAAGCCAGCGTAGGCCTCGAAGGTATATGCGAAACCTGAATGATCCGGCATGTCGCTATAGCCGAAGCCCGGAAAATCGGGCGCGACAACTCGCCATCGATTCGCAAGCGCGGGCATGAAATTGCGAAATTGAAAGGATGACGAGGGATAGCCATGTGGCAACAGGACCACGGGCCTGTCGTCACGGCCTGCCTCTCGATAGAAGATGGAACATCCGTCGACTTCGATCCGCCGATGTCTGACCGCGCAATCTCGATCGAGTCGGTTCTCCATGCCAATCTATCTTCTTCTTCCAACTCGAACAATCTCATGGCGCCACATGGATCATCCATGGCACCCCGAAACGGTCGGTGACCATGCCGAAGCTGGGAGAAAAGAAGGTCTTGGCCAACGGCATTTGTACTTTCCCGCCTTCGGCCAGAGCTCCGAACAACCGCTCCGCATCGGCTTCACCAGCCACCGTAAGCGAGAGCGAAAATCCCTGGAAGCTCGGCTTTCCTTCGCATCGCCCGTCGGATGCCAGCAGCGTCGTCTCTCCGATGCGCAGGCTCATGTGCATCACCTTGTTTCCATCCTCCGCCGGGCACATGCCGGGATCGGGACTGTCCTTGAAACGCACGAGAGCCGTCACTTCGGCTCCAAGCGCATGGCGATAGAATTCAGCCGCCTCCTCGCAGCGGCCGTCGAAAAATATATATGGTTGAATCAGCATGTGGTCTCCCTTCTTCTCTCTTTGGACGGTTTCCGTTCCCTTTCAGAGAACGTACATCTGCACCCTCTGCAGGGTACTTCTCCATTGCCGCCAGAAGCGACTCCTCCGGCATCACACCCATCGGAATCCTCGTAATCTTGACGATAATCCATGAAATGCGCTGCGGCATTTTCTTTCAGGGCCTGTTCAGACCATTGGCTCAACGAGGCGCTGTGAATGCGTCCGACGGCGGAAAATCTTCTTCGCGCTCGACACATTTCAAAGTCCAAACAGCTCGCTAGCCTCCCGCCATGGCGCCCACGATGAGAAACGCCTCGTCCCCCGTTGCTACGGCGTCGGGCAGCAGACTGTCCGGCGATTCGTGGGACAGGTCCTGCTCACAAGCGAAGAAGCGTATGAACGGCCGCCGCTGTTGCGTGACATGATGGCGAATCGTGCCCCGTAACATCGGATAGCGGGCTTCGAGCGCATCGAGCACCGAGCGCTGCGTCACCAGCCCCGCGAGGTCGAGAGTCACCTCTCCATTCACGCGCGCCAAGGTTCGCAAATGTGCCGGTAGTATGACTCGGATCATGGCCTATCC